>JAXEJQ010000001.1:0-15326 GCA_034101475.1 Candidatus Limivivens sp.
TATCAGTCTGTGCACGTCAACTATTGAAACCGCCGTGTACCGAACGGTACGCACGGTGGTGTGAGAGGACGGGAGCTAATCACTCCCTCCTACTCGATTATCAGAAAGGAGATGCCTATGACAGAGGCTGTGAAGGTTGCAGGTCTGTTCCTCGCGGCAATTGCGGCAATGGCGATTCTGATCCTGTACCAGCAGTGGAAGCATGCACGCTGGCTGCGGGAGAAAATTCGCCGTACCTACGGAGCGTGGCCGGAGCGGGAATATGATTCCGATGAGTTTGAAGCAATCAGTCACTATTTTCGGTTAAAACAGAAAAAAGATCGGTTTTATCTGGATGACATTACCTGGAATGATCTGGAGATGGATCAGATTTTCATGCTGTTGAATCACACCTGGTCCAGTGTGGGGGAAAGCTGTCTGTATGCACTGCTGCGGACGCCCAGTTTTTCCAAAGAGGAGATCGGGCAGAGAAATATGCTGACGGAGTATTTCATGACTCATCAGGAGCAGAGGGAAAAACTGGAATTCTTCTTTGCCGGCATTGGGAAAAGCGGCCGTTATTCGATCTTTGATTTTATTTACAATCTGGCGGATCAGGCTCCGGGAAAAAGATGGAAGGAGCTGATCTGGACCGTACTGATTCTGGCTGCAGGAGCCAGCATCTTTGTCCGGCCGGAGATCGGAATCCTGGCCCTCATCTGCTGTCTGGGGCTGAGCTGGTCCGACTATTATAGGAAAAAAAGGAAAATTGACCCCTATCTGATGTCCTGCGGCTGTCTGCTTCAGATGATGAAGGCGGCGAAAAAGCTGGAGGCTATGGACCTTGGGCCGGCGGCGCCTTATCAGGAAAGGATCCGGGAGGCCCGGAAAAAACTGGAAGGCTTTAAGAGAAATTCCTTTTTTGTCATGACAGGCGATACCGGGGATCTGAGCGGCGGAATCGCAAAGCTTGTAATCGATTATCTGAACTTTACTTTTCATGTGGATTTGATTCAGTTTTCCACCATGATTCTGGAGATACGGAAAAATCTGAACGCTTTTGATGAGATGGTAGAGAATATGGGAATGCTGGAATGTGCGGCAGCCATTGCTTCCTTTCGGAAACTGATGCCGGAGTATTGTCTGCCGGAATTCTCAGATAAAACGGAACTGGATGCCGAGAATGTGTATCACCCGCTGATTCCGGATCCGGTGAAAAACTCCATTTCTGTTTCCAGAGGCGTTCTGCTGACCGGTTCCAATGCATCCGGAAAGTCTACCTTTTTGAAAACCGTGGCGATCAATGCCATCCTGGCCCAGACTATTGATACCTGTTTGGCAGATCGGTTCCGGCTGGGCTTTTCCAGAGTGTATTCTTCCATGGCTCTGCGGGACGATCTTGCAGGGCAGGATAGCTACTATATTGTTGAAATCAAATCCCTGAAGCGGATTCTGGATCAGATGGGAAAAGGCGGACGAATCCTGGCTTTTATTGATGAGGTGCTGCGGGGAACGAACACGGTGGAGCGGATCGCGGCTTCTTCCCAGATCCTGAAAAGTATGAACAGACCGGATCTGATCTGCTTTGCGGCCACCCACGATATTGAACTGACGCACCTGCTGGAAGCAGATTATGAGAATTTCCATTTCCAGGAAGAAGTAAAGGATGATGAAATTCTGTTTGACTATCGGCTGTACCGGGGAAGAGCGGTTTCGCGCAATGCCATACGCCTGCTTCATATGATGGGGTATGCAGATTCAATTATTCAGGCTGCAGAGGACAGCGCGAAACATTTTGTGGAGACAGGCTCCTGGACGTAACCGGGACAGAAGCTTCCGGAGTACGGCGAGAAAAGAAAGCAGAGCGAAGCGAGAAAAAAAGGAGGCAGTCATGCTGGTAAAAATTTTTACGGACGGGGCGGCCCGGGGGAATCCCGACGGGCCCGGAGGCTATGGCGTGATTTTGCGCTATGTGGATCCCAGGGGCTGTGTGCATGAGAGAGAATACAGCCAGGGCTATATCCGCACCACCAATAACCGGATGGAACTCATGGCGGCGATTGTGGGACTGGAGGCGCTGGTGCGGCCCTGCACCGTGGAGCTTTATTCCGATTCCAAATATCTGACCGATGCGTTTAATCAGCACTGGATCGAAGGATGGATTCGGAAAGGATGGGTACGAGGAAAGAATGAGCCGGTGAAAAATATCGACCTCTGGAAGCGGCTGTTAAAGGCAAAGGAGCCCCATGAGGTGACCTTTCTCTGGGTAAAGGGCCATGACGGCCATGAAGAAAATGAACGCTGCGACAGGCTGGCCACCCGTGCGGCGGACGGGGACGGACTGATTGCAGACCCGGGGTTACAGCTGGGACGCTGAGATTTTGCGTTATGGTTTGCGGCTGAACTGACTCTTGAAAATAGGAAATCCTTATGCTATATTAGTTTTCAGAGATTAGGAGGAGAAACAATGGCAACGAATGTATACGATATTTTGTTGGAGCGGGGGTTCATTGAACAGGCTACCAACGAAGAAGAAATCAGAGAATTACTTGGAAAAGAGAAAGTAACCTTCTACATTGGCTTTGATGCCACGGCGGACAGTCTTACCGCAGGACATTTCCTGACGATCATGGCGATGAAGCATATGCAGAATGCAGGACACAGGCCTATCGCACTGTTGGGCGGCGGCACTACCATGATCGGCGATCCCAGCGGGAAATCCGATATGCGTACCATGATGACCAAGGAGACCATCGATCACAACGCTCAGCGTTTCTATGAGCAGCTTTCCAAATTTATCGATTTCTCCGATGGAAAGGCGATCGTAGAGAATAACGCGAACTGGCTGTTGGATCTGAATTATGTGGAGATGCTGCGGGAGATCGGTGTTCATTTTTCCGTAAACCGCATGCTGACCGCAGAGTGCTATAAACAGCGAATGGAGAGGGGTCTCACCTTTTTCGAGTTCAACTATATGATTATGCAGTCCTATGATTTCTGGAAACTGCATCAGATGTATGACTGTAAGCTGGAGATGGGTGGAAATGATCAGTGGTCCAACATTATCGGCGGTGTGGAGCTGATCCGCAGAAAAGAACAGAAGCCGGCCTACGGTCTGACCTTTAAGCTGCTGACTACCAGCGAAGGCATCAAGATGGGCAAGACCATGAAGGGCGCCGTATGGCTTGATCCGGAAAAGACTTCTCCCTACGAGTTTTATCAGTACTGGAGAAATATCGAAGATGTGAAAGTAGAAGAGTGCCTGGCACTTCTGACTTTCCTTCCCATGGAGGAAGTGCGCAGACTGGGTGCCCTGGAGGGAGCCGAGATCAATCAGGCGAAGGAAGTCCTTGCCTATGAGATCACGAAGATTGTTCACGGTGAGGAAGAAGCGAGAAAAGCCCAGGAGGCAGCCAGAGCGCTGTTTGTTCATGGCGGAAAATCTGAGGATGTGCCCACGACGACCTATCCGAAGGCGGAGATGGAGGAAGGAAAGGATCTGATTACGCTTCTGGTGGATACCAAACTTGCAAAGAACCGTTCTGAGGCCAGAAGACTGATTACCCAGGGCGGTGTGACAGTGAATGAGGAAAAGGCTACGGATTTTGCCAGAGTCTATACCACAGCGGATTTTGACGCAGACGGCGTTCTTTTGATTAAAAAAGGGAAAAAAGGATACCATCAGATTAAAGCAGAATAGACCGAAGCCTTTGATAAGGAGGTTTTTATGGGAGCAGTTGTATCAAATTTTGTAATGTCAGTGATTAAAATGATTTTTCTGGCAGCCGTCAGCCTTGGGGGAATTTTTTTGGGCAAGACTCTGCGGGACAGAAAAGACGCAAAAAAAGCTGCCGGAGAAAATGAGTAGCACGCAGGAGGATAAATTGTGAAAACGTACGGTGTAAATGAACTTCGCAGGATGTTTCTGGAGTTTTTTGAGAGCAAGGGACATCTGGCAATGAAAAGCTTTTCTCTTGTTCCGCACAATGACAAGAGCTTATTACTGATCAATTCCGGTATGGCACCTTTAAAGCCATATTTTACAGGCGCGGAGATTCCGCCAAGGAGACGGGTTACCACCTGTCAGAAATGTATCCGTACAGGTGATATTGAAAACGTTGGAAAGACAGCCCGCCATGGCACCTTTTTTGAAATGCTGGGAAACTTTTCCTTCGGTGATTATTTCAAACATGAGGCGATTTCCTGGTCCTGGGAGTTCCTGACCCAGGTTATCGGACTGGATCCGAACCGGCTCTATCCTTCTGTTTATGAAGAGGATGATGAAGCCTTTGAAATCTGGAATAAAGAAATCGGTATTGCGCCGGAGCGGATTTTCCGCTTTGGCAAGGAAGATAATTTCTGGGAGCATGGCGCAGGTCCCTGCGGTCCCTGTTCTGAGATTTACTATGACCGCGGAGAAAAATACGGCTGCGGAAAAACGGGCTGTACCGTGGGATGTGACTGCGACCGCTATATTGAGATCTGGAACAATGTCTTTACCCAGTTTGAAAATGACGGAAACGGCAACTACACAGAGCTGATCCAGAAGAATATTGATACCGGTATGGGTCTGGAGCGTCTGGCAGTGGTTGTTCAGGATGTGGATTCCATCTTTGACGTGGATACCGTTCAGGCTCTGAGAAATAAGGTTTGTGAATTTGCCGGTGTTACCTATAAGTCCGATGCGGAAAAGGATGTTTCCATCCGTCTGATTACGGATCATATCCGTTCCGCAACGTTTATGATTTCCGACGGCATTATGCCGACCAATGAAGGCCGGGGTTATGTGCTTCGCCGACTGATCCGCCGTGCGGCACGTCATGGCCGTCTGCTGGGGATTCAGGGACAGTTCCTGTCCAGACTCAGTGAGACTGTGATCGAGGGTTCCAAAGACGGTTATCCGGAACTGGAGGAGAAGAAGGAGTTTATCTTCAAGGTACTCAGCCAGGAAGAGGAAAAGTTCAATAAGACCATTGACCAGGGCTTAAGCATTCTGGCAGGTCTGGAAGCCGATATGAAAGCGGCAGGGAAGACCACGCTGGACGGAAAGGATGCTTTTACTCTGTATGATACCTATGGATTCCCGCTGGATCTGACCAAGGAAATCCTGGAAGAAAAGGGCTACAGTGTAGATGAAGCCGGCTTTAAGGCTTCCATGGAGGAACAGCGTGTGAAAGCCAGAACAGCCCGGGAAACCACCAACTATATGGGAGCGGACGCGACGGTATATGATTCCATTGACGCCAGTGTCACCAGCACCTTTGTAGGATACGACCGGCTGACACACGAATCGGAGATTACGGTTCTGACAACGGAGACGGAAGTAACCGAGGCAGTTTCAGACGGCGAGAAGGCCACGATTTTTGTGAGGGAAACGCCGTTCTATGCCACCATGGGCGGTCAGGAAGGCGATAAAGGTGTGATCCGCACTGCAGATGCCGAATTTGAAGTGGAGGATACCATCAAGCTTCTGGGCGGAAAAGTCGGCCATGTGGGCCGGGTGACAAAGGGGATGTTCAAGGTGGGCGACACTGTTTCCCTGGAAGTATGCCCCAAAGGAAGAGCCAATACCTGCAAGAACCACAGCGCGACTCATCTGCTGCAGAAAGCCCTGAAGACGGTACTGGGCTCTCATGTGGAGCAGAAGGGTTCGCTGGTAACACCGGACAGACTGCGTTTTGACTTTGCGCATTTCGCACCCATGACACCGGAAGAGATTGCAAAGGTGGAAAATCTGGTAAACGAAGAGATTCAGGCATCCCTTCCGGTTACCACTCAGATTATGAATATTGAGGATGCCAAGAAGACGGGTGCCATGGCTCTGTTCGGAGAGAAGTATTCCGAAGAAGTGCGTGTGGTATCCATGGGAGACTTCTCCAAGGAGCTCTGCGGCGGTACTCATGTGGCCAATACCGGTGTGATCACCGTATTTAAAATTGTTTCCGAGGCCGGTATCGCGGCCGGTGTCCGCAGAATTGAGGCTCTGACCGGAGACGGGGTATTCCGTTACTATAAAGACCTGGAAGAGAAGCTGGGACGTGCTTCCGCAATGCTCAAGACCACACCGGCGGAACTGGAAAATAAGATTGCACATCTGCAGGCAGAGGTTAAAGCGCTCCACAGTGAAAATGAGTCTCTGAAGAGCAAGATGGCTCAGGATGCCCTTGGCGATGTAATGGATCAGGTAGTGGAAGTGAAGGGCGTGAAGCTGCTGGCAGCGAAGGTAGAAGGCGTGGATATGAATGGTCTGCGCGATCTTGGCGATGAGCTGAAAACCAAGCTGGGAGAAGGCGTTGTGGTTCTGGCTTCCGCGAAGGATGGAAAGGTCAGTCTGATGGCCATGGCTACAGATGGCGCCATGAAGGCCGGAGCTCATGCAGGCAATCTGATTAAGGGAATTGCTGCGATTGTCGGCGGAGGCGGCGGCGGACGCCCGAATATGGCCCAGGCCGGCGGCAAGAACCCGGAGAAGATCGGTGACGCCGTAGCAGCTGCAGCAGGAATCCTGGAAGGACAGTTAAAATAGAAAGATACCCAAATGGGCGTTCCGCCCATTTCAAAATGGAAAACCAGCCCCTGGCAGATAAATCTGCCGGGTCTGCCTTTCTGTATGCAGGAAGCATAATCCGGCCGCCATCCAGGCCACAGACCCGCCTGCCAGGGCAGGCTATCCGCTGCTTCGCAGCTTCTGTCTGAGGCTTTATGGGCGTTCCGCCCATTTCAAAATGGAAAACCAGCCCCTGGCAGATAAATCTGCCGGGTCTGCCTTTCCATTTTGCTGGATGGCGGGACTGGTGAGAAAAAAAGTACGAAAACCTTGTGGAAAATGGTTGACGTATGCGAAAAATATGCTATAATGATTATCAGTGCAATAAGAATACCCAGACAGTTGTATTATGCACAATCTACAACTGGAGGGAGGTTAGGTGTGAAAGTATGTCAAATGTTATCGTAAAAGAAAACGAGACACTGGACAGCGCATTACGCCGTTTCAAAAGAAACTGCGCAAAGGCTGGTATCCAGCAGGAAATTCGTAAGAGAGAACATTACGAAAAACCAAGCGTAAGACGTAAAAAGAAGTCAGAAGCTGCTCGTAAACGTAAATTTAATTAATATGTGCAGATGAAGCCCCTGGTCCGTATGTAATCAGGGGCTTTCTTTCAAGGAGGACATGCGATGCCTGTGGAGCTGATGCCCTGGGGAGCGCCTGTTTACGGTACAGGGACAGATCTCTATCATCTGGTCCAGTGGTTTTTCGCCTACAGCATTCTTGGGTGGATTGTGGAATCCATCTATATGTCATTCTGTGAGAAACGATGGGTAAACAGAGGCTTCATTTTCGGACCGATCTGTCCGATTTACGGCTTCGGAGCACTCGGTGTGTATTTTCTGCTTCGCCCCTTTGTGGGAAACGTGTTTTTGCTGTATTTCTCAGGCGCTCTGCTTGCTACGGCCTTTGAATTTCTGGTGGCAAACCTGATGGAGAGACTGTTCGGAGAAGTGTGGTGGGATTACAGTGGGAAGCCCTTTAATTATCGGGGAATCATCTGTCTGGAGAGTACCCTGGCCTGGGGATTGTATACGATTGTGATGTTTTATTTTCTGCATCATGGGATCGTGTATGTGACGGATCTGTATCCAAAACGGCTGGGTTCTTATTTGGCCTGTTTCCTGATAGGGTATTATCTGGTGGATTTTGGCATGCATGTGCTGTTTGCCAGGCATCCGGGGATTTTCCGGAAAGCAGAGCGTTTCAAAGGGGATCGATGTTCAGAACAGACCGGGTCAGCTGTTGATGGGGCTATGGAAAAATGATCCGGAAAGAATCATAAACCGCTGCTGGTTCTATTATACATGTTTTAGATAATAGGACTAAAGGCGGTATTTTTTATGAAAAAACTGACGAGTCTGGTGCTGGCAGTCTGGATGGCGCTGATTCCGTGCATGCTGGCAGGAGCAGAAGGGGAGAATCTGGAGCTGGAAGCCCCCAATGCCATTTTGATGGAAGCGTCCACAGGAGCTGTTCTGTATGAAAAGGCGGCGGATGAAAAGAAAAGTCCGGCGAGTGTCACGAAGATTATGACACTTCTGCTGATTTTTGAAGCACTGGAGGAGGGCAGAATCCAACTCACTGATGAGGTGGTTACCAGCGCCCACGCCAAGTCCATGGGAGGATCCCAGGTATTTCTGGAGGAAGGGGAAAAGCAGTCGGTGGAAACACTGATCAAATGTATTGTGGTGGCTTCCGGAAATGACGCGGCTGTGGCCATGGCAGAGCATCTGGCCGGGACAGATACGGAATTTGTAGCCAGGATGAATGAGAAAGCAAAAAATCTGGGCATGGAAAATACCCATTTCGTAGACTGCTGCGGCCTGACGGATGACGATCAGCATTATACCTCGGCCAGAGACATTGGGATTATGACCAGGGAGCTTATTACACGTTTCCCGGAAATTTATGAATATTCCACGATCTGGATGGAGAATATTACCCATGTCACCAGACAGGGAACCAGTGAATTCGGTCTGACAAACACCAACAAGCTGCTGAGGAGCTTTGAAGGATGCCTGGGACTGAAAACGGGAAGCACCAGCAAAGCAAAATACTGTCTGTCTGCCACAGCAAGGAGAAACGGGATTGAACTGATTGCGGTGGTGCTGGCGGCACCGGATTCCAAAACACGATTTGCCAATGCGGCATCCCTTTTAAATTATGGATTTGGAAAATGCCGGATGTATACGGATGAAAATGCCCAGGCGCCGTCGGATGTGCCGGTATCCAGAGGAGTTCGGGATCAGGTGTCCTGCAGGTTTGAGGGGCCTTTCCGGTATCTGGACACCGAGAGCCGGGATTTGAGCTCGGTGGAAAAGGAAATCCGCATGGAGGAAAGGGTTCGGGCGCCCATTGTCGAGGGAGATGTGCTGGGCGAAGCAATCTACCGCCTGAATGGAAAGGAACTGGGACGGGTGAACATTCTGGCGGCGGAAAACGTGGAGGAGGCAGATTTTCTGCATTATCTGAAAAAAGCATGGGACAGGTGCCGGCAGATGTGTTATGATAGGTCACAGAAAATAAATTCGGAAGAAGCAGGTGAGATATGAAGAAATTTGTTGTCCGGAATTACCGGATACCGATCGATCGGGATCGTTTTCCGGGCTGCGGCCCGGTGACTATCCTGCTGCTGAGTGATCTTCACGGCGCCTTTTACGGTCAGGATCAGGAGCTTCTGACTGCGGAGATTCGGAGGCAGAAGCCGGATCTGATCATCGGTGCCGGAGATCTGGTTACGCTGGGAGATTCTGCGGAGGCGGCGTGTACGCTGATCGGCAGGCTGGCCGGAGACTATCCGGTTTATTGCGCCAACGGGAATCACGAGAGCAAAATGCGGGAATGCAGGGAGGAACGGGAGCGCTATCTGGCTTACCAGAAGGAGCTGGTGCGCTGCGGCGCAAAAGTGCTGTCTAATAAAAAGGAACGCCTGTCCGTTCACGGACTTCCTATGGAGATTGCCGGACTGGAAATCGGTCTGCAGCATTATCGGAGAATCGGGGCCCCAAAAGTGACGGACGGGGAGATGCTCCGCCTTCTGCGCAGACCCTCCCCGCAGGTTTACAGCCTGCTGATTGCCCATAATCCCGCGGATTTTCCGGTATATGCCGGGTGGGGGGCAGATCTGGTATTATCAGGCCATATGCATGGAGGCTATATCCGTCTGCCCCTTGTGGGTGGTGTGATCAGCCCTCAGATGCATCCTTTTCCCAAATATGACAGAGGACAGTTTCAGCGAGGGAAAAGTCAGATGATTGTCAGCGCGGGGATCGGGGATCATGATGTGTGCTTCCGTTTTCTGAATTCCAGAGAGCTTCCGGTGATAAAACTGATGTGAATGTTTGCTTTACAAATGCATTCGGAATGAGTACAATAAGAGCAGTACAGAAAAAGATGGAGAAAAGCAATGGGGATCCCCGTAAAACTGGATGCGTTTGAAGGACCGCTGGACCTTCTGCTGCATCTGATCGACAAGAATAAAGTTAATATTTATGATATTCCGATTGTGGAGATCACGAACCAGTATCTGGAATATATTCAGGAAATGAAACGCCAGGATCTGAATATTATGAGTGAGTTTCTGGTTATGGCAGCCACTCTTCTGGACATTAAATCCCGGATGCTTCTGCCCAAAGAGGTCAATGAGGAGGGGGAGGAGGAAGATCCCCGCCAGGAGCTGGTGGAGAAGCTTCTGGAGTACAAAATGTACAAATTCATGTCCTATGAACTGCGGGAGAAGCAGGAGGATGCGGCTCTGGCCATGTACAAGCCGGCTACCCTGCCGCCGGAGGTGGAACGGTACCGGCCGGAGGTGAAGGTATCGGAGCTTCTGAAGGATATGACGCTGCAGAAGCTCTACAGCCTGTACAAATCCGTCATTCGCAGGCAGGAAAACCGGATAGATCCGATCCGCAGCTCCTTCGGAACTCTGGAAAAAGAAGAAGTGGATATGGATGAAACCTGGAAATTTGTGGAAGACTATATCCGGGAGCGTGGAAACTGCCGTTTTGAAGAGATTCTGACAGGCCGCCGGACGAAGATGTATACGATTATTGCCTTTCTGGTTATTCTGGAACTGATGAAGATGGGGAAAATCACCATCCGGCAGGACGCGATTTTTGATGAAATTTACATTCAGGCTGAGGATGGCCTGTGGGATGAGCGGGAGGAAGAAGCGGCTGAAGGGATCCCGGTGGAGCCGGAGAAGGAAGAAAGAGGAATGTGACGTGGAGATACAGAAATTAGAAGGAGCCATTGAGGCGATCCTTTTTGCCATGGGGGATTCTGTGGAAGCGGAGAAAATCGCGAAGGCCATCGATCATGATGTGGATACGACAGTGAAGCTGATCCACAATATGATGGACAAATATCAGAGTGAGGACCGGGGAATCCGGATTATCGAGCTGGAAAATGCGTTTCAGCTCTGTACCAAGACAGAATATTATGATTATCTGATTAAGGTGGCAAAGCAGCCGAGAAAGCTGTCTCTCAGTGATGTTGCCATGGAAACTCTGTCCATCATTGCCTATAAACAGCCCATTACCAAGTCGGAGATCGAAAAAATCCGCGGAGTAAAAAGTGACCACGCCATCAACAAGCTGATTGAATACAACCTGGTTACAGAGCTGGGCCGTATGGATGCACCCGGAAGGCCGATTCTTCTGGGAACCACAGAGGAGTTCCTTCGGAATTTCGGCGTTCAGTCCCTGGAAGATCTTCCGGCCATCAGTCCGGTTCAGGTGGAGGATTTTAAAGCTCAGGCAGAAGAAGAGGTTCAGCTGAAACTAAACATATAGCCTGTTCCCGGAAAGCAGGCAGAAAAAGAGGATGAAGGTATGCCGACAACCTATACACATGATATTTTTGGAAAAAATGTTTACCAGAAGCTTCCGGAGGAGCTTCAGAGCCTGATTGCCGGGCATATGACGGCGTACAGGATCGGGCTGCACGGACCGGATATTTTGTTTTATTACAAACCCTTTTCAGAGAATAAGATAAATGAAATGGGCAGACGGCTGCACCGGGAAAAGGCTGCGGGTTTTTTTAAAGCCTGCAAGGCGCTGGTCCGCACGGATGAGGAGACGGCGGCTTATGTCCTGGGATTTATCTGCCATTATATGCTGGACAGCACCTGTCATCCTTATATTGGGGAATATATGCGGAAAACGGGGGCAGCCCATGATGAAATCGAGACGGATCTGGACCGGGTACTGATGGAGATGACCGGCAGGGATCCCTTTTCCTATCGTCCCGGAGCCTTTATCACTGCAGGCGGAGAGCTGCCGTCCAGACTGGAAAAGGTTTTTCAGGGACAGGTGAGCGGACGGGAAATCCGGACGGCTTTGCGCTCCATGCGTTTTTATACCGGAATTACCGTCTGCCGGACAAATCTGAAAAGATATGCGCTTCTGGAATTATTAAAGCTCCTGGGCGGTTATGATGCCATGCAGGGGCATGTGATGCGGAAAAAGCGGTGCAAGCGCTGTATCCAGAGTACTCAGGAGCTTCAGACAAGGATGCGCCTGGCGGTTCCGGAGACAGTCTGTATTCTGGAGGAATACTGGAATACCAGGTACGATGACGAGTATCTCAATGCCCGGTTTGAAAGAAATTATGAGTAAGTTCCGTTCATAACTGCTTTTACAGGCGCATATACTGTTTTTGTCAGACCGATTATATGACAGGGGTGCGCTTCCGTGAAAAAATGTTTATTAATGATTTTTGGTTTCCTTTTGTGCTTCTTTGCCGGCAGGGATGCTGCGGCGGAAAGCCCGGAAAAACCTGACAACCTTTACGCCCGGGCCGCTGTCCTGATGGATGCCGATTCCGGGCGTGTTTTATTTGATAAAAACGGAACGGAAGTCCGGGCTATGGCCAGTACCACCAAAATCATGACCTGTATCCTGGCTCTGGAACATGCGGAACAAAGGGAGACGGTAACGGTCTCCTCCAATGCGGCCGCACAGCCAAGTGTCCATCTGGGAATGTATGCCGGGGAACAGTTCCGGCTGGGCGATCTTCTGTATTCCCTGATGCTGGAAAGTCATAATGATGCCGCGGTAGCCATCGCCGAGCATGTGGGGGGAAGCGTGGAAGGCTTTGCCGGAATGATGAATGAAAAGGCACTGGAGATCGGATGTGAAAATACTCATTTTGTGACGCCCAACGGGCTGGATGCGGAGGATGAGGGAGGGATTCATGCCACAACGGCTAGAGATCTGGCACGGATGATGCGCTACTGCATTACCCTGTCTCCTCAAAGGGAAGAATTCCTGAAGATTACGGGGACCCAGTCCCATTCCTTTTCGAATCTGGAGGGCAGCCGGAGCTTTTCCTGCTATAACCACAATGCATTCCTCACAATGATGGACGGCGCGATCAGCGGCAAAACAGGGTATACCGCAGATGCGGGCTATTGCTATGTGGGAGCGCTGAAGCGTGGAGAACGGACGTTTATCGTGGCTTTGCTGGCCTGTGGCTGGCCCAGTCATAAAACCTACAAATGGAGCGACACGAAAAAGCTGATGGAATATGCCCTGGGAACCTATGAATACCGGGATATTCTGCAGGAGGTCCGAATCCCGGAAATCGCCGTGGAAAACGGGGCGAGCAGGGAGGGAAGCTTCGACAGGAAGGTTTATGTGCAAACAGAGCTGGAAACCCCGGAGGAATATCGGGTTCTGCTGGGGGAGGAGGATCGGGTCACTGTCCGGACAGTGCTGCCTGATACGCTGGAGGCTCCGGTGGAGGAAGGACAGAAAATCGGAGAGGTGGATTATTATCTGAACGGGGAACAGATCTGTGTCTGTCCGGTTCTGGCAAAGGAAGGAGTTCCCGGCATTGATTTTTCCTGGTGCCTGGCTCAGGTGCTGCGCAGGTTCTGGTTTTGAACAGAGCCTGGGCGGCTTTTTTTGTGTTTCTGACAAAATGAGACGGAAGTGTTGAAATTACGACAGAGACCGAAAAAAATCATGAAGTTTTTGTTAAGGAATAGACAAAAAGACTTGCTATTTTTGGAGAAATTCGGTACAATTAAAATCGGCAGAAAATTTCATTGAAATTTTAATAAAGATACAAATGGAGGGCTAAGAATGAGTAACACAGCACAAAACTTGGCAAGTACAAGAATCAATTCTTTACTTGATGAGAACAGTTTTGTTGAAATCGGAAAAAGTGTAACTGCCAGATGCACAGATTTCAACATGCAGCCGAGCGAGACTCCGGCTGATGGAGTCGTAACCGGATACGGAGTTATCGACGGAAATCTGGTTTACGTTTACAGTCAGGATGCATCTGTTCTGGGAGGAACCATCGGCGAAATGCACGCAAAGAAGATCACAGCGCTGTATGATCTTGCGATGAAGATGGGTGCTCCGGTGATCGGACTGATCGACTGCGCCGGCCTGCGTCTGCAGGAGGCTACGGATGCTCTGAACGCATTTGGCGAAATTTACCTGAAGCAGAGCCTTGCAAGCGGCGTGATTCCCCAGATTACTGCCATTTTCGGAACATGCGGCGGCGGTCTTGCGATGGTGCCGGCACTGACGGATTTTACCTTTATGGAAGAGAAGAAAGCAAAACTGTTTGTTAATTCTCCGAATGCCCTGGACGGCAACAATGCTGATAAATGCAACACTGCTTCCGCGAAATTCCAGAGTGAAGAAGCAGGTCTTGTGGACTTTACCGGAACGGAGGAGGAGATCTTTGCCGGGATCAGACAGCTGGTATCCATCCTTCCGGCAAACAATGAGGATGATTCCTCCTATGAAGAATGCGCTGATGACCTGAACCGTGTCTGTGCGGATCTGGAAAATGCCGCAGGCGATACCGGTATTCTTCTGAGCACCATTTCCGATGAGAACCTGTTCGTAGAGGTGAAAGCCGGCTACGCGAAGGAAATGGTTACCGGATTCATCAAATTAAACGGCATGACCGTAGGCGCTGTGGCAAACCGCACAGAGATTTACAATGCCGACGGCGAGAAGGCAGAGGAGTTCGAAGCGGTTCTCACCACCAAGGGAGCCAGAAAGGCAGCGAAGTTTGTTCAGTTCTGTGATGCATTCGAGATTCCGGTGCTGACCCTGACCAATGTAACCGGATTCAAAGCAAATATGCATTCTGAGAGAAGTATTGCATCCGCAGTGGCTGAGATGACCTATGCTTTCGCAAATGCTACGGTTCCGAAGGTAAATGTGATTATCGGAAAAGCTTACGGAAGCGCTTATACCGCCATGAACAGCAAGGCTCTGGGCGCAGATATCACCTTTGCGTGGGAAGACGCGCAGATCGGTATGATGGATGCAAATCTGGCAGCCAGGATCATGTATGACGGTTCCGATGTATCCGTGATCAATGAAAAGGCAGCAGAATACGCTTCTCTGCAGTCCAGCGCTCTGGCAGCAGCAAGAAGAGGCTATGTAGATACTCTGATCGAGGCAGCCGATACCAGAAAATATGTGATCGGCGCATTTGAAATGTTATTCACAAAAAGAGAAGACCGCCCCTCAAAGAAGCATGGAACGGTTTAAGTGAGGTGAATAATATGATGAGAGGAAAACTGAAAAAATATTTTGCAACCATCCTCGTATCATGTACGCTGGTGACCACATCTGCTTTGAACTGTATGGCTGCTGAATCCGAGACGGAGACCGCGGCTGCTACCGAAGCAGTCACTGAAACCGCGGCAGAGACGGAAGCTGCTACGGAGAGCGTATCGGAGGAAATGGCAGAGCTTGCTTCGGAAGCGGAGACAGAGGCAGCGGCTTCGTCAGTTACTTCTGCAGAAGACTACTATAAA
>JAXEJQ010000002.1:0-13871 GCA_034101475.1 Candidatus Limivivens sp.
TTTTCCGATTTTCCTGAAAAATATTTTTTGGAGCTGATCGGTTATCTGCATCTTTCGGAGGTCTAGGTATGAGATGAGGTCGTTTTCCGATTTTCGGACAAAAAAATTTCCGGCCAGATGACGACCGAATTTTTCTTTATAAAAAGGAAGCGTTTCTGCCTCACGCATAAAAAACTGAAAAAATTCTTTTCTGCATCGGAAAACTGCCCGGACTTTTACCTAGACCTTCGGAAAGCCAGGTTTGGCTTTACTACTTCAAAGAAAAGAGGTGGTTCCCTTGAGGGTCGGTAAGAAGATGCGGACAGTAACTAATTTCATAAGAAGGTAACAGGAGGCAGAGATATGTTTTTTGTTTTACAGACGGCGAATGTGACTGCAGATGCCAAGAACTGCGTGTATCCGAATGAGAACGAGATCATGTCAGCGGATGAGCTTAAGAAGGCGGTCGGATTTGACCATGTGTGCGGAGAGTTTAAGAAGAACTACCGCAATATCAGCAACTTCATCAAGTCCAACGTCATCGTGATGGACTGTGATAATGACCATTCTGATGATCCTGCCGAATGGATCACTTTTGAGAAGCTGGAAGAGCTTTTTGAAGAGATCGACTATGCGGCGGCACCGAGCCGGAACCATATGAAGGAAAAGGACGGCAAGGCGGCAAGACCGAAGTTCCATGTGTACTTTCCTATAGAAGAGACATATGACGCTGAACATTATGCTGCGGTAAAAAGAGCTATCCAGAAGGCATTCCCGATTTTATATTACAATGCTCTGGATGCGGCGAGGTTCATTTTTGGAGCGGATGCTGGTGAGGTCGTCTGGCATGAGGGCTGGATGACGATTGATGAAGAGGTGGATCCGGAGCATGCAGAAGATGAGGATGCCGGCAGCAGTTATACCGGCGGGAGCATCCTGCAGGGATCCAGGAACAAAACGCTTTCCCATTTTGCGGGAAGGGCGTTGAAGAGGTTCGGAGAGACGGACAAGGCAAAGCAGGTATTCCTGGATGAAGCGGCGAAGTGTGATCCGCCATTGGAGAAGGAAGAGCTTAAGACCATCTGGTATTCGGCTTTGAAGTTCTTCAGGAACAAGGTGAAGACACAGCCGGGATATGTGGCACCAGATGAATACAATTCGGATTTCAAGGCTGGGTGTCTGAAGCCGGATGATTATTCGGACATCGGACAGGCCAAGGTGCTGTGCAAGGAATATGGAGATGAGCTCAGATATTCAGATGCGACGGACTATCTCAGATATGACGGAGATTCCTGGATTGAAGACAGGCAGTTGGCGGTCGGTGCTATGGAAGAATTTCTGGATCTGCAGCTGGCGGATGCCCTGGAATATGAAGAGAACGCAAAGAAGGCATTGATGGCAGCAGGAGTTGATGAGGCTGCAATCAAGGCTGGCGGTAAGACCTTGGAAAAGGCGGTTCCGCTGGATTCATTGAAATTGATGTTTACCTACCTGGCGGCGAAGACTTATCTGGCTTTCGTCATGAAGAGGCGGGATTACAAGTATGTGGTGTCTGCGCTGAATGCGGCGAAGCCGATGCTTGCGGTTAGTGTGTCTGACCTGGACAAGGATGAAAACCTGCTCAATACGCCGTATGCGACATATGACCTGACAAAAGGCATTGACGCAGGGGAACTTCCACACAACCCGGAAGATCTGATTACGAAGATCACCAATGTGTCTCCGTCGGATGATGGAAAAGATTTGTGGGAGCAGTGCCTGGAGCTTTTCTTCTCCGGGGATAAGGAACTGATCGACTATGTGCAGATGGTTGTCGGCATGGCTGCGGTCGGGAAAGTTTATCAGGAACATCTCATCATTGCTTACGGCAGTGGTGCAAATGGCAAGTCTACATTCTGGAATACGGTGTCCAGGGTGTTGGGGACCTATAGCGGGAAGTTGTCAGCGGAGACCTTGACGGTCGGATGCAAGAGAAATGTGAAACCGGAAATGGCGGAGCTTAAGGGCAAGCGCCTGATCATCTCATCCGAGATGGAAGAAGGAATGAGGCTCAATACCGCAGTGGTGAAGCAGCTCTGCTCCACGGATGAGATTTTCGCTGAGAAGAAGTATAAGGCGCCGTTTGCATTTGTGCCGAGCCACACGCTGGTCCTTTATACCAACCATCTTCCGAAGGTCGGGGCAAATGATGACGGTATCTGGCGCAGGCTGATCGTGATCCCCTTCAATGCGAAGATCGTTGGTGACAGCGATATCAAAAACTATGCGGATTTTCTTTATGAGAATGCCGGCGGCTACATCCTGAAGTGGGTGATCGAAGGCGCAAAGAAGGCCATAGATGCGAATTTCAAGACCGTGCTCCCGAAGTGTGTCCAGGAAGCGATCAAGGCATACAGAAAAGAGAACGACTGGCTGGGGCATTTTATCGAGGAATGCTGTGATGTGGATTCTGCGTTTACGGAAAAATCCGGGGAACTTTACCAGAAGTATCGTGAGTATGCTGCGAACAACGGAGAGTTTACCAGACAGAACGGTGATTTTAATTCCGCTCTGGAAAATGCCGGGTTCAGTAAGCGTAAGACCAAAAAAGGCGCTTTTTTCTATGGAATTTATGGTACCTGACCCCACTGCTCCAATAATTGAAAAATTGTTTTTCTATATTGAAATGCAGCCTGTTTTTTGTTCTCATATACCAATGCAAAAAAGCAGCGGAATTGATATGATAAATATGAAAAGAAGGAAGGAATAAAGCGTAAGAAAAGGAGCAAAAAAGGAGGGATGAGATGACAAACAAAGAGAGGATTTTGGCGGCCCTCAGAGGTGAGCCAACCGATACGCTGCCGTTTATTCCGCGATTAGATAACTGGTATTATGCACATGAGGCGACGAACACGCTGCCGGATCAGTATAAGCATGCCACACTGCGGGAATTTGCAGATGACCTCGGAGTAGGGTTCCATTCCATTATTCCGAATTTTAAGGGCTGGAGAAAAGGCGGCTATCAGGATCTGCATGTGGGACTTGGCATTTATGATCTGGAATTATCACCATGGAGGGTGGAATTTCATAATGTCGGCATTAAAGAGGAGAGAAATGCAAAAGGAGAAACCCATGTAGAATATGATACGCCTTATGGAAAAATCAGTACGACAAAGGTCTATACGCAGGAAATGATTAAAGGCGGGGCCACATTGCATGTGATTAAAGAGCATGCACTGAAATCCTGTGATGATTATGATGCATTGGCGTACATTTTTGAAAATGCAGAAGTCATTCCGGAATATGATGCGTATACGGATTATAAGGAAAATTATATTGGGGACCGCGGAGTGGCAGTTGCCCTTGCAGCAATGTGGGCATCATCAGGGCATTATCTGATTAAAGAGCTTATGGGGTTTGAGGATTTCTATCTGGAGAGATATGATGATCCGGAAGCAATGGAGGATCTGGCGAAACGGCTGCATCCATTCTGCAACAGTCTGTTTGAGGCAGCATTAAACAGTCCGGCGGAGGTAATCCTGTCAGGGGCGAATTATGATTTTGCTTTTACAACGCCTGAAGTTGTGCAGAATCTTGTGGTGCCTGAGCTTAAGAGACAGGCAGAGATTATCCACGGGAAAGGAAAGTTTCTTGCTACGCATACAGATGGTGAAAACAAAATGTTATTGGACAAGTATGTTGCGGCTAATATTGACATTGCGGATTCCATCTGTCCTGCTCCGATGACAAGTGTTTCACTAAAAGAAACCAGAGAGATCTTCGACGGAAAAATCACAATCTGGGGCGGGATTCCATCGACCGCACTTCTTCCGGAAAGCGTAAATGACAGGGAATTCTATAAGATTGTTGATGAAACCCTGGAAGTCATCGGAAGAGGAGATCACATGATTATTTCTGTGGCAGATACCCTGCCGCCGGCGGCGGACTTTGGAAGACTGCTGTATCTGAAGAAGAAAGTGGAGGAGTTCGGACCTGTCAGATAATGGAGTGAAGAAGTGGAAGGAGTAGAAATTCGAATTTCTGGTTTCACGAAATACAGGGGAAGCAATGTGTTGGACAGAATGGGAGAACAACCGGATATGAGAAGGCGCGGAACAGATACGAACCATCAATAAATTTATATAATGAAGGAGGATTTTACAGATGAAAAAAAGAAAACTGAGCGTGATGTTAAGTATTGCAATGGCGACAACCATGCTGGCGGGAATGGGTGTAAGCGCGGAAGACAAGACATTTAATATTACTGCCGGAGGAATCCAGTCCGCAGAAGATGTGGTAACACTGGCAATGCAGAAAATGGCTGACCTTGCAGCTGAAAAATCCAACGGGACGATTAATATCACCGTATCTCCGGCAGGCCAGTTGGGAGATGCGACAAGCCAGATGGAAGCAGTGGGACTTGGAACCCAGGAGATCTTTGTGGATGCCAGTTCCTGGCTTTCAACATTTGTTGATGATGCCCTTGTAACGTCGATGTTCTTCTTATACAGAGATGCCGATCATTATGAGCAGTTCCTTCAGAGCGACATCGAAGCGGATTTTGAAAATCAGTTAGCAGAGCAGGAAGGCATCCGGGTTATTGCAAATAACTGGGAAAGAAGCCCGCGTTCGTTTGTATGTAAAGATGAATGGACCAGTCTGGATGACCTGAAAGGACTGAAATCACGTGTGCCGGATATCAAATCCTATCTGGAATCTGCTCAGGCAATTGGTCTGGGAACAGCCCAGGTTGCATGGGGAGAAACCTATCTGGCAGTAAAACAGGGAGTTGTCGATGCATGTGAATCTCCTCTGGATTCTATCTACACCATGAAATTCTATGAAACAACAAAACATGTGGAGTTAACAGAGCATATCCGTGATGGAGTCTATGTATTCATGAATGACGATCTCTTCAGCAGCATGAGTGAAAGTCAGCAGACTGCATTAAAAGAGGCCGCTTTTGAAGCCGGTGAATGGTATACAGAACAGGTTGTTACTGCAGCAGAAGAATACAAGAAGATTATGGAAGAGGAAGGCACCGTATTTGATGTTCCCTCAGAAGAACTTATTGCAGATATGACAGCAGCAGTTGCAGCAAGAGCAGAAGAACTGGAAGCAGAAGGCATGTGGTCAGAGGGCTTGTTTGCAGCGATCCAGGCAATCGGTCAGTAAGCATAACAAAATGTAATCGCTTAAAAGAGAGTGGGCCGAAAGGTTCACTCTTCTTTATTCAAAAGGAAAAGAAAGGAGAACGGGGATGAAAGCTGTAAAGAAATTTATTCGCCTGTTTGGCAATATTCAGCTCTATGCCGGAGTCTTATGCCTGCTGGTGATTATCGTATCGGTAACTGCCGGAGTCTTTTGCAGAAAAGTATTAAACAGCCCATTGGGATGGGTAGAGGAGCTTTGCACCTTTATGTTTGTGTATCTTGCCTTTTTTGGCGCAAGTGTTGCAGCAATGAACGGAAAGCATGTCTGTGCGGATTTCCTGACCGGAAAGCTTCCGGAAGATAAAATGAAAGTTCTTATTGTGATCCAGAGAGTACTGATCCTGATCTTACTGGCGGTGATGTTTCTTGGAGCATGTATTCTGCAGCCGAAAATGATGAAGCATTCCAGTACAAGCCTGGATATTCCGAAAAATATCTATTACCTCCCGATTATGATCAGCTCGTTTTATATGTTCGTGGTTTACGGGGTGGAATTGATTGAAACGATAACAGGAAAGAAGGGAGAGGAATAGTATGGAAACAACGATTGCAATCCTTGTAATTACATTTCTGGTTTTATTGTTTCTCGGTATGCCCATCGCATTTGCACTTGGAGTTCCGGGATTAGTCTATCTGATTATGCAGGGAGGAACGGTTCCCATCAGCAATCTGGCCCATTCCATGACGACACCTCTGCTGAGCTATGTGCTGATTGCGCTTCCGGCATTTCTTTTATCCGGAAGAATGATGAACTCCGGCGGAGTTACAACCAGATTGTTTGATGCTGCGCTCGCACTTGTCGGAAGGTTCCGGGGAGGTCTTGCATACGCCAATGTACTGGCATCCATGATCTTTGCTTCCATGTCCGGAACTGCGGTAGGAGATACCGGCGGACTTGGTGCCATTGAAATGAAAATGATGGGTGAGGCAGGCTACTCGAAAAAATTTTCAGCTGGTATCACAGCCAGCTCCAGTGTTATTGGCCCTCTGATTCCGCCATCTGTTGCAATGGTTGTATTAGGGTCTTCCGCAGGGCTTTCTACGGGAAGATTGTTTATGGGCGGCCTGATTCCCGGTGTTCTTATGGGACTTGCCCTGATGGTCTCCATCTATGTTCAGGTTCATTTTTCCAAACATTCAGAAAACAACTGGCCGACTTATGTGATTCCTGCAAAAGAAATTCCCATCAAGCTGTTAAAGGCCGTACCGTCCCTGTTTTGTCCTTTGATTATCATAGGCGGTATTACCACCGGGATCTTTACTCCGACAGAAGCCGCAGTGATTGCCATTGATTATGCGATTATCCTGGGTATTATTTACAAAGAGTTAACAATCAAAACATTCCTGCAGGCATTGAAGGATACGGTTGAAACATCCGGAGAATTTATGCTGATTATTGCGATTGCCGGTTTCTTTACATGGATCGTGACAAAGGTAGGTCTGGCAACTATTCTGCAGAATATGCTGCAGCCATTGTACAGCTATGGACCGACCATTGTTGTATTTGTACTCGGTGTGATTCTTGTGATCATTGGATGTTTCCTGGATACCACAGCGGCAATCCTGCTTGTAACACCGATTCTTTATCCCATCGTCAACAGTATGGGAATCGATCCCATTTATTTTGGTGTTATGATGACTGTTGCACTGATTTCCGGTATTGTGACTCCGCCATTTGGAATCTGTCTGTATGTCATGTCGGATGTATCGGGATTGCCGGTGTCCACAGTTACCAAAGAGTGTTCGAAATATCTGCCGGCTATGTTTATTATATTAGTATTGATTATATTATTCCCGCAATTATCAACCTGGCTTCCAAATCTGATCTATGGAGTGTAAACATTCAAAGGTGTACCAAGGTTTCCTGGTACACCTTTGAGTTTCATTTGGTTTTTTGCCGAAGATATTATATAATGAGCCAAGGGACAAATGGACATGAAATACCATAAAATTCGGAGGTTGAAATGATAGACAGATTTCTTGCGGAACGTTTTGTCAAGAAAGCGGGAAACTATACCACCTACAACATTAATATCATGAATGAAAATGGAATCATCATTGCCAGTTCAGATGCGATGAGAGTCGGGAGCTTCCATGAGATTGCCTATCAGCTTCTGAAGGCAGATAAGGATGTTGTTGAGGTCGTTGGGGCAGATCATTTTCAGGGCGGCAGAACCGGGATCAATATGGCTCTGTTATTAAAGAAGAAAAAGATCGGAGTGCTTGGAATCACAGGTGAGCCGGAGGAAATCCGCGATATAGCAAAAGTTATCAAAATGTCTCTGGAAACCATGTTGGAATATGAAGAGCAGAACAAGAAGTTTTATCATCAGCAGAATTTGCGAACAAGGTTTGTTGATGGAATTCTGTATCAGGAGGATGCGGACAGTGACGGGGAGCTGACAGCCATTTCGGAACAGTTGGGCTACCGGG
Organism: Candidatus Limivivens sp.; assembly: GCA_034101475.1. Lineage (GTDB taxonomy): Bacteria > Bacillota > Clostridia > Lachnospirales > Lachnospiraceae > Limivivens. The sequence continues at coordinate 7,605 of JAXEJQ010000002.1, forward strand.
CTGATGTGACCAGAATTCCGGTGATTCTGGAAACAGATAAGGGAATCGATATGTATCATCTGATTGAGATACTGAAAAGAGATAACATGCTCAGAGGTCAGGACATTTATACGGTGACAAGGGATAATAATATCCTGATTTACAGAAAATTTGAGGAAGATCAGTTTTATGCCTATAAATCTGAAATGGAGAATTATCTGGAGGGTGTAGAGCTGTATCTGGAAAAGATGGATTTAAGAGTGCGATTTTTTGTCGGATCGTTTCAGAATAAATACTGTTATTATCGAAATGGATTTCAGCATGCCCGATGGCTGCAGCACAATTTGCAGACGGAAAGTGGAACCGTGTTTCATTTTTACGATTATGTGGGCGATTACATGAGAAGTATTGCACCCGTATATGAGCTAAATCGAATCTATTCCGCAGTCTGTCCTGAGATGGATGAAAAGAAGGTCCGGTCTATCATTGAACTGGTGGAGAGTCTTCGCAGGAATAATTACAATTTTAACTCGGCGAGCAAAGAGCTGTTTGTACATAAAAATACATTGATTTTCCGATACAATAAGATCAAGGAAATGTTCAATGTAAATCCGATTCAGAAAACATCTGACAAAGATTTTCTGGACTGGCTGATTCTTTATTTGAAGATGAATCGTTAACGGGAGGGAGTCCGGATGAAAATTATACTTGCACCTGATTCATTCAAAGATACGCTTCCGGCTAAAACAGTGGCTGGAATTTTAAGTAAGAAAGCGAAAGAAATATTTCCGAATTGTGAGACGATCGAAATTCCGCTGGCAGATGGGGACAAAGGAACCATCGATACGTTGATTTCTGTTCTGGGAGGCTCGTATGGAAAAACAACTGTCAGGAATTATCTTGGCAAGGACACCGAGGTGATTTACGGGATTCTGGATAGGGAAACGGCGGTGATGGAAGCCAGACATCTGCTGTGGGATGAAAGTACGGAGTATTCCATCCGGCAAAAAATGTTGTTTTCTTCTTCGTATGGTGTCGGGGAACTGATTCGTTATCTTCTGGACAGGGGCTTTAAAAAAATCTACATCGGAGCAGGGAAGAGTATTGCCAATGATGGAGGAATGGGCCTTGCAAAGGCTTTAGGCGTTCGGTTTCTGAACAAAAAGAAAGAGGAAGTGGAAGCCATCGGGGCGAACCTGAAAGAAATCGCTGAAATTGATATCAGCGGTTTGGATCCCAGGCTGAAAGAAGTAGAAATGATTGTGATGTGCGCAGTGAATAATGCGCTTCTCGGCGACCAGGGAGCAACTTATCTTTATGGCGCGCTGAATGGGGGCGGCCCTGAGGAACTGATCTGTCTGGAACATGGCATGAAAAATTATGCTGCCCTGGTTGAGAAAAAAATGGGAACTTCCATTATAACCAGTACCGGAGCCGGAGCCTCGGGAGGAATTCCGGCAGCATTAAAAGCCTTTTGCGGAGCCAGACTGCAGTCCGGAATATCAACCATGTTATACCTGATCGGCTTCGAGAAGCTGATCGATGATGCCAGCCTGGTGGTTGTGGGGGAAGGGCTCATGGACCGGACTTCCATATACGGAAAAGCGGTTACCGGAATCGGAATGGCCTGTAAAGCCAAGGGAATTCCGGTGGTTGCACTGGTCGGAAAAATCGGCAGGGAAGCAGAGGCGATCTATCATTTCGGAATCGATTCGGTGATTTCTTCGGTTACCGATGTGATGGATCATTCGGAATTTATAGAGGATGCAGAGATTCTGATTGAAAATGCGTCGGAAAGATTGTTTCGTTTCCTGGCAGTCGGTATGCAGATTCAATATAAAGAGAATGGGAATCCGAAGAAGGATATTCACTTAAGGAAGGAACATACGGGGAATAAATCCTTCCATTGGGCATTCGAATCCAACTGGGAAGAGTTTTAAACAGCAAAGAAAGGGGCATTCTTATGAAAGTAGTTGTTGCAATTGATTCCTTTAAAGGAAGCCTGTCTTCTCTTGAGGCAGGCGCTGCAGTCAGCCGGGGGATACGGAAAGTGTTTCCGCAAGCCGGTGTGGAAGTCCGCCCATTGGCAGATGGCGGCGAGGGAACGGTGGAAGCACTGGTTCTGGGTATGAACGGAAGACTGGAAAAAATAACGGTTACCGGTCCGGTGGGGAAGCCGGTTGTCTGTACTTATGGAATATTAGACGACCGGAAAACAGCGATTATTGAGATGTCCGGTGCTGCCGGAATTACGCTGCTTACCGCTGAGGAGCGCAACCCGCTGCATACAACCACTTATGGTGTTGGAGAGGTGATTCACGATGCAATCCAAAAAGGGTGCCGCTGCTTTCTCATTGGAATCGGGGGCAGTGCCACAAATGATTGTGGAATCGGGATGCTTCAGGCCTTGGGATATGGCTTCCTGGATAAAAAGGGCGATCAGGTGGCCTTCGGTGCAAAAGGGCTCCGGGAAATTGTCTCCATCACGGATACGGATGTTTTACCGGAACTGAAAGAATGTTCTTTCAAGATAGCCTGCGATGTTACGAATCCCCTCTGCGGGCCCCGGGGCTGCAGCGCAGTCTACGGACCGCAAAAAGGCGCCACACCGGACATGATTCGGGAAATGGATCAGTGGCTCAGTGATTTTGCTGATCTCGCAAAAAGAAATTATCCGGAAGCAGATGCGGACGCTCCAGGAACCGGCGCTGCCGGCGGAATGGGCTATGCATTTCAGACTTTCACAAATGCCGTGCTGAAATCCGGAGTCGATATCGTCCTGGAGGAAACGAAGTTAGAAGACTATGTGAAAGCGGCTGATATTGTAGTAACCGGCGAGGGCCGTCTGGACGGTCAGACGGTTATGGGAAAAGCGCCCATCGGAACTGCAAAGATTGCAAAGAAGTATGGGAAACCTGTATTGGCCTTTTCCGGCTGCGTGACGGAAGATGCTGCTGTATGCAATGAGCATGGGATCGATGCATTTTTCCCGATTCTTCGTTCGGTTGTATCGCTGGAAGAAGCAATGGAGCCGGAAAATGCGAAGAAAAATATGGAAGCAGCGGCAGAACAGGTATTTCGTCTGCTGAAAATCTGCAGACAGAATCCCCTGTAAGGGGCCTGAGGTCAGAGTCCGGAGCATCGGGTTTTTCCTTTTTCAGGAAGGCTGCAGCCCGAAAGCCGCCTTCCGGGCTGTCTCACTCAAAACCTTCAGTTCCGCCTCAGTAAAGTGCAGCTGGTCTCTTAAAAGCCGGTATTCTTTCTCCAGAGAGGTATCCGATACCGTCATATTATCGGTATTTACGGTAACGGGAATCCCGTGTTCAAAGAACAGCCGGATCGGATGTTCCGCCAGAGAAGCTACGGCTTTTGTCTGCAGGTTACTGACGGGACACATTTCCAGAACGATCTGTTCTTTTCGCAGAAGCTCCATGCATGCTTCCGAGAAGCGGGCAGCACATCCATGGCCGATTCTGCGGGCGCCGAAAGCAACGGCCTGGTTGATATTTTCATAATCGCCGCATTCCCCTGCATGAATGGTAAAGGGAAGGGCTGCCTGATAGGCCATTTGGAAAAGCGGCTGGAACTGCGCCATGGGAACGGCGCCCTCCGCGCCGGCCAGGTCCAGGCCGACCACGCCTTTCCCTTTATAGGCGGCTGCCAGCTCTGCGGTTTCGCGGTTTTCCGGATAGGTGCCGGTCACAAACATGCAGAGCAAGATACCGGTCTGAATCCGGAAATTCTGTCGGCGGGCTTTTTCTACACCGTTTAATACGGCTTCCACAGCCTTTTGCTGGGTTAAATTCTTTTGGGTATGAAGCTGCGGGGCGAAGCGGATCTCCGCATATGTCAGCTGCTGGCTTTCCAGCCGGCTGATCAGGTCAAAGGCGGCCAGGGTCAGGGCCTGCTCGGTCTGGAGAAGAGAAAGGGGCAGGTTAAAGCAGTCGAGGTATTCCTTCAGGCTGGTGCAGTCCGGCCGCGCCGTGACAGCAGAACGGATCGCCTGGTCACTCATGATCATTCCGTTTTCCTGTGCGAGTTTTTGCAGGAACGGATAGGATAATGAGCCGTCCAGGTGGAGGTGCAGGTCAATTTTCGGAAATGGCAATGGTTTCATAAAAGACGAAACTCCTTTCTGCTTTTTAGTCTAAGTGGTATTTCACAAAAATGTCAATGAAAAATGTTATGACAATATCCCGGCAGGAAATGACGGGTATTTTTTCAGCATTATCCTGGTCAGAAATGTTATGAGTCACCCGACAAATGAGCCTTCCGTCGATTTTCCGTGCTCTGCACTTTCAAAATCGACGAAAACATTCGCAATTCGCTCATTTTTCTGCGAAAAATGGCTGCTTGCTCATGTTTTGCGGGATCCATAGACATGAAAATCCATGCAAGCATGTATTTTCATGTCCATTTGTCCCTTGGCTCATCATATTATAGCAGAAAAAGAACGGTTTGACTGGAAATAAGAAAACAGAAGAAGCTGGTTCAGTGGGAAGCCCTGGGAAGAACAGACCCATGAAATCAACGGATCCATTTGATCCGGGAAAAGTTTTCGATACTTTCCCGGATTTCTTAATTTGTGGAATTTCTTTCTTTTTTTCGGATTTTTTCGTAATCCCTGAGAAAATTCAGTGCCTGGGGAGCCAGGGGAATCAGCGCAGCCATATTAAAAAGAGTCATCAGGCCGATGCCCACGTCTCCCAGATCCCAGACAAAGGTATAGGCTGCCAGCCCTCCGATAAAAAGCATGACCAGAGCCAGGAGCTTATAAAGGGTCTGGGAGAGCCAGTTATCCCCGAAAAGATAGGCCACATTGGATCTTGCGTAAAACAGGATGCCGATAAAGGTGGAAAAACTGAACAGCCAGAGAATCACGGCGATAAAAATGACTCCGAAATCTCCCAGATGATACTGCATGGCGGTCTGCAGGAGGTTCATGCCTTCCAGGCCCTTTGTCAGTTCGGCGGGAGCCAGCAGCATAATCATGGCAGAGCAGCTGCAGATAACGATGGTATCCAGAAACACGCCGAATGCCTGCAGAAGGCCTTCCTTTGCCGGATGGCTGATATCGGCTGCGGCTGCAGCGCAGGGAGCGGAACCGGAGCCGGCTTCATTGGAAAATAATCCACGTTTTGCGCCGTTCATGATAACGGCTCCGAAGCCTCCGGCCACCGCCTGGCGCAGCCCGAAGGCTTCCTCAAAGATCTGCCGGAATACGGCGGGAAGCTGTCCGGCATTTTTTACAATAATGAAAATCGTTATCAGGAAATAGAATGCGGCCATAATCGGCACGATAACATCCAGAACTTTAACCGTAGCATTTTTTCGCAGGACAATCACTGCCGCAATCAATACAAGTGCAGCCGTTGTATAAATCGGCGGAATCTGAAATGCGTTTTCAAAAGCCGAGGAAACGGAATTTCCGATTACCTGACTGATGCCGCACCAGCAAATCAAACCGGAAAGGGCAAACAGTGCCGCAGGGATGGAGCGTTTGCGGGCGCTTCCGTTTTTGTGGAAAAGGTGGTGGAGGTAGTAAGCAGGTCCTCCCCGATAACCGCCGTAAAGGGGATCCTTTTCTTTATGGAGCTGCGCCAGGGTTGCCTCAATGAATGCGGTGGAGGAACCAAGTAAAGCAATGATCCACATCCAGAAAACAGCCCCGGCGCCTCCGGCGGAAATAGCAGCTACAACGCCTACCAGATTGCCCATACCAACGCGCGTAGCTGTGGATACAATAAGCGCCTGAAGACCGGAGATGGCACCTTTTTGGGTGACAGTTCGTTTTTCCGTCACAATCCGCAGCATTTCCGGAAAGAGACGAAAGGGAAGAAATCGAGTCCGGATGGTGAAATAGATTCCGGAGGGAACTAAAAGGAGTACCAGCAGGGAAAGCCCGAGGGAGCTTCCGCCGGGCAGGGGAATGGTAAGGAGATCTCCCCAGAGAATATTGTATACCATATGGAAAATGTCCATAAAAAAACGGCTGATGGAATTCAGAATGTTCATCGTAATCCTTGTCCTCTTTCAAAAATTTTTGTTTGTATTCTTTCTATGTTTAGTATATAGTATAAATAAATATCTGTAAAATTAATAGTTATAATATAATGAATCGAAATAATAGATACTATGAATAAATACGATGATGTTGGGGTCAAAAGATGCCATACGGATTGTTCCGTGCTTCGCACTCCCACAATCCTGCCCAATATTCGGATATCGTGGGACATTCGTCCCACTTTTATCCTCATATTGGGGCGGGTCAATCAGTCATAAAACCAC
>JAXEJQ010000003.1:0-32240 GCA_034101475.1 Candidatus Limivivens sp.
CATGGGAATCGGAGAAAGCTGAATGTTGAATTTCTCCAGAAGCTCGCCCTCGTTGCACATGGTGGTCCAGAAATCGAAGGGTCTGGTGGAAATCTGAAGGATCCGCATATTCCGGAAGGTCTTTACCACGTTGCAGACAGCCAGGAAATCACGGATGCCCCGCTCAAAGACCGGATCATTCAGACGGCAGTTGGTCATGTAGGTGAAGGGAATCCGGAATCTCCGAAGCACCTTGCCGGTAGCGAACAAACCGCACTGGGTATCTCTTAAACGAACACCGTTGGGCTCGGGACGCTCATCTAACGGTCCCCAGAGAAGAACCGGAACGTTCAGCTCCTTTGCCAGTCTTGCGCATTCATATTCAGTACCGAAATTGCAGTGGGGAAGAAACAGGCCATCCACCTTTTCTGCCTTGAATTTTTCGGCGATTTTCTTCATATCCTCATCATTGTAAAGAAGGCCTTCTTCGTTGATATCTGTGATATCCACAAAGTCAATCCCCAGTTCGGTCAGACGATCTGCGGTCAGTCCTCTGTATTTGATTGCATCCGGTGCGCTGAAGATACTTCTTCGTGTGGGCGCGTATCCAATTTTAATGTGTGCCATTTTTTCATTCCTCCTAGTAATTTTTATCGTACAGCTCCGTACCCGCAGCTGCCGGGAACGAAGCAGATACCCGTTTGAAAATTTTCCGTTGTCTTTTTATGCCGGGAATGCCACGCCTGCCCGCAGAATAATGTTCGGATAGGGGGTAAATTCTCCGGTACGGACTGCAAATTTTACATTCGCAGACATTGCCTTTAATTCGGTGTGCGGGATACGGGTTTCCTCCGCATCCGGCAGTTTATTCTGGATGTAGGCCAGAAGCCTGGGATTTTTTTCTTCGATTTCATTTGCGATGGTATAGCCTTCCACCACCGTCTCATCCAGAATCGCATCCATGGTCTGCTCGAAGGTCGGAACACCTCCGCAGAGCACCAAATCCACAATGGGAACGCCCTTGGGAATCGGCATGCCCGCGTCCCCGATCATAAACAGATCCTTATGCCCCAGCGCTGCGAGATACCCCGCAAGCTGGGCATTCAGAATTCCTCTTTTCTTCATGTCTCAAACCTCCTTTTTGATTCATTCCGGACAGCGTACCCTGCAGAAATGCCGCGCCGCGTTTCAGCGCTGTCCGTATAAAATCCTGCTTATTTATTTTCGTTGCGTGCCTGCAGGGCCATCTTCGCCTGCAGATTTCTCTGGGTCTGGTCAATGACAACCGCCAGAATAATCACGACGCCGCGGATAACCTTCTGCCAGAATTCTGACACGCCGCACATGGTCATTCCATCGTTGATCACACCAATCACGAAAGCGCCCACAACCGTACCCAGAATGGTGCCGGAGCCGCCTGCCATAGAGGTGCCGCCCAGAACGGTGGCTGCGATGGCATTCATTTCCCAGCCGTCACCGGATGCCGGATGGGCGGCGGAAAGCTGTGCGGTGTTGATCATGCCGACCCATGCCGCGCAGAAGCCGGAAATCATGTAAACCAGAATCTTGATCTTATCGGCTTTGATACCGGAAAGACGGGCAGACTTTTCGTTGCCGCCCACTGCCAGTACGTACCAGCCGAAATTCATCTTCTTCAGGAGGATTACGGAAATCACTGCCAGAACGGCAAATACGTAAACGCCTGCCGGAATACCTGCGATATTGCTTCCCATAATCTTAAATCCGGTATTGCCGAGACCCTCATAACCTGCGATGCTGGAAAATGTCGCACCGCCGGAACGCAGGCTCGCAAAGCCACGGCAGATATACATGGTACCCAGGGTGGCGATAAAGGGCGCCACATTCAGCTTCGTAATAATCAGACCGTTGATGGCTCCGATGAGACAGCCGGCCAGCAGCATCAGAATCACAATCACCGGAACGCTGAAATACAGGGTCACGCCGGCAAATTTCAGGGTAAGTCCTTCCTGAATCAGGCCGCCGGCCAGCATGCCGATCAGGCCTACCACCGATCCTACGGAAAGGTCAATACCGCCTGTAATAATAACAAAAGTCATGCCCAGGGCCAGAATTCCGTACAATGCCACATGCTTGGCAATCATGGTCAGCGTGGTGGGCGCCAGGAAATTGTTCTTTACAACGCTGAAGAACACCACCAGAATAATCAGCACGATAAAGGTACGGCCCTTTAAGATCGTCATCAGTAACTGATTGGAATTGTTGGAATTATTTTTTGTTTTCATTGAAACCTGCTCCTTCCCACGCCTTACGCACCCGCACCGGTTCCAAGTCCGGCATAGGAGGTACGCACAAGAGTATCTTCGTTAATGTCATCTCCGGTGAGTTCCCCGGTACATTTTCCGTTTGACAGGACGTAAATCCGGTCTGCGATTGCCATAATCTCCTTCAGCTCAGAGGAAATGACAATAATGGAAAGACCTCTCTCCGAAAATTCATGGATAATTTCAAACACTTCTGTCTTTGCTCCGATATCGATTCCTCTGGATGGCTCATCCAGCAAAAGCACGGTAGGCTTGGTCAGAAGCCCTTTGCCGATCACGACCTTTTGCTGATTTCCTCCCGACAGAGACAGAATCGGAAGCTTTTTATCTGCCACTTTAATATGGATATCGCGGATCTGCTCATCCACAGCAGCTTCTTCTTTTTTATTATCCAGGAAAATACCCTTCCGGTATTTCTGCATGGAAGCGATGGAAGTATTCTTGCAGATGTCCAGGGTCTGAATCAGCCCCTGCCTCTGCCGATCCTCCGGAACCAGGGCAAATCCGTTCTGAATCTGGTCGGAAATGCTGCGCACCTTCATTTTCTTTCCCTGAAAAATGATCTCTCCGGTATGCTCCGGATGCATACCCATGAGGCATTCAAACAATTCACTCCGCCCTGCGCCCAGAAGTCCGTAGATCCCCAGAACCTCCCCTTTTTTCAGGTACATGCTGACATCCTCCAGAAGCCAGCCGCCGCCCTTCTTGGGAAGGCTTAAGTGATTGATCTCCAGGATCTTTTCTGCCTTATTCAGGTCAATGGAACGTTTAAACCGATGATACTGGGTATTTTTTCCAACCATGTTTTCCACAATCCAGCTCAGTTCAATGTCCTTTACATCGGCATCAGCCACATATTTTCCATCCCGGAGAATCGTCACATGGTCGCCGATCTCCATAATTTCCTCCAGACGGTGGGATATGTATACAATGGAAATTCCGTCTGCCAGAAGCTCCCGCATAATCTTAAACAGGACCTTTACCTCCGCTGCCGACAGGGAGGAGGTAGGCTCATCCATGATCAGTACCCGCAGATCATCCTGAATCAGATTTCTGGCAATCTCCACCATCTGCTGCTGGCCCACCCGCAGGTCACCTACCATGGTTTCCGGTGGAATCTCATGCTCCAGGCGCTTCAGGATTTTCTCCGCGCCTTTCATATGGGCTCTGTCATCCAGAAAGATGCCTTTTTTATGCTCATGACCGATGAAAATATTCTGGAACACCGTCATATTGGGAAACAGACTCAGTTCCTGATGAATGATGCCGATGCCCTTCGCCCGGGCAGCGTTGGTATCTTTAAAATAAACTTCCTTTCCGTCCATGTACATTTTTCCGGCTGAGGGCTGCTCGATCCCGGCAATCATCTTCATCAGCGTAGATTTCCCGGCACCGTTTTCTCCGATCAAAACATTAACCTTTCCTTTGAGAAGATCAAAGGAAACGCCGTCCAAAGCTTTGGTTCCGGGATAAATCTTATCGATCTTTTCGCAGTGGAGAACAACATTTGGATTATCAAACATAATGCTCCTCCTTTTATTCGATGGTCAGTGCTACCGGTGTAATCGTCACCGTATCTCCGGTGGCCGTGGCCGCTCCAACAAAGGTAACGGTCTTTCCTGCAGCGCTTTCATCCAGCGCCAGGGGAGCCACTGTCTGTGCATCGGCCTCTTTATTCAGCGCTTTTGCGTACTGGGACCATTCAGTCTGGTTTGTAAAGTCTGCAAACTCCTTCAAAGTCTGTACATCGCGGATCGCTGTGCCGGAATAGACGCCGCCTGCCTGAATCCGGAACTCTTCGCTTCCTTCATAACCCTCCAGCGTAATCAGCAGATAATGCTTCGGGGTCTCGGTATTAAATTCTACAATGCTGGCTTTTCCTTTGACAGCAGCTGCGTCACTTCCAATGCCGTCACCGGCCATCAGCTCGGAAAGCTCTGCGGCTTTCTCCGTAAGCTCATCTGCGATCTGGCTCCAGTCACTGCTGGACTGAGCACCGGAATCAAATTTTTCTTCTCCCGTGAAGGAGCTTTCCTGTCCAATAGGAACAACCGTTACAATACCGCAGCCTGTCAGAGATACCGCAAGTAATGCCGAAACAGCAATCAGGGAAATTTTCTTTTTCATCATTCATCTTCTCCTTGCCTTTTTACATCAAAAGGCGGCGCATCGCACCGCCTTCTGGGCAATTTTCTATTCTGTTGCAGGATGGCTCCTTGATCTGCCTTTCCGCATTCGGAACCATATTCTTTACTTCTGCGTCCGTTTTATTCTGCTTCGGTATAAACGAAACCGGAGAGATTCTCAACGTTTTCTGCTGTGATCGCGATACAAGGAACAAGCTGTTTCTCCTCTTCCGGAGCGGTACCGTTCAGGTAAGCGTCTGCCTGCTCAACTGCCATTTCGGTAATCAGAGCAATCTGCTGAAGAGCGGTACCTACCATGTTGCCGGATTTAATATAAGCTGCTGCGTCATCAGAACCGTCAACACCGATGATCTTGATATCGTCGCGTCCTGCATCCAGGCAAGCCTGAACAGCGCCGCATGCCATGGTGTCATTTCCGCAGATGATACCGGTGATTTCCGGGTTGGACTGCAGGATGGCTTCGGTCTTCTCATAAGCCTGGGTCTGATCCCAGTTTGCGGACTGCTGTGCTACCATTTCCAGATCCGGATATTCATCGATTACAGAGTGGAAGTTCTCGGAACGAACCTGGCAGTTTGTATCAGTTTCCAGACCAAGAAGCTCTGCGTATTTTCCTTCGTAATTCATAGCCTCTACCCAGGACTCTGCAATGGCTGCTGCGCCCTGTGCGTTGTCTGCTACGAGCTGAGCTGCTGCAAGGCCGCTCTGGTTAATCTCACGGTCAACCAGGAAGGTGGGGATTCCTGCGTCATAAGCTTTCTGAACAGCTTCGATGCTGGCATCTGCGCCTGCATTATCACAAACAATCGCTGCTGCGCCGTCGGCAACGGCTGCTTCGAACAGTTCCAGCTGTGATGCTGCGTCATCATCGTGTGAGAAGCATTTTACTTCATATCCAAGCTCCTCGCCCTTTGCGGTAGCGATGTCCTGAACGGTTTTGAAGTAAATGTTGGAGGTAGAGGGTGTAATACAGTAAATAATTTTGCTTCCGCCGCCCGGAAGTAATTCCGCATTTTCTTCTGCGCTGACAGCGCCGGTAAATGCGCATCCGATCAGTGCTGCTGTCATCAGACCTGCTAATACTTTTCTCATTTTCATAATTGGGTTCCTCCTTAAAATTTTTTATGTTCTGCAATCACACGATCGCTTTCGTAATTTCTATTATAAACATTTAGATTTGAATTTCAATACTTTCTTTTTACTTTTTTTGGCTTTCATGTATATTCTGTATATTTTTACAATTTCACTCTGTTAAAATTATGCTTTTTCACCATATTCCTCTCTGGTTTTTTCCGTTTATCTTCCGATTCTCCCTTTTTTTCATTTAAATGTTTATCTAAATATTTATATAAACGTTTTTATAATATTTTCCATTCCTCTTTTATTTTTCACGGAAACCATCCCTCTTTGCGTCTTTCGGAACACAAACGCCACAGAAAAACAGCCGGGCAGGAGTTTTTCTCCCGTCCGGCTGCCGTTTCTCCAGAGCAATTAACGGCGTCCCGCAAATTTTCTTTTCAGCTTCGGACCCGCCACCTGAATCAGAATCACGACGATCAGAATGATTCCCTTAATCGTATCATTGATCAGAGAATCCATCTTCAGCGCCGCAATAATTTTATCAATAATCGTATAAGACATGGCTCCAAACAGAAGGGGCTTGGCAATTACAGCCTTCTGCTGATTTCCGCCGCTTAAGTTTCCCACCATCTGCTCCATGCCGGTCGTCTTTGTCTTCATGTAGTCAATCTATTTTTTCGTAATCTCAACTTCCTTTTTTCGGTTCACAAATCCCAGTCTGGAAATCTGACGAATACAGGAAAGAGTCGTATTGACCTTAATGCTCCGGGTAAGCAGGCATCCGCGCCGCTTCCGGCCCTCCGGAATCATACCGATACCGGCCCGGATCCCCGCCGCGGGGGAGGAAATCTTTACCGGCTGTCCATTGACATAAATCCGGCCGGATTCCAGCTTATCCGCTCCGAAAATCATCCGCACCAGCTCCGTGTGCCCCGCGCCCATAATGTAAGCCTTCAGAATTTCCACTTCATGGCGCTACACAAGTCTCAGCTCCGATACCCGCTGATTCACATCCAGTTCCATCTGGAATTCCTCCAGGCAGTTTCCTTTCCGAGAATTTTCCGGGAAATAGAGATCAGCTTTGTCTGGATCGAAGCCAGACTGGTATCCAGTTTTCCCTGGGAGCTGACGTCAAATTTTACCTCCACAGCCTGATAAATGCCGTCCCCAAACTGAATGCCGTACTGCCTGGCGATGGCATCCTCATCCAGATTGGGCGCCGCATCCTGCGCAATGAGCTGTTCCAGAAAAATCCGCCGGATGTTCTCCTTGTCCTTCTGATTGTTGGTCATCAGACGCTCCACGACCTCCGGATCGTGCATCCGTTCCCCTAAAATCGCCGTTTTCAGCCGCAGCAGCGTTTCGTTCAGCTCCTGCTCATCAATCGGCTTTAACAGATAATCCTCCACATTATTTTTCAGCGCTTTATGCGCATATTCAAACTGCCGGTAGCTGCTGATAATAATAAACCTGCAGGTTCCGTTTTCCCTGCGGACCTGCTCAATAAAATCCAGCCCTCCAAGCTCCGGCATACTGATATCTGTGATGATAATATCCGGCTTTGCCGCTTTCATTTTCTCCATCAGTCCCAGACCGTCATGGGCCACGCCCACCAGCTCCAGTTCCAATTCTTCCCAGTGGATGCTGCTCTGTACGACCACGCATACCATAGGTTCATCATCTGCAATCATCACTTTGAGTCTTTCAGTCATCTTCCGTAACCAACCTTTCCATCCCGGTGGTGTGCCGCCTGGCGGCACGTGGATTTTACGCTTCCGAATCCCTCTCCTCGCTTCTGTACGGATCCCCTGTCAGGGCAGCTCAAATACCTGTTCCTGACCCACTCTTATAATAAGAAAACTCCTTACAATGCATCAACCTTTTTCTTATGATATCTGTATTCTTCTTATTGAGTCTATCTCATCATAAAATCCCCGGAATCCTGTTTCACAAAAAATTCAGGATTTCGGGGATCTTTTTTTAGTTTCCTTTAAGGACAGCGGATTATAATAACAGCATCTTCTATGGAAGACCAATCCTATTCGAAAGCTCATCAGGAAAGGACGGAATCTATGACCAAGAAAAGCTATGCTCTGATCCCTTTTGGAATTCTTTTTATTTTATCTCTGATAAATCTCTACGCCGCCTCGAAGGAATCCGGCATTTCCGGAGCGGAATCCGCAGACGCCGGTGAAATTCCCGACCCCCCGGAGGAACAGGCGCAGTTCGTCGGTCGCTGAGGCAGCGCCGGACAACATCAAATTTCCCAATCCGCTTCGCGACTTCTCAGAAAGGGCTTGCGCCCCTCTTGAGACAGGCAAGTCCCCACCACTGCCCACTGCCTATTGCTCTGCGCAGCATGAAACAGGGGATTTCCCTGCTTCGGTTAAATGGTGGTTCTTTCAGGTATCCGGGAGGGGAGCAGCTCCTGGATATTCCTCCACAAGCACGTCCACTTTCTGGTTTTTCTGCGCCGCTTATCGATGGGGATTTTGCCTCCGTCAAACCCTGGTCGGACAAAATCCCCATCGCTATGCTCGAAAAACTGCGAAAGTGTTCCTATCGTTTGCTGCGGAAATATCCAGTGATCTGCTCCCTGCCTCGGAACCGCGAAGGAATCGGATACCAGACAATTTCTTCAGGCAGATATTCTGCCGTTTACGTTCCTGAACAGATCCGCTCCAAGATCGAAAACGCATCAGGCCGTCAATGGATAAAGAATCATCCAGCCGTCTTATTCATCGTTCTTCATACATAATCCTGCTTATTCATTGTCCTTTATGTTTGCCGGAAGGACAGAATCCCCGGACTCCTCGCGCCGCGTCAGTTCTTCCATCGCTGACTCATAAATTTCTTCGCTGTAGCGGTTCTGTGCCCAGGTGAAGAATGCTTCTCCTTTTTCCGCATACAGTACCGCCTGGGTATGCGGATCAGCGGTTCCGGTCGCCTCTATCGGGACAATGATTTTGATACAATTTGATTTTTACATATCCCTTTTAATTTTGCCCTGTACTTTTTATTTTTGCCTGTTTGGGGTGTGCAAAGTCAAAAGGCAAAATATAAATGGATAAGGATAAAAGAAAAAGCCCGGAATCATGCAGTTTTGGGTTTGCCACATGGTTCCAGGTCGAGTACCTTAGCGGGCACCGACCGGTATTTTTCAGCATATCGGTGCCTGTTTTAATAAAAAAGCTAACTGATTTTAATAACCGTCTTACCCTTAGAACCTCCACCTGCAACCTTGGCAAGCGCCCTATTGACTTCAGACAATTCATATATCTTATCCACAGAAGTCTCAATTTTTCGGTTCTGAAATATCTCCGAAATTTTATTGAGTCCGGCACCGTCCTCATGGACAAAGATGAAGTAATACTTTTGTTGGTTCTTTGCCGCCATTTTATCATACTTGCCTCCGGCAAGACTGAATAAGAAGCGTTTTATCAGCGGCATACCTAAACGGGCGGCAAATTCACCATTTGGTAATCCTCGCAGTGAAACAAGGCTTCCTCTGGATTTTAAAATACCGAACTCTTTTTTCAGTTCACGCTCTCCAAGCGTATCCAGTACATAATCCACCTCGGACAAAGACTTGGAATAATCCTCTGTTTTATAATTGATAAATCGGTCTGCGCCCAACCGCATCACCCGTTCTTCGTTCTCCCCGCTGCCATTTGTTATCACATTCAGTCCCTTACTTTTGGCAAGCGGTATCGCCATTGCCCCGAGGCTTCCCGTACCACCGGAGATGAAAACGGTTTTCCCCGATTTAGTATTCATCAACTCAAACGCCTGTAATGCGGTAAGAGCCGTAAGAGGAACGGAAGCAGCCTCCTCATCGGACAAATATTCGGGTACTTTTGCAATCGCATTCTGATCGACCGCAGCATATTCAGCAAATGCCCCGATTTTTTTCAGCGGCATGCGTCCGTATACACGGTCGCCCACAGTAAAGTTCTGAGCTGCTTTTCCGACCTTTTCTATAACTCCGCAAAATTCATTGCCCATGATAAGCGGAAATTTGTAAGGCACAATCCGTTTGACCTCTCCGCGAATAATCATATTATCCAGCGGATTTACGCCCGCTGCTTTGATTTTTACAAGAACCTCGTGATCTTCTATTTCCGGCACGGGGATGTCACATATAGTAAGCGCACCGCCGTTTTTATGATAACCATTTAAAATAACTGCCTTCATTGTATTTGTTGCTCCTTATTTCGCTTTATGCTTTTATATTCTTACTTTCCATCACATAAGTAGTTCAAGATTTTTTGCCCGTCCTTATATCCCTTTTTATAGAGTCTCTGTAATGACACTTTATCTTTTTTTAACGTGTCGACACCACAGGTATTATCCGGCGAAATAATGAGCGCCTTACCTTGTTTGGCATACTCCTGAGCCAACGCCACACTTTTATTATATCGCATAGCCCTTTGACAAAGTTTGTCCGCTGCGGCAGGATACTTATTTCGGATTCTTGCAGCAAATCTCTTATCCTTTTTAGGGTTGCGAAGCTCATGCTCCGGTTTCGTCAGAATCACCACAACCCGGTCACATCCAAGCTGAAATGCCTTTTCGACAGGTACCGGATCGCCCAGTGCGCCGTCATAGTAGGATACACCCTGAATCTCATAAGGCTTGCAAACAAAGGGAATGGCAGAGGAAGCCTTAAATATATCATAATCATCCTGTTGTATGTTTCCCTTGTCAAAATACTTTGCCTGTCCCGTCCGGGCATCCGTGGCAACAACATAGAACTCCATAGGGTTAGCCCGCAAAGAAGGATAGTCCAGAGGATATTCCCCATCTGCACGGCTCAGCGTTCCGTACACATAGTCCATATCCACATAAGACTTTTTAAAAATAAAATTGCCAATGCTCATGTATTGCCTGCGAAATGCGTATTCCGTATAGAATTTATAATTACGTCCTATTTGACCTGCCGCATAGGAAGCTAAATTTGCACTTCCGGCTGACACCCCAATTCCTAAATCAAATCGAATACCATGCTCCATACAATAGTCCAGTACACCGACCGCATAAATTCCTCTGAGCCCCCCGCCAACATCTACAACGCCTGTTTTCATAATGATTTCCCTCTTTCCGAAACTGTCTCTGTGTTACAAAAACAGCTCATTTTCTTTTCTAACCAAACATGCCTTTTTAATTGCAATAGCTGCTACGGATACCATAGCGCTATTGACTTTTCTGGCATTATGAGGACACTGCTTCACACAGCGCATACAGGCAATGCACTTTTTAGAGTCCGCTGTTATTTTTATAGGGTCGATAACCTGCACAGGGCAGTTTTTTACACAAATACCACATTTCACACAGTTTGCAGCCGGTTTCGGCACAAGTCCAGCGCCCCCTGTTTTTTTGTAAGGACGGTTACCTGGAATAGAACCCGCTGCTTCTGTCTTGTCTGCAATCTTCTGTGCAAACTCTGCCAACTGTTTTTCGTCGGACGCATCGGGTCTGTTTGCGGCATACTGTGGCATAATGGAATGCTGTGCAACGGCTGCGATGGCTGCAATAACTTGAAATCCACATTCTTTTGCTGCATCTTCCATTTCTGCAAGCGTGTCCTCATAAGCACGGTTTCCGTATACACAGACAAGGGTACATTTTGCACCGTTTCCCGCAATTTTCCTGAATCGCTCGACGGCTACGGCAGGCGCACGCCCTCCGAATGAGGGCATGGCAACCAGTACCCGATCTTCTTTGTTGATAGCACACCCTGAAAAATCGGTTTTCGAATCGCTCAAATCAATTTTTATCGTGTTTTCGTTCCACTGTCTGCCGATGATGTGGGCAACTTTTTCTGTGCCACCCGTGGGACTGAATATGATTTCTACTGTGTTCATATGTATTTCCTCCTGTTATTCGATTCTTTTACGTATGTCAACAATACAGTCGGCAAGCGTTTTGCTGGCAAGCAAACGAGCAAAGCCATGTTCCATATCTGAAAACATATCGGTAAGCACCGGCTTGATATGATGACCGACAATACATTGGTCGTTTGGGTTTTGATGGATATCCAAAAGATGAATCTTTGGTTCCTCCATAACTGCCTGATAAATCTGGAGCAGGGTAAGCTGCTTCGGGGCAATAATCAGACGATAACCACTAATTCCTCTGTGTCCGTCAACAATCGCCGCTTTTTTCAAAAGTGCCAGTATTTTGCGGATATAGCTGGCATTCGTGCCGACACTTTCGGCCATTTGATCCGAATTTATAGTGGTTGGGGATTCTGAAATCAGAATCAGCACATGTACAGCAACAGAAAATTTTGTGTCCATTCTTTTTCCCTCCTCTGATTATCCTTAAACTACTTATATTCCCTTCGTTTTCTCTTAATTAAGTATTTGTATCTGATACAAATACACTTTACAATATATCAAGCTTTCTGTCAAGAAGTTCTAACTGTTTCGTAGTAAAATACGTACATCCTTTGACAGTAATTCTTGTGCCAGGCCAAAAGTTTGCCCAACACTTTTTGATTTTTCCTTCAGAGGGGGCATCTTCAAAAAAGGCAGAAAAAATCCCCTGCCAACAGACTCTCGTCATTGCAGGGGATGTATCCTTTTACACTTGGATCTCCGTTCTGTTCTTAAAGGTAAATCGGATTGAAGTGCTATACTAACGTTGTAACAGCAGTGGCTAATAAGATATAATTAATCTATCAAAGAAGGAATTATTATGCCACAAACTTACACTCCAGAATTTAGAAAAAAGATTGTCCGCCTTCGCGAAGAAGAAGGACGCACTTACAAAAGCATCACTGCGGAATATGGTGTATCCAAAGCCAGCATTTCTAAGTGGTGTAGAGAATTCAGCAAAGAATGCCAAGAGAAGGTCTCTCCATCCTCAGAACCGGAGCCTGACCGCCTTCCGCCACTTTCTCCGCACTTCACATTCCGTTTCCTCCTTCACATCCTTGAGGCCCGGTGCGTTTTCGCCTTTGGGGGAAATCCGCTCAGGAGTTCCGGAACGTAAACGGCAGAATATCTGCCCGCAGGAATGGTCCGGCAACTGATTCTTTCGCGGTTTCGAAACAGGGAGCAGATCACTGGATATTTCCGCAGCAAACGCTAGGAACACTTTCGCAGTTTTTCGAGCATAGCGATGGGGATTTTGTCCGACCACGGTTTGATGGAGGCAAAATCCCCATCGATAAGCGGCGCAGAAAAACCAGAAAGTGGACGTGTTTGCGAAGGAATATCCAGGAGCTGCTCCCCTCCCTCAAATCCATGAAATTGCCTCCATACCCTCCTGCGGGCATATTTCTGCCAAACAAAAAAACAAACGTGCAGATTCCCCCAAAGGGAAACCGCACGCCGCCCTTCTACAACTCCACCCGGCCCTCCAGAGCCCGCAGCAGTGTCACTTCATCAATATATTCCAGATCTCCGCCCACCGGCACACCGCTGGCAATGCGGCTCACCTTGATCCCTGTGGGCTTGATCAGCTTGCTGATATACATCGCTGTCGTCTCGCCCTCCAGGCTGGAGTTCGTGGCAATAATCACCTCTTTGACATCCCCCTGGAGGCGCTGCATGAGCTCCTTCAGCTTGATATCGTTGGGTCCGATGCCCAGCATGGGAGAGATGGCCCCGTGCAGGACATGATAAACCCCGCTGAACTTCCCTGTTTTTTCATAGGCAGCCAGATCTCTGGTGTTTTCCACCACCATAATCGTGGTCTGATCCCGGCTGGAATTCCGGCAGATGGGACACAGCTCCTGATCTGTCAGGGTATAGCACTGCTTGCAGTAGCGTACATTTTTTTTCGCATCTAAAATGGCGTCTGCCAGCCGTTCCACCTCTTCCACCGGCCTGTTAATAATATGAAAAGCCAGCCGTTGAGCCGACTTGGCTCCCACTCCGGGAAGCCTGGACAGCTCTTCAATCAGCCGGCTGATCTGTTTACTGTAGTATTCCATCAGAACGGAAGGCCTCCGCCAAGACCGCCCAGGCCTCCGAGCCCGCCGGTCATTTTTGACATCACAGCGTTTGCTTCCTCATCCACCTTGCGCAAAGCTTCATTGGTGGCTGCCACAATCAGATCCTCCAGCATCTCGATATCATCCGGATCCACCGCCTCTTCCGCCAGCTTTACTTTTAAGACTTCTCTTTTTCCGGATACGGTTACCTCAACGGCATTGCCGCCTGCTGTCGCAGTAAACTCTTTCTCCTCCAGCGCTTTCTGATTTTCCTCCATCTGACGCTGCATTCTCTGAGCCTGCTTCATCAGGTTGTTCATATTGCCGGGCATACCGCCGCCCGGGAATCCTCCACGTTTTGCCATGGGAATCTCCTCCTTGATTTTCTGTATAAATTTTTAACTGCTTGTATCTGTTCAGTACCTTCACAGATACGATTCGCAAACCCATGAAATTCGGCTGCGCCGATGGGGTTTGCTCACACATGATTCACGTTCTTACGGCCTCATCAGCAAGCGATTCGGCCTGTTCTGAACAGTTACACTTTATTTTCAGTCTTCCAGTTCAATTTCCGCGTGGATCTGCTTCAGGGCATCCTCCACATTTATTTTTGAAAGCTTTCCTGCCGTCAGATGCTCATCTGCCTGAAGGACAAACTTTACTTCCACTTTTTTGCCGATTTTCCCGGCAATAATCTGCTCCAGCTCTTCCTTCTTTTCCGGATTCTGGATATAGGGCTCCCCCAGGAAATCCGAAAATACCACAAACAGCCTCTGGTCATCCCCTTCGCTGTTGAACTTGGGAACTGCGCTGGCCAGAACCACCTTAAACCGCCCGGAGGCGGCATTCACTATGCTTCGCCAGTTCTGCATGACCTTCTGCAGATCCTCCGGCGCTGCTGCCTCCAGCCCGCCGGTATCTTCGTACGCCGGCTCGCCGCCTCTGTCCTGGGACTGTCCCGGCGGAATGCCGTATTCGGACCAGTCTCTTCCCCCAAAGACATCCTCCGGACCGGCCTGTACAGGCACCGCCGGAACCCGCACACCGGACTCCACCTGCTTCTCAAGCCTGCGGACCCGTTCCAGAAGGGAAATCTCATCGGACTCTGCCTCCGGTCTGCACATTTTAATCAGGGCAATTTCCAGAAGCACCCGCTTGGAGGTGGCATTTCGCATCTGGTTGGAAAGCTCTGACAGAATCCGGATAAAGCGCATCAGGGTGTCCTCCCGGACCATCCCGGCTTCTTCCCGGAGCTGAACCAGATTTTCGGAAGAAACATCCAGCACATCCTCACAGTCGTCGGAAGCCTTCAGAAGCAGAAGGTTCCGCAGATACCAGGTAAAATCAATGACAAACTGCCCCAGATCCCGGCCCTGCATCACCAGCTCCTCCAGATGGGAAATGGCCTGGGGAACCTGAGAATGCAGAATTTCCCGCAGAAGACGGCTGAATTCATCCGTATCCACTGCTCCCAGAACCTCCAGAACATTGTCATAGGTCAGCTTCTGTCCCAGATAAAAGGCAATGCACTGATCCAGAAGACTCAGCGCGTCACGCATCCCGCCGTCAGCCTTCTTCGCAATGTAGCGCAGGGCCTTTTCTTCTACCTCCACCGGTTCCTTTTCCACCAGCTCCTGAAGACGCTCCACAATGGTCTCCATGGGAATCCTCCGGAAATCATAGCGCTGGCATCTGGACAAAATGGTGACGGGAATCTTGTGGGCTTCCGTCGTAGCCAGAATAAAGATCACATAGGAGGGCGGTTCCTCCAGGGTTTTCAGCAGTGCATTGAAGGCTCCTATGGAAAGCATATGCACTTCATCGATAATGTAAACCTTGAACCTTCCGCTGGTGGGAGAATAGGCCACCTCGTCCCGGATCTCACGGATATTGTCCACGCCGTTGTTGGAAGCGGCATCAATCTCGATCACGTTCATGGACGCGCCTGCGGCAATCGCCTTGCAGGTGGGACATTCATTGCAGGGATTCCCATCAACGGGGTGCTCACAGTTTACAGCCTTTGCCAGAATTTTGGCAATGGTGGTTTTTCCGGTACCTCTCGTACCGCAGAACAAATAGGCGTGACCGATCCGGTCCGCCTTGATCTGATTTTTTAAGGTTGTCACAATAGGGTCCTGACCCTTCACATCCGCGAAGGTGTCAGGACGAAATTTACGATACAGCGCCGTATAGCTCATGGATTAATCTCCAAAGCTGATACCGATCATTTTTGCTTCCTGAATGAGCTGGTCATCCGGGGAAACCATCTTCAGCTTTCCGGCTACCTCTCCCAGAGGTACCTTCTTTACCTTGCCGTTGATAATACCTACCATGTAGCCGTAATCTTCCTTCATGATCAGGCGGGCTGCTTCCGCGCCCAGTCTGGTGGAAAGAACACGGTCATAAGGACAGGGACTTCCGCCCCGCTGGGTGTGGCCCGGAACGGTGATCCGCACTTCCACGCCGGTCTTCTTCAGGATCTTGTCAGCCAGCTCGTAGGAAACGGAAGGATACTTGTAGTCTTTCATCTTTTCCTTCAGTTCCTTCTTGGAAAGAGCCGCGTCCTCCTTGGAAATCGCACCCTCCGCCACTGCAAGGATGGTAAAGCCCTTGCCTGCCTCCGTACGTTTGTTGATCGCTTCGATAACCTTATCGATATCATAAGGAATTTCCGGAATCAGGATAATGTCCGCGCCGCCTGCAATAC
The DNA here is from genome assembly GCA_034101475.1 of Candidatus Limivivens sp. Lineage (GTDB taxonomy): Bacteria > Bacillota > Clostridia > Lachnospirales > Lachnospiraceae > Limivivens. The sequence goes on from JAXEJQ010000003.1 coordinate 16,159, forward strand.
CGGCATGCAGCGTCAGCCAGCCAACCTTGTGGCCCATAACCTCAACCAGGAATACGCGGTTGTGGGAAGCCGCAGTGGTGTGGATACAGTCGATGGCATCTGTGGCAATATTCACCGCACTCTGGAAACCAAAGGTCATATCCGTGCCGTAGATATCGTTGTCAATGGTCTTCGGCAGATGGATGATATTCAGGCCTTCTTCTCTTAAGAGATTGGCTGTTTTCTGTGTTCCGTTTCCACCCAGAATCACCAGGCAGTCCAGACGCAGCTTGTAGTAATTCTGCTTCATGGCCTCTACCTTGTCCAATCCCTTCTCATCCGGTGTCCGCATAAGCTTAAAGGGCTGTCTGGAGGTACCCAGAATCGTTCCGCCTTTGGTGAGAATTCCGGAAAAATCGCTGGACGTGAGCATCCGGTAATCGCCGTAAATCAGGCCCTTGTAGCCGTTCATAAAACCATAAACTTCCAGTTCCTTCACATTTGCGCTTAAGCCCTTTACGACGCCGCGCATGGTAGCGTTCAGTGCCTGGCAGTCGCCGCCGCTGGTAAGCAAACCAATTCTTTTCATGAGTTTCACATCCCTCTCTTTTTTTCTTCCTATTATAGCCCATTTTTCCTCGAACCACAACAAAAAAACAGTTCTTTATTTGATCTTAATGGTAACTGTGGCTTTCTTTCCGCTTCCGTCCTTCGCCGCCGCTGTGATTTTTACGGTCTTTCCTTTCCCGGCTTTCTTTGTTGTCACCACGCCTTTGGAGCTGACCGTGGCATATTTTTTATTGCTGCTGGTCCACTGCAGCGCCTTGCTTCCGCCTTTCCCAACCGTCACTGCCGCTGTAATTTTCACCGTACTGCCGGCTTTCACGGTTTTCTTCGCTGCCGTCAGCCTGATCTTCTGAACGGCACCGATGATTTTAATTTTATAAGAAGCCTTTTTTCCGCTCCCGTCTGTGGCAGCCGCGGTGATCGTCACGGTTTTCCCCGCGCCGGCAGCCTTTGCCAGCACCACGCCGCTCTGGGAAACGGATGCATAGCTGCTGTTGCTGCTGGTCCATTTCACCTTCTTATTTGCCGCATTGGACGGAGATACCGCAGCCTTCAGAGTCATCTTTTTGCCTGCCAGAAGTTTGGCTGCTTTTCCGGTGATTTTGACAGCACTCACCGGAATCGTCCGATACTCTGTTGCAGAACAGACGCTGCAGCTTCGCTCCTGTTTGCCGGAAACCGCACTGTCTGTCCAGGCGCTCCAGCGATGCCCGTTATTTTCGCAGACACTTTTGTCCGTGAGATAAACGGGAATCCCCTGGGCCACTGCGTATTTATAGGCATAGGAATTGGACACGCACCGGATGGTAAGACAGCTCTTTGCCTGAAGAAAAGCAGACTCATCGATACTGGTCACGCTCTTCGGAATATAGATTTCGTGCAGATTTATGCACCCGGCAAAGGCCCTGTATCCGATGGAAACCAGGCTCTCCGGCAGAGTCACATACATCAGTGCTCCCATCCCCGCAAAAAATTCCCGTCCCAGGGAGGTAATTCCTTCATCCACATATGCATAGGCGGAATTCCTCAGGGCAATATCCTCGTACCAGGGCGTTGCCTTCAGATCCCCGCAGAAATCAAACGTCGTGTAATCCTGTGTGGAGCCCTGTCCCTCGATCAGCAGGGTCCGATATCCGGCATCCTGGACCAGCGCGTCCTCATAAATGACGCTTACACATTTCCAGGAAAGGCTGCCGCCTTCCTTCGTTTTCTCTGTCCCCGCACCCAGAGGACTTCCGATGATTCTCCCCGGAAGGTCGATGGCCGCATATGCCGCCATACTCTCCGTTCCCAGCAGCAGAGCAGACAGCAGCAGTCCCACCAGCAACCTTTTCGCCGTGCTTCGTTTCTTTTTCATCTCTTCTTCCCTTCCTTTCTCTTTTTACAGTTGTTCAGTGCCAACTAAAATTTCATGAATTGCCATTTCGGTTCCCCCAAAAACAAAGTCTCTATATACAAATAGTTTAATCGACTCTGCTTCAGAATGCAAGAAGTACCTGAACGTATGGCAGGGTTGTTTCATGATTTCTTACTTGACTGAACGCCTTTCCCGCTATATAATGAGGAGGTAGCGTTATCAGACGCAGACTTCTGGAGATGTACCCAAGTGGCTGAAGGGTCCGCACTCGAAATGCGGTAGGTCGGGTAACCGGCGCGAGGGTTCAAATCCCTCCATCTCCGTTAAAAAACCGGCAGTGAGTAACCACTGCCGGTTTTTTATTCTGTTCTTCCGTACTATGCGCCTGCTGAAATTGTCCGCAGTTTACTTCTCAAATTCTTCGATCATACATTGATGCACTTTTGTTTTCTTATCATAGCTGATTCCAACAAGCAGTATTTTCCCGCTGAATTTCACAAGAGACTCCGGATAATTTTTATCTTTTACCGAACTTTCGTCCATATCAAGCGTTGCGCCCAACAAATCGCTCGACTGATTTTGAAAAACCATCGTCTGGTGTACTTTCCATTTTATCATCGTCCGTTACTGATAGCAAGCTGAGAAAAAAATTCTCTGCAGCTTCTTTTCTGTCAATGCATGCTTCACAGGAAATGCCAATTCTCCTGTTATAAAAATCGGCATAGCCTGGCTCTTCCAGACGATGCCGATTTTTCTTGCTGACATAAAACAAATACCCCGCTGTAAGCAACGGAGTATTTGATCCTCGCGGCAGTGGCCAAATATCCGCACAAATGCGGCTACCTGGCTCGCTGCTCACAGAAATAAAAATGCTTTTCAATATAAGCTTTTACCTCATAAAGGCTGGCAAGCTTCGCCTCCAGCCTGGGCGCAGGCTTTGGAAGCTCCGTTACCAGATCCGGCACCATCACCGGCATGAGGCCCGCAGCGGCTGCCGCGCAAAGGCCATGGGGGGAATCCTCCAGAGCAATGGTCCTGGTCGGATCTGCCTGAAGCAGCTCACAGGCAAGCTGATAGATCTGGGGATGCGGCTTGGAAAACTGCACCTGGCTCCCGTTGATAACTCCCTGAAAATAGCCTGCAACGCCTGTTTTCTCCAGATTTTCGGCAGCGTGCTCCGCACTGGAGGAGGTGGCAACGGCCATCCGGCAGCCCTGGCCTTTTAAAAATTCCAGAAGCTCCATCAGACCGGGCTTCAGCGGAATCCCTTCCTTTTCCAGAATCCCCCTGGAAATCTTCCGGTAGGCTTCCGTAAACGTTTCAAAGGGAAAGCTCTCCCCATATTTCTCCGTAAAGTAACTCCGGCGACGCTTCAGATTCATACCCAGGGTATTCAGAATATTGTAGCCCAGGGGCTCATACCCCAGAGCGGGTCCTGTCAGATCCCAGGCCCGCCGGACGATCCGCTCCGTATCAAACATCAGACCGTCCATATCAAAAATAACAGCGCTTAAGGGGCGTTTTTCCTGTTCTGTTTTCATGGCCTGTCTCTCCTTCTTCTGTATCCTCTTTCTCATGGCATCCTGTGCCCATTATACAGAAGCTTTCCCGATTCCACAAGCCATAAATCTCCAATATGTCTTCCCGCAGAATTGTTTCAGACGGGCATCTGTTTCATAATCTTTATTTCCTTTTCCAGCTGGTCCGCCGGCATCCGGATGGCCACCGGCTGCGGATAGGATTTGTAGATGAATCCGCCCTCCCGGGTTCCCAGCTTCTGAACCATTTCCGCTGCATAGGTCTCCAGTTCTTCCTGAGACATGGCGACACTGTGCTGGATATCCACCGGACACATAAAGCAGATTTTACCGCTCCAGTTTTTCAGCAGTTCCAATCCCATATTCATCTGCTGATCCATCTGAATGGCATCGATGCCGAAATCCACAAAGGTATCCAGCAGATAGGTAATATGGCCGCAGGAATGCAGGATATATTTCATTCCCTTGCTGTGAATATAAGCCACAAAGTCTTTCATGCGGTCATAATAGTATTCTTTCCACAGGCTGTAGCTGAGCATGGGGCCTGTCTGGAGCCCCCAGTCCTCCCAGGCGATAATGCCGTCCAGGCCGGCCGCCGCATAGCCGTCCACCATTTTCTTTCCACATTCATAGAGACAGTCAATCAGCTTATTCAGATTGTCTTCCTCTTCGAAATAATCAATCATCGTATTTTCATAGCCGCGCAGATTCAGGATGGTTTCCATCATCATTCCCACGCCGCCTGCCAGAAAGGTATCCGGATACTGCTTCCGCATTTTTCTGGCCTCCTCATAGCCTCTCTCCGCCGAATAATCCGGCAGATGAGATTTCCAGAAATCAAACCGATCCCAGTCCGCCAGGGGATAATCCTTTACTTCTCCCATGGTTTCCCCGAAGTTTTCCATTTTATAACCCCATTCGGAATATCCTTCCCCAAGGGGTACGAATTCCGGATCAAAAAAGCACGTAATCAGAAGATCCGATTCATAACGGGCAGTGATATCTTTTGTCCGCTCAATATTCAGTTCATCCTTCTGAAAGTCCAGGCAAAGGGGAATTCTTTCCGGTTTTCCGAATTCCATTGCCCGTTTTACCAGTTCTCTCGATGTCTGCATGTTTACACTCCATTCTCTGCCATTACCCCGGCATGTTAGTTTCCTGTTATTTTAAAACTGCACCCGCCGTAAAGCTCTTTTCCACCTGCTCACTGAAAATACAGTAGAATATCAGCAGCGGCACACTGGCGATCAGAATCGCAGCCGCCATGGGGCCCATTTCTGATCCGTGGGTTCCCTGAAAGGCTGTCAGGCCCAGAGGCAGCGTATAAAGATCTGATTTCTGCAGATAGGTGCTTGCCATAATAAACTCATTCCAGTTGGACATAAACGTAAAGATTGCAACGGTCGCAATCGCGGGCTTCAGCGACGGCAGAATAATCTGGGCAAAGGCACGGACGACACTGCACCCGTCAATAAAGGCCGCTTCCTCCAGCTCATGTGGAATACTCCTCAGGAAATTGCTGAAGATAAAGACTGCCAACGGCAATCCAACCGCTGTATAAGGAATAATCAGGCTCCATCTGGTGCTGTACAGGCCGATTTTCTGCAGAAGAACAAACAGCGGAATCAGGGTCGCGTGAATGGGAATCATCATGCCGACCATCAGGAACGCCAGCACTGCATTGCTGAATTTCCAGCGCATACGGGTAATGGCATAGGCCATCATACACGCCAGGATCAGAGTAGCCGCCACACTTACCAGCGTCACAATCACACTGTTTCCGAAATACTTAGCAATGGAGCCCTTCACCCAGGCGGAAATATAGTTTGCCGGTCCGATGTTTTCCGCAATGGCAAAGGAGCTTTTGGTATAAATCTCCGCATTGCTCTTGAAGGAATAATTCACCAGCCAGACCAGAGGGAATATCTGAATCACCGCAAAGATTGCCAGAATGACATACACCAGTGTTTTTTTCATCTTTCTTTTCATCTGTACAATCCTCCTCTCAATATTCGATGGCTTCCCGGGACATTACCTTGTTGATCAGCAGATACACCGCCATACAGATCACACAGAGGATAACGGCAATGGCACTTCCGTATCCGAAGTTCAGCTTCAGAAAGGCCTCTTTGTACATGTCAATGGCAATGGTGGAGGTCATATTGTAGGGACCTCCGGCCGTCATGATATAAATATTGTCGAAAATTTTGATGCTTCCCACGGCTGCCAGCACAATACACACCTTCAGAATATCCTGCATCATCGGAAGAATAATTCTGGTTACAAGCTGGATGGAGTTCGCCCCATCCAGCCTTGCAGCTTCCGTATACTGTTCCGGAATGGCCTTCAGTCCTGCATACATGATAATCATGTGATAACCGATCCACTGCCAGATTACCGGCACAATAACCGCCACCCGGCAGGTTGCCTCGTCCGCCAGCCACTCGTGAGTCCAGCTTTCCAGCCCGACCAGGGTCAGAATTTCATTCAGCATTCCGTAAGAGGAGCTGTAAATCCGCTCCCACATCAGTGCAATGGCTGTGGAAGACAGCAGCACCGGAATAAAGAATGCAATGCGGAAAATTCTGGTCCCTCTCTTCAGATTTGACAGAAGGATTGCGAAAAAGAGTGCGGGAATCAATTGGCCAACCATGGCAACTGCCAGAATTATCAGCGTATTTTTTACAGACTGAATAAACACCTCGTCATGGAACAGCTGCACATAGTTCTGAATTCCGATATACTCTTTTGCCCCGATTCCTTTCCAGGATGTCAGACTCAGATTGATTGTATAAAGGATCGGATAAATGAAGATCAGAGCAAATACCAGCAATCCGGGCAGCACAAACAGTGCGATTACCGGCTTGTTTGACAGCATCTTTTTCATATTGCATTCCTCCTGTCATCAAAAAAATTATTCGCCCTTAATAATCTTCTGAAGCTCTTCTGTAAATTCTTTTGCTTCGATCTGTCCTGCAAACTGTCTCTGAGAAAGATCACGCATGGGCTCGCCGATTTCCGTATCCAGGTAGGTATACCACCAGAGCTGGGACTTCTCCAGCTTGCTGCAGTTCTCATTGTAGGTCTGTCTGAGTTCTGTGATATCCTTGCTCTCAACATCGGTCTCATAATACGGACGGTCGCCTTCTTCCGTCCGGCGGTCATTCATCTGTTTTGTATATTCCACAACAAATTTGGCTGCATATTCGGATTTGTCCGATACGCTGACGCACATTCCTGCATTTGCGGCATTTCCACAGCAGGACAGGTACGGATCCTCAGCGCCTGTTCCCGGGAATACGGCACAGCCGATGTTTTCTTCTCCTTCAAAGGTTGCCACATTCCAGGAGCCGGTGGGATACATGGCTACCAGTCCCGCACGCAGCATTTCAATACATTCATTGGGGCCTGCCTGCATATAGCCTTTATGGAACGCGCCTTTTTCCACCAGTGTCTGCACCTTCTCAGCTGCGGTCAGGAATGCTTCATCCGTGAAGCTGCCGTCGCCTTCCATGGCATTCTTGAAGGCATCCGCGTCTTCCCGGATTACCATCATGTTATAGAAAAGGTCGCCTTCCCAGCGATCTTTATCGCCCAGAGCCATAGCAGCGATTCCCTTTTCATTGCAGGCATCTACCACTGCCAGCAGTTCATCCCAGGTTTCCGGAACTTCCATACCCAGATCCGCGAAAACATCTTTGTTATAGAAAACCGCATAGGTCTCCAGCGCACTGGTCGGTACCGCATAAATGTGGCCGTCCGCTTCCGGCTGCGCATAAACATCCATCAGTTTGTATCCGGACTCATCCAGCGCATCCTCCAGGGGATAAAGCACACCTGCATCCAGGAACGGCGTACTGTAGGAACCGCCCCAAGTATAGAATACATCCGGCAGCTCATTGGCCTGAAGCATAACACGGATTTTCGTTTTATAGGTAGCGTCATCCACGCTTTCCACTTCCAGCTCATATCCCAGTGCTTCTGCAGCCGTATACAGACAGTCCTGTTTCCAGTGAGAATCCGTGGACGGGTCGAACTGCCAGAGAACCGAAAGTTTTACCGGTTCCTCACTGGATTCCGCATTGGCGGCAATTCCCATGGACATTGCCATACATCCGGTCATCAGTAATGCTAACATTTGTTTACGTTTCATAAAAGCTCCTCCTTTTTACGGTCTTTTGTATAATTTGTATTGAAATTATAGCATTTCCTTCTTTCCTTTTGTATGGAATATCTTCCCATTGCATCGAATATATTACGATGTTCCGTATTTTTTTACATATCTCTCCTCTGTTCTCCACAAAAAAAGAGGCTTTGCAGCCTCTTTTCTGTCCTTCTGTTTCCCGGCAAAGGAGCCGGACATCGGTTTTTCCCTGGCTCCAAGAGCCGGACATCGGTTTTTCCCTGACTCCTTTAGTCGTTTTCCTGATAAATTTCCCGGTATTCCACAGCTGTTACGCCCACACTTTTCTTGAAAACCTGAGCAAAATAGGCATAATCCGTATACCCCACCTTCTCCGCAATGGTGTAGACCTTGAAATCCGTGTTCTTCAGAAGCTCTTTGGCCTTGTTAATTCTGGCTGAGGTCAGATAGTTAAAAAAGGTTTCGCCGCGCTCCTTTTTAAAAATGCTGCACAGGTAATTCTTGCTCAGATGGACAGCATCCGCCACGCTCTGCAGGGTAATCTCCTCCTGGATATGCCGGTCCACATAAGTCAGTACCTGGGCAATCAAATCTTTATTTTTATTCCCCTTCTTCCGGGTAGCGGACTGTGTCACCCGCTGAATCCATCCGATCACCAGCTCCATCAGGGAATCCGCTGTCTTATAATTGGAAAGGCCCGCAAACAGCCTGCGCAGCTCTTCCTGAAATTCCTCCCCGTTTTCCACGGCGATATTATACAGTTCAATCAGAATTCGCATGGACTGACTGTAAAACTGCTGGTAAATGGCCTTTTCTTCCTTCATCTTCTCGTACATGGCCCGCACCAGCTGAACCGCAGCTTCCGCATTCATGGAACGGATTTTCACACAGACGGCGTTCAGCTGTTCATTGTCAAAGATCTGAATATCCTTCTCAAACAGGCGAATCTCCTCGTAGGGAATACAGCTGTTTTCCCCCATATTGCACCGTTCCTCCAGAGCGATCTCACAGTCCCGTCTGGCCATAAACAGCCTGTCCAGATTCGGATACTTTCTGCTGATTCCAACGGAAACGCTGATTCCGGTGAGCGCGCGGAGCTCCTGAATCGCCTCCGTCAGAAGCTCCTCCAGATAAGCCGTCCCCACCATATCCGATGTCTGTTCAAAAATATGGTACAGGCTCGCGCCTCTTTCAAAGTATTCAAAATATTCCATCTCCTGCAGCCGGTTGCTGATGATAATATTCAGCTGCAGCCAGAGCAGCGCCCGTTTCTCCGGCGAATATTTTTCATGGATATCCTCATCCAGGTCAAAGCAGCAAAGGTAATAGGGGGAGCCCTTCAAAGGGCTGCGGTAATACTGTAAGGTCCGGGAAATATCCATTCCCTCCGTAACGGCGCCATACAGCAGATCGCAGAAAAACTGATTTTTCATAACCTGCATCTGCTTCTGAACCTCTCCCCGGAGCTTTTCCATATTTTCCTGCATACTTTTTTTCTGCATGATGCGGTTATGAACCCGGGACAGCGTCTCTTCCAGCTCCGATCTCTGAGTCGGCTTGAGCAGATACTCCACTACCCCGGCCCGCATAGCGGACTGAGCGTAATCAAATTCATCGTAGCCGCTGATGATGATGATTTCCGTTCCCGGAAAATCTTTTTTAATCTTCTCCGACAGTTCGATCCCGTTCATCCGAGGCATCATCACATCCGTAATGACCAGCTCCGGACGCTTCTGCTCCACAAGCCGGTATGCCTCCTCGCCGTCCGACGCAGAAGCAATGATCTGAAAGCCCAGCTTTTCCCAGGGAATCACCTGCTTCATATTCCGCACAATCACCTGTTCATCATCCACCAACAAAACTGTATGCATGTTACTTCCCCTCCAGCTTTTTCTTTGAAAGCCGAATGCTGACTTTCGTCCCGCCCCTGGAACGATTTCTGAACTGCAGGGCGCTTTCTTCGCCGTACCGCATTTTCAGCCTTTCATTCACATTGTAGATTCCATGTCTGTGTTTCCTGCCATTTCCCTCGCTGACGCTGCCGCTTATAATATCCTGCACATATTCCTCGTCGATCCCCACGCCGTTATCCAGCACACTCAGCTCCAGATATTCCTCTTCTTCTTTTACAATCACACTCACATAGCCCTTTTCTCCTTTTTCCTGAAGGCCATGGATAATACTGTTTTCCACCAGCGGCTGCAGAATAAATTTCATAACCCGGTAATTGGCCGCCGATTCCGGCGCGTCGATCAGAAACGAAAGCTGATCCTCAAAACGCTTCTGCTGGAGCATCAGATAACAGCGGATATTTTCCAGCTCTTCCGAAAGCTTTACTTCCTTTTCTCCTTTTCCCAGACTGAACCGAAACATTTTTGACAGCCCCACAATCATTTCCGAAATCTCATCCTGATTGTTCGCCATGGCTTTCCAGTTGATGCAGTCCAGCGTATTGTAAAGGAAATGGGGATTGATACGGGACTGGAGATTCTCCAGCTGCGCCTGCTTTGTGTTGATTTTCTCCTGCATGACCTGGTTGACCAGGACATTGACGCTTCGGATCATCCGGTTATATTCATCCACCAGCCCGGCGAATTCCACTGTATCCGTGGGGATCTGAATCTCCTCCTTATACCGCTGCTCCTTGGCTTTTCCCATGGCGGTCACCAGGCCCTGGACCACTCCGTTAATGTTTTTCGCGAAACGGCTGTACACAATCACTGCCAGAATCAGCGCGATCACACTGGCAATCAGAATAATCAGCATATTGGTATACCAGCTGCTGCTGACCATGGACTTTTTATTCATGCAGAACAGCGTCCATCCCAGGTCCCCTGCCGGGCAGGAAGTCAGATGATACTGGCGGGTCTGCATGGTATCCCCGCCGTTTTCCAGCAGTTTCTGATACTGTCCCAGAACCGTATTCCGCTGCCCCTCATCCGCAGAAGACGGAGCAAACAAGATCCCGCCGTCCCGGTCCATAATAAAAATATCGCCGATTGCCGGAGTTCTGGCTTCATTCAGCATGTCGGTAAAATAGGAATCCCGCAGAATAAAAATGACGGTTCCCGCTGCATTCAGCGTATCCGTTTCATTGATGACACGCGCAAGCACAACCCTCTCTCTGTCGGCGCTGATTCCCTGAAACCTGGCCCGGACCCACAGATACATCCCCTGTTTTTCCAGAACTTCCTGATACCAGGGCTGGCTTTGCAGTACGTTATAATCGGAGATAATGGAATCTCCGTTTCCGCTCATGAGCCCGTTTCCCTTTTTGTCATAGACCACCACGGACTCCACATACTGCCGGTCCATCACCAGCTTCATCAGCATCTCCTTGGCCTCCCGGGAGATTGTGTTATAGCTGCTGTCCAGGGTGTCCGTCGTCAGATAATCCTGGATCCTTTCATCAGAGAGAACAAACCTGGAAATGACCTCAATATCATTCATAATCACTTCCATCCGCTGATTCAGCTCTTTCATGGCCTGATGCGAATAGGAATAGTAATTATTGACCGTGATCCTCCTGGTAATCGCTGCGGAAGCGACCACAATCACCAGGGCCGTTGTCAGGAAAATCCCTGCAAAGGTCATCATCAGCTTTTTATAAAATGTCATCGGTTTCTGTACAGCCTTCCTTTTCTCCTTCATCGCTCTCTCCAAACTTCCAAAATCCATTTGTCCCTTTGGATCATTATATAATAATCAGATGGATTTTCCAAGCAGAAAGGAGCCCTCCCGGTGTTTTTCAGGCAGCTGTTTATTTCCGTTCTCTGTATGGCAGCCGCCCGCATAATAGGTCCCCGCATTTTTCCATCCCAGCGCTTCTGTGATAAAGCGATAATAACTGTCCGGATAGTCGAAGGTTGTCTCACTGTCATCCTCTGCGGTCATCAGTAATACGGTATCTTTTGCCGGATAGATATTTTCTTCTGACAATGCATACAGGCGGTCAAAAAACGCCTTTATCTGGGAAGAAAATGTCCAGAAATACAGCGGAGAAGCCATCACGATGGTATCACACTCCTGAAGACAGGGATAGATTTCCTGCATGACATCCTTCACCACACAGTGATTCCCGTTTTTCTGACAGGCACCGCATCCCAGGCATCCATGGAGATCCGTTCCCCCCAGAAAAAACTTATGGACTTCATGGCCTTTTTCCTGTGCGCCTTTTATAAAGGAATCTGCAAGCTGGTCCGTATTGCCGCCTTTTATGCCGCTTCCCACAGCAACTGTTATTTTTCTCATAAATTGTCTTTTCTCCTTCTTCTGAATGATATTGCCCGACAAATGAGCCTTACATTCCCGGTGCACTGACACGTTCATATTCCAACTGACTGACTTGCCTGTTTTTCCGTCGAGCTGCGTTGACTTCAGTCGACGATGCCACTGCAGGGAATCAATGCTCTTTCATCATATCTGCCAGTTCTGCCATATATTTCGGAATGTCAAAGCTCTGGGGACAGTGTTTGGTACAGGTGCCGCATGCAATACAGGCGGAAGGCAGCTTCTCTCCCACCACACTTGCCAGATTTCCCAGTCTCCAGCCACCGCCGATTTTTGCGTCATTGTAATTGGACAGCAGATACGGAATATCAAGCTCCATCGGACAATTCGGGGTACAATAACGGCATTTGGTACATGGCACTGCCGTATTGGAGCGCACAACTGCGCAGGCTTTTTCAATCAGCTTCTGTTCCTCTTCTGAAATATCCGCCGTTTCGGAAATCACATGGATATTGTCATTCAGCTGCTCCAGGTCAGACATGCCGCTTAAAATCACCTGTACCCGCGGAAGGCTTTTTACCCATCGCATTGCCCAGGAAGCAATGGAATGTTCCGGTTCCGCTTCTTTCAGTATTCCATTCGCCTTCTCTCCCAGATCAGCCAGCATTCCTCCATGCACCGGTTCCATGACCATGATGGGAATTCCGGCTTCATCCAGGATTTCATAAAGGGCTTTTGCGCTTTCATACAGCCAGTCATAATAGTTCAGCTGAATCTGTACAAAATCCCACGGGTACACGGAAAGGATCCGTTTCAGCGCTTCCGGAGTTCCGTGGAAGGAAAAACCGAGATACCGGATTTTTCCCACTTTTTTCATCTGATCAAAATATTCAATACAGCCGCAGCTGATCGCATCCTCAACAAAATAGTCCTGCACCCCATGCAGAAGATAAAAATCAATGAAATCCATGGAAAGCCGCTCCAGCTGCTCCGCGAACTGCGCCCTGTAATCCGGATTCGCCTGGTAATTGAATTTGTCTGCCACGTAATACCGGTCTCTTGGATATTCGGCCAGAGCTCTCCCAAGGAATCTTTCGGACTCCCCGCCATGATAAATATAAGCCGTGTCATAATAGTTGATGCCGGCTTCCATCGCCCTGTCAATAATTGCCTTTGCTTTTTCATAATCGATATGCTCCCCCGACTCCTCTGTTTTTACCGGAAGACGCATATTTCCCATTCCAAGTCTGGAAAGTCTGATTTCATCCCGAAAGCTTTTAAAACTGATTTCTGACATATTCTTTTCCTCCATTTCTGATTTCATAGGTATAGGTTCCGCTTCCCACCATTTCTGTCCGGTTCTCTGACAGCACAATCTCTGCAGTTGTATTTGGCGGAATCTGTATATTCAGATACTTCCTGTCATGATCCTTTTTCCATGCGACAGAAGCAGTTCCGTAAGGAGTCTCCTGTACCGTCCTTGCCCAGGAAAGACCGCAGTCCCATGCCGGAGCAACCCGGATTTTCTGATACCCCGGTGCAGCCGCCTGAAGACCTCCCATTTCACGGTACATCCATTCCCCGACGCAGCCGAAGGCGTAATGATTATAGCTGTAGGTGCTTACCGTACCGTCCTCGCCAATGGCTCCCCAGCTCTCCCAGATCGTAGTGGCTCCTTTTTCCACTTCATAAAGCCAGCTGGGACATTTTGTCTGGAACATCAGCTCATAGGCCGCATCCTGCTTCCCGTTTTCACAGAGAGCATCCATCAGGAACGGGATACTGAGAAATCCGGTATCAAGACAGCCATGATTTTTCTCAATCAGCTCACACAGGTGATCCGCCATTTTGGGACGGACTTCCTCCGGAACCAGGTCATTTTTCAGGGCGATCACATAAATCCCCTGAAAATCTGCGTCAATCCTTCCATCTTCATGCACATATTCCTGTATAAATGCCTCCCGGATCTTCTGATATAGTTGCTGATAAAATCCGGCATCCTCGGTATGCCCCAGCGTTTCCGCGACCTTTGCCATCATCGCCGCACTGAACGCATAGTAGGCGGGAGCCACAATTCCCATTGTTGCATACGCCGTTTCCATCATGGCGTTTCCATCCGGGTTTCCCAGGACCACACTTGGAAGCAGCCAGTCTCCATAATGAAAATCAGTATTCCACAAATACCTGCTCCGTTCTCTGTGAGCCTCATCCCAGGTTTCATATTCCTTCGGATGATGATTCTCTGCACGTTCACGGACATATGCCATCCAGCGCTTCATGGCATCATAGTTTTCTTCCAGGATTCGTTTATCCCCATACGCCTGGTAAACACTCCACGGAACCACAATCACAGCGTCCCCCCAGCCGCAGCAGGTATCACTTTTCTGGGTTTCGTTGATAAAAATCTCATATGCTTTCAGATAGGGAACAATTACCGGAACCGCTCCGTTGTCCCGCTGCTCCGCTCTGACATTCGCCATCCAGCTGGTCAGAAAGGCATCCGCGTTTCTCAGGAAGCACATGGTGGGCGCATATGCCATGATGTCTCCTGTCCACCCTGCTTTTTCTCTCTGCGGACAGTCCGTTGGAATGGAAATGCTGTTGGCAACCTGACTCCACCAGATATTTTTCTGCAGACGGTTCATCCTCTCATCCGATGTGGAAAAAGATCCGATATCCTCCATAAAACTGGAAACCGCATGGATTTTAAACGAAGAAACATCCATTTCTCCCGGCCATCCGGTGATGCGCACATAGCGGAACCCCTGATAGGAAAACTGCGTCCGATAGGTCTGCAGTCCATCCTTCGCGATATATACGACCATCTGCTCCTTATTGGTTCCCAGAATGTTGTTAAAATAATTTCCTTCCTCATCCAGAATTTCCGAATGTTCCAGGCGGATCTCCGTTCCGGCCACGGCGTTCACGGTAAATTCTATCTGTCCTGCCACAACCTGTCCCGTGTCAAGAATCATTTCGCCTTTTGGGGAACGGAAGATTCCAAGGGGTACAAAGGAATCGATTGTCTGTACCGGCGGAGCATACTGACCGGTCAGATTCTCCATTGGATAGTCCGCTTTTTTCACCGGTTTCCAAAGGCTGTCATCATATTCTGCACTGCTCCAGTTTCCCAGTTCCTTCCGGGCATCATATTTTTCGCCCGCAAACAGATCGGCATATACCAGGGGACCCTCCGAGGATCTGCCCTTTTCCCCTGTGATCACTTCCTCTGTTCCATCCTCATACCGTATCACTGCATCCAGAAGAAGTCCCTTTTTATCACCATACTGGCAGGAATCACCGCTGACACCCACACGGCCTGACCACCATCCGTCTGCCAGAATCACGCCGATTACATTCTTTCCCGGATGAACAAAATCTGTCACGTCATAGGTCTGATACTGCAGAATCTTATAATAAGCCGTATTTTCCGGCGCGAACTCCCGCATGTCGGGCTGTTTTCCGTTCACTTCCAGTTTATAAATTCCATGGGCAGAAGCATAGATTCTTGCCTTTTTTATCGTTTTGGGGGCTGTGAAGGGGATCCTCACATACTGAACCGGCTGAAATTCCGCAAAATCCCTCTCCTGGCCGGCAAACAGATTGACCCCCACCGTACTGCTGTCCATCTTTTTGTTTTTCCAGCTGTTGACCGTAGGCGTCTGCTCGGGTTCCACCCAGGATCCCAGGAATGCCGTTCCCATACGGCCGGTCTCAAAATGCGTTTCTGTTTCCGCCTGATTTCCATGATTGTCCCATACCGTGACCTGCACCTGATAAGCAGTCATCGGAGCAGGCCTCCAGCCTTCTATGACGCGTTCAATACTTTCCTGTGATTCTCTTCTTCCCGTATCCGCTTCCAGACCCTGCCCGGTAAATATCTTTAATCGATAAGCCGTCTGAAATACGTTCTTCTCCTCACTGACCAGCTTCCATCCGAACCTCGGCTCTGCACAGTCAATTCCAAGAGGATTCTTCTGATGCTCCACAACAAGATCTCTGATCTCCAACATCCGCTTCCCGAAACTCCTTTCCCGTACTCCTTCTTCACATCTGCTTTTCCGGCATCCGCACCCGTTCTTTGCAGGCACGGATTTTCATGTCCATTTGTCCCCTGGCTCATTCTATGATGCCAGGGTCAAAAGTCATAAACCACGGTGCGCTTGCGCATAAGTGGTTTTATGACTGATTGACCCGCCCCAATATGAGGATAAAAGTGGGACGAATGTCCCACGATATCCGAATATTGGGCAGGATTGTGGGAGTG
>JAXEJQ010000004.1:0-3985 GCA_034101475.1 Candidatus Limivivens sp.
GAAAGGAAGAAAACGTATGGGTATTCTTGAAAAAATGCGTCTGGATGGAAAAAAAGGATTTGTCACCGGAGCCGCCCGAGGGATCGGAAAATGCACAGCTACCGCATTTGCGGAAGCCGGAGCCGATGTGGCCATTGTGGATCTGGATTTTGAAGAGGCAAAGAAGACTGCCGCAGAGCTGGCAGAGAAAACAGGCAGAAACATCATCGCGATTCACACCGACTGCACGGTACCGGAACAGGTTGATGCCATGATCGAGCAGGTCGTAAAGGAACTGGGCGGCCTGGATTTCTGCCACAATAACGCCGGAATCTGCATAAACGCTCCGGCAGAAGAAATGACCTATGAACAGTGGAATAAAGTGATCAATGTAAATTTAAACGGTATTTTCCTCACGGATATCGCCGCCGGAAAATACATGCTGGCCCATGGCGGCGGCTCCATCATCAACACCGCCTCCATGTCCGCCCATATTGTAAACGTTCCCCAGCCTCAGTGCGCCTACAATGCCTCCAAGGCAGCCGTTATCCAGCTTACCAAGTCTCTGGCCATCGAATGGGCGAAACGCAAAGTCCGCGTAAACAGCATCAGCCCGGGCTATATCGGAACAGAACTGACTCTGAACTCTCCGACCCTGATTCCGCTCATCGAAAAATGGAACGAAATGGCTCCCCTGGGAAGGCTGGGAAAGCCGGAAGAACTGGAGTCCATCTGCGTCTACCTCGCCGGAGACACCAGTTCCTTCACAACCGGTTCTGATTTTATCATTGACGGAGCCTTCACCTGCTTTTAACTGCTTTTAACTGTTTTTATCTGCTTTTATCCGCTTTTATTTGCTTTTATCTGCTTTCGTCTGTTTATTACTGCTTTCCTTTGCTTTTTATAATTGCGGCTGCCATAATCAGCGTCGTGAAGGCCTCTGCCACAGGAAAGGCCAGCCAGATTCCTGTCATCCCCAGAAAACAGGCCAGGACAAAGGCACTGACGCTGATCGCTGCCACGCCGCGCAGAATCGATACCAGAAACGCCCATCCAAATACTTCTGTAGCACTGAGATAACCGGCCCCCACAATATTGAATCCGGCAAACAAATATCCGATAAAATACAGCCGGACTCCCTGAACCGCATAGGCTGCCATCTGCGCATTATTCCCGCTGTTAAACAGTCTGACAATGGAGTCTGTAAAAAGGCTGGTCATCAAAATCACCAGAAGAGCAAGAACAACGGCTGTCCCCACCGCCAGCTTCAGGACTTTTTGAACCTGGTCTCTCTCCTTTCCTCCATAGAATCGACTGAACAGAGGCTGGGATCCCTGCGATACTCCGTTAAAAATGGACGTCGCCACAATTGCCGTATTGGCCACAATCCCATACGCAGCCACACCGTCATTTCCGGCCAGTCCCAGAATCAGGAAGTTAAACACCACCGTCGTGACTCCCGAAGAAACCTCTCCGACAAATGCGGACACCCCCAGCTGACACGCCTCTGCCAGCTTTCGGACGGAGGGTTTTCGCCATGCAAATCTTACGGTACTCCTCTTTGAGAAAAAGTGCCTGCAGCAGATCAGAATACCCACAACCGGTGAAAAAGCCGTGGCCCAGGCGGCACCTGCCATCCCCAGCCCCAGGGGAAACATCAGCAGATAATCCATAACAATATTGAACAGACTGCTGAAAAGCGTTGCCTGCATGGCCAGAGAAGGATTTCCATCGTTGCGCACAAAGGCATTGCAGATATAATTGGCCATGAAAAACGGGGCAAACATCATAAAAATCCTTGTATACGGTTTTCCGACCGTCACAATCTCTTCATCTCCGCCAAGAATCTCCACGATCTGCCCCGGCACCAGTGCTCCCAGCGCCATAAACACCATTCCCAGAATGGCCGCAAACATCAGCGCATTGGAAAAATAATCATCAGCTCTTTCATCTCTTCTGGCTCTCAGAATATTAAAGCGAATGGCAGAACCGACGCCGATCATGGATCCAATGCCAAAAATCAGACTGTAAAGAGGCAATACAAGATTCAGCGCCGTGATTCCTGCTGCGCCTTCCGCTTTCGAAATAAAAAAAGTGTCTGCCAGAACATAAGCGGATATGCCCAGCATCCCCAGAATATTCTGGGAAACGTACCTGAAAAATTCCCTTTCGACTCCATTCTCTGATGGCCGCTTTCGATTCTTATTCATTATGAACCTCTTCACCATTCCTTTCCGGCTGCTTTTTATTCTTTCTCAGGGATTCCCAGAATCTCCTTCTGTTTTTTCCTGCTGAACCCTCTCAGAACCAGCTGGTAGGACTTATCCAGCAGATCCCTTAATAAATCATCCGGAACCTCTCCGTCCGGATTGATGGAATTCCAATGCACCTTATTCATATAGTAACCCGGAATAATATCCTGATACTGCTGCCGCAGGAAATCTCCCTCAATCGGTTCCAGCTTTAGTGTAATGTAATATGGCTCCCCGTCCTCCCCCAGACAGATCGCTGCAAACATTTTCCCACCGATCTGATAGCGAATCCAGTTCCAATCCTTCTGAAGGTCTTTGACCACGCCTGGTTTCTTCAATAAATACGTATCCATCCACCAATATTTCATTTTTCATACTCCTTTTCCACAGTTTTGTTCCGCAATACGGCCTTCTGTACACCAGAGCCTTTCCGGTCTGATGCCCCGCTGCATCACTGCTTCAGAAAGCTCTCGATCGTTCGTTTCCATAACGGATTTTTCAGAAAATGCGGCGTATTCATCGCGGCACACACCTCCATCACCAGCTCATCCAACGACTTTGCCTTTTCTCTGCATTGCTCTACGCTTTGCTGTATTTCATCCATCAGCAACACTGCATCTTCGATTTTCCTCATCGCCGTTTCCCTGGTATAGGTAACATCCCATGCCGGATAAAACACATCCATATTCTCTGATTTTCTTAATCGTTCCAGACTCTTTCTGTTCTCCTCCTGCTGAATCCAGATCGGTATGTCACCTCTGACCGGTATGGCATCTCCGGTAAAAATACAGCGTTTTTCCGGCAGCAGATAAGATAATTCCTCACAGGAATGTCCCGGTGTTCCCAAGGCTTCTATTGACAAACCTTTCTCCAGTTCCATGCAGTCACCGTCTTTCCATATCTCGTCAACCGTCACAGACCTGTTGACAAGCGTATAAAAATTCGGAATCGGACGCTCGGCATACTGCAGATCAATATCACAGATCCATTTGCTCTCACCGGCACTTGCATACACCTTACATCCTGTCATCTCCCTGATCTTTGCGGCGCTTCCGATATGATCCGGATGGGCATGCGTAAGAAAAATACCCTGAATATCCGTCAGCTTTCTTCCAATCGATTTCAGATAATCGGCGATCCTTTCCTCTGCCCCGTCAACACCGGAATCAATCAGATAACAGGCGTCTCCCTCAATCACATAAACATACACATACCTTTTGATCTCCTGCGTAACACAAAAATCAATTCTCAACTGATGAATCCTCTTCTCCATACCTGTTTTCCCTTTCCGAAAGCCTCGCAGACCTTTCAAATCTCCGGTACACCCGTATCATCTGTTCATAAATAACGATACCAAGAATGCATAATCGCTTTACTAAACCCCTTCCACAATGACTGCTCTCGCATCGACGCTGTTGACGCGCTTCATCATAATGGCACGATACTCCTCCGACGAAAAACAGGCGTCCAGCGCTTCCTTTTCCGCAAACCGTATCAAAATTACCCGCTGTGGCTGCCGTTCCTCTGACAAATACTGTATCTTCTCCGTTCTGACCAGATACTCTCCGCCGTATTTCTCAACAATCGGCTTCACCTTTTCAATATAAAAATCATATTCTTCCCTGTTCCCATTCTCAGGAATATATGTGTCAATCATAAAATAATAAGACATTGCGCACCTCCCCATGCCTGTATATTTACTGCATTCTCTGTTGATACTTCCAGAAAGCGATGGTTTCTTCCAGATCCTCCTC
>JAXEJQ010000005.1:0-19714 GCA_034101475.1 Candidatus Limivivens sp.
GGATTGTTCCGTGCTTCGCACTCCCACAATCCTGCCCAATATTCGGATATCGTGGGACATTCGCCCCACTTTTATCCTCATATTGGGGCGGGTCAATCAGTCATAAAACCACTTATGCGCAAGCGCACCGTGGTTTATGACGTTTGATCCTGGCATCATAGAATAGTAAAGTTGGATTTTGTGCACTGAATGATTCCTTCTTTTTTCAGCTTTGAAATTTCCGCAGACATCGCACTTCGTTCAACTTCCAGGTAATCGGCCAGTTCCTGGCGGTTGTAGGTAATGGAGAAAGAACGGCTCTGATGCAGCCTGGACTGCGCGGTAAGATAAGCCATTATTTTTTCACGGGTTGTCCGTTTGGAAGTAATTTCAATTTTTTGCTGAAAGGCGATATTTTTCGCGGCGATGTCACATAAAAGGTTGTAGATGATCTGCTTATGAAAACTGCAGTTATTGGAACAGGTATTGGTAATTTGCAGGCAATTCAGGAAGAGAACCGTACAGTCTTCGGATGCAATGACATTTATGGGAACAGCATCCACATGAGCACAGGCAAAGGATTCTCCAAAGATTTCGGATTGTGTCATTCTTGCCAGAATATTCCGGTTCCCATAAAAATCTTCTTTTACAATCTGAACAGAACCGGATAAAATGATGCCAAAATACCGGGCTGTCTGTCCTTCCCGGAAAATAAATTCATCTTTTTTAAAGGAAATTGTTTTGGCGTTCAGACATTTCAGCATGGCAGGGATATTGTCTGCGCTGATCCTGTGGAATAATCTGCAGTGCAGCAGCGGTAAAAAAATCTGGTCCATTGTCCTCCTTTTTGTTGGAATTCCAACATACTTTTTTGTCATAGTATAGTAAACTATGTGTCGAAAGTCAATGGAAATTTCGGAATTGCCGTACAGGTGAAAGTACGAACAGATACGAAATTTCTATTTTACAGAATCAGGAGGAATCATAATGGAAAATAGAATGTTTTGTTTTCAGTGTGAACAGACAGCCGGCTGCACTGGGTGTACGGGAAATGCGGGAGTATGTGGGAAACAGGCAGATACCGCGAACCTGCAGGATGAGTTAACAGGAGCTTTGATCAGCCTTGCAGGGGCTGTCAGTGAAAACGAAAAATGGATGTCCCGGGAACTGCATTGTCTGGTAACAAAAGCGCTGTTTGCAACCCTTACAAATGTGAATTTTGACAATGAATCTATCACAGAACTGCTCAATAAGATTCATGATGTGACGAAAAAGATGGAGAATGTGGAAGATTATAAAATGTCCCTTCTGTGGAATGCAGACGAGGACATCCGTTCTCTGAAATCTCTGATCCTGTTTGGAATCCGAGGTGTTGCGGCATACGCCTATCATGCAGAGATTCTGGGGTATCGCGATGAGGCGGTGTACCGCTTTTTCTATAAAGCCCTCTCTGCCATTCAAATGGACTGGGGAATGAAGGAACTGCTTCCGATTGTAATGGAAGTCGGAGAGGTGAATCTGAAATGTATGGAACTGCTTGACAGGGCAAATACAGAAACATTTGGCACACCTGTTCCTACGGAGGTTTCCCTGAATGTGGAAAAAGGACCGTTTATTGTCATTACAGGCCATGATCTTTATGATTTAAAACAGCTTCTGGAACAGACCGAAGGAAAGGGAATCCAGATTTACACCCATGGTGAGATGCTGCCGGCCCATGCCTATCCGGAATTAAAGAAATATAAGCATTTGAAGGGGAACTTCGGTACTGCATGGCAGAATCAGCAAAAAGAATTTGCGGATATTCCGGCTCCCATTGTGTTTACAACGAATTGTCTCATGCCTCCGAAAAAAAGCTATGCGGACCGCGTGTTTACAACAGAGGCAGTTTCTTATCCGGAAATGGTCCATATCGGGGAAAACAGAGATTTTACACCGGTTATTGAAAAGGCACTGCAGCTTGGTGGATACCAGGAAGATCACTTTATGACCGGGATCAATGGCGGGAAGAAGGTGCGGACAGGATTTGGCCATGGAACCGTACTGTCTGTCGCAGACAAGGTAGTGGAAGCGGTAAAAAATGGTGCGGTTCGGCATATTTATCTGATCGGAGGCTGCGACGGGGCGAAGACCGGACGCAACTATTATACGGAACTTGTAAAGAACACACCGAAAGACAGCATTGTCCTGACACTCGCCTGTGGGAAATACCGTTTTAACGATCTTGAACTGGGAACGGCTGCCGGGCTTCCGAGACTGATGGATATGGGACAGTGCAATGATGCTTACAGTGCAATCAAGGTTGCAGCTGCATTGGCAGAAGCTTTTGAATGCTCTGTGAATGACCTTCCGCTCACGATCATTCTTTCCTGGTATGAGCAGAAAGCGGTCAGTATCCTGCTGACTTTATTCTATCTGGGTATTCAAAATATCAAGCTGGGACCCTCCATTCCGGCATTTCTTTCTCCGAATGTGCTGAATTTCCTGGTGGAAAAATTCAGGATCGGGCCGATTACAAACGTAGCGAATGACTTGAAATAGCAAGGGAGGACTTCGAACCTGTATTCTGCAGATCAGATGGAAAGCATATGTTCATTAACGGAGAAAAGTGTGTAAAGCCGTAGACGTTAATAAACGGATATGCTATAGTTTGTATCAGACAGCAAAGCGCAATAAAAGCATGAAAGACAGGATATTTGGCTGTTTTTCATGCTTTTTTCAGATGTACCAAAGGGTACCTGATCCAGACAAAGCAAAAAGGGAGGAGAAAAATTTTATGTACAGATGCAGAATGTGTGGAACGAAAAAAGGATGGATTAAGGGAGGACTGCCGGTCGGGCTTCTTGTGATGCTCATGCTCATGACTTCTGGCAGCAGGGTATGTGCGGCTGAACAGATCAGCGTGTCAGAGAGTAGTGTGCTGGCTGAGAAAAGAGTGCAGAAGCTGGTGAATGGCTGGAAAACAGTCAATGGAAAGACCTATTATTATCTGAACGGCAAAAAGGTAAAGGGCTGGAAAAACATTAAAGGAAAAGTCTATCATTTTACAAAAACAGGTGAGCTGCAGAAGAACATGATTCTTTACAACAGTGGAAAAAGATGTTATCAATATGTGGATTCAACAGGAGTTCGAGTTACGAATCCCGTCATTACAGCGGCAGTGAATTTCGTGGTGAACCATTCCAGCAGCCAGCAGACCAGATTTCAGCGTCTCAATGCGTGTTTCCAGGCTCTATGCGCATATCCGTACCAGAGATTCTATGGAGATGAACCATCAGCAAGGAAAATTTCTTCCTATGCCTCTTACATGTTTACGAACAGACAGGGAAACTGTTACCGATACGCTGCTGCGATGGCTTATATCGCAAGAGTGCTGGGATATGACAGCCGTGTGGCAATCGGGGGAGTGACTTCCCGCACTTACGGTCCGCTGAGCCCGCATGGATGGTGTGAGATCAAAATCGGTAAGAGATGGATGGTCTATGACTGTAGTATGCAAAGCGCCTGGAACGGGGTAAAGCTGCATAATGTGAAGAGGAGTGAGTATCCGTTTCGGCTCAGATGCGATGCAGTGTATCTGATGAATTCCCAAAATGGGAAAATTTCCTGGAAGTGATTGGGCCGGGATTTTGTCATTGAAAAACAGCAGGGGACGGTGTAAGATAGAAAGCAGGAAACGGCGATGGGAAGAGAAGAATGAGCCGAAGCAGGAAGGCTTCCGTGGATATCCGTTACACCGGAGAAGAGGCTGTGCAGATGAACTTTGCCCTGCGGATTCCCGGCCGGTGCCGGGAAACGGCCATGGAAATTCCGGAGAAGTTTCTGGTAAGACAGGAGGACGGATACTGCTTCCTGACCGGAAGCTGGGAAACGGGGGACAGGGTTTCCTTTACCTTCCCCATGGAACCGGTCTTTTATCAGGCGGACAGCCGGGTGCGGGAGGATATCGGGCCTATCGTCCGCCGGTTTACGAGGAACGGCCCCTTGTAATGATTCCATATTTTGCCTGGGCAAACCGCGGTGAGAATGAGATGGCCGTGTGGTTTCCCGCAGCAGACTCATTGAGTGTGTAACTCATTTCAGACAGGAGGAAAAGAACATGATTTTTGAAGATGGCGATCGGATTGTATTTGCCGGCGATTCAGTGACAGATATGGGAAGTGCCCAGCCGGTGGGAGAAGGATTATTTGATAATCTGGGCCATGGCTATGTCCGGATGATTGAGAATCTGCTGACATCCTGTTATCCGGAGCGGAGAATCCGGGTGACAAATTCCGGCATCAGCGGCAATACCAGCCGGGATCTGCTGGCACGGTTTGAGCGGGATGTGATTTCTCTGAAACCGGATTGGGTATCAATCTGCATCGGAATTAATGATGTATGGAGGCAGTTTGATTCGCCTGCCATGTTTGATCAGCAGGTGATGCCGGAGGAATATGAACAGAATGTCGAAAAAATGATTGTATCGGTGAAGGATCAGGTCAAGGGAATTCTGATTCTGTCGCCGTATTATATGGAGCCCAACCGGGGGGATGCCATGCGGGCCAGAATGGATGAATACGTGGCGATCTGCGAGAAGCTGGCGCAGCGGTATGGCTGTATTTTTGTGAATTTCCAGAAGATGTATGAAGCGTTTTTTAAGACCCGTCATTCCTGCTGTGTAGCCTGGGACAGAGTGCACCCCAATGAAATCGGGGCGACGCTGATGGCAAAGACGGTGTTGGATGCCTGCGGCTTTGATTTTTACCATACTCTCTGACCAGACCCGGATGAAGGCACTGAACAGATACGAGGTTTATAAAAAAAGTCAGGAGGAAGAAAAATGGATGGATTTCGGTTTGCGGTAATGGGAGCCGGCAAAATTGCGGGAAAATTTTGTGAGGCGGTAAAGCTGCTGGATCAGAAAGCAGAAGCGTCCGGGGAGCATTGTGAAATCTGCGCGGTGGCCAGCAAAAGTCTGGAACGGGCCAGGGCTTTTGCGGAAAGAAACCAGATTGCAAAGTTTTATGACAGTTATGAGAAAATGCTGGAAAAAGAGAAACCGGACTGTGTATACATTGCGGTAACGCCCAATGATCATTTTCGCCTGACCATGCTTTGCGTGGAGCATGGGATACCGGTTCTGTGTGAAAAGGCCATGTTTCAGGACAGTGCAGAGGCAGAGCAGGCCTTCGGGGCAGCGCAGGAGAAGCAGGTTTTTGTTATGGAGGCGCTGTGGAGCCGGTATCTGCCGGCGGTGAGACAGGCGAAAACCTGGCTTGCCCAGGGACGGATCGGCCGTCCGGAGATTGCCCAGTTTTCCATTGGATTTGCGGCGCCGGAAGATCCGGAAAACCGTTATCTGAATTCCGGGCTTGGAGGCGGTGCGGCAAAGGATATCACAGTGTATGCCTACGAAATTACAACCTTTCTGTTGGAACAGAAAATCCGGAAAATGGATGTGTCTGTCACCTGGGGAGAGACCGGGGTAGATCTTGTGGATCACATTTCCATGGAATTTGAGCATATGCAGGCAGATTTGATGGCAAGCTTTGTCACAAAAATGGAAGATCGAATGGTGATTTACGGCAGAAAAGGGAAAATCATTCTGCCTGCTCCTCATTATGCCTCCGAATGTCTGCTGTACGATGAAACGGGTGCGCTGGCGGAACATTTTACGGATACGGTGACAGAAAACGGCTTTGTCTATGAGGCAGCTGACGTGATCAGGTGTATTCGTGCCGGAAAGCTCCAGAGTGAAACGGTGCCCTGGGAAGATACCCGGGCCTGTGCCAGATTGTTTGACCGAATCGCACAGACGAGAGAGAGCCTTGGTTCATAATATGAGCCAAGGGACAAATATGTCGGGCATCATAATATAAGAGAACCTGGAAAAGAAGCAAACCAGGTTCTCTTTGCTTTTTCCGGGAAAATGTGGCATACTGAGGGAAAGAAGAGACTGCCGTCGCAATGTGTGCTTCAGGATGGAAGTGCTGCAGAGATGGAAAGGCTGGAAAGGAAGAAATAGAAAATGCTGAACCGGGAAGACATGCTGGAGCTGACCAGGCGCATGACACCTGCCCGCACTTCTTTTACAAGGATTGCCGGATGTTATGTAGATAAGGATGGAGAGTTTGACGGGAGCTTTAATACCCATTTTTTGAAATTGTCGGTTCCTGAGCGGAAACGGAAGCTGGAGCTGGCGAAAACAATTCCCTTTGCGGAAACCAACCAAAATCTGAAGGATTATCAATTTGACAAAGAGGCTCAAAAACCGGGAAGTATGTGGCAGCTTCTGATGGCTCTGAAAGAATGCGGACTGAAAAATGATGCCCTGATGGACAGCTTTTATGATGCGGTGATGGAGTATTATCATCCGGGAAAAGAGTATGCCATTCTGATGTTCCATGACCGCTACGATATTCCGGCAAAGACCTCGGACAAGGAACGGCTGTGGGAGTCGGAAGAGGTATTTGAATATCTGATCTGTGCGATCTGTCCGCTTCTCGGAGAATATGAGCCGGGGCAGCCGGAATGCGGTTTTTTGTTTCCGGTGTTTGCACAGCGGAGTACAGACCTGAACCGGGTGGCGTTTTTCCAGGCACCGGGAAGCAGGCAGCATCCCGAGATACTCGAAAAGGTTCTGGGCATACAGAAAAAATAATAGCAAAGGATATCAGAAAACAAATCATAGAATGCAAATCATGGAAAACAAAAAGACGCAAAGAGACTGGAAAGGATACAGAAAAATGGCAAAGGTTCGTGTAATTAAAAAAAACAATGATAAATCATTGGAATATGAAGTTGGGGATATTCTGGAGGTGCAGGGAACCTGGTACGGGGGTGTGCATGTGGCAGGCAGGACAGGTGTGCCGGTGTCACTGGACAGAGAAGAATATGAGGAGCTTCCGGAGGAATCCGCAGAGAATTCTGCGGGGAAATCAAAGGAGAAACAGGCAGATAAACCGGCTTCGGTGCCGGAGCGGGAGCTTCATGTTGGTGACATTGTACGGCATTTTAAACGGGAGTGGGTGTCAGAGGCTTCTTCTGAATACCTGTACAAAGTGCTGGCTTTCGCGCAGCATACGGAAACAGGAGAAAAGCTGGTGATTTATCAGGCCCTGTATTCGCCTTATAAAACCTGCGCCAGGCCCTATGAGATGTTTATGAGCGAGGTGGATCGGGAAAAATATCCGAATGTCCGGCAAAGGTATCGTTTTGAAAAAGTTGTACAGGATCTGTGGGCAGAATAGACAATTCAGAGAGAAAGTGTCGGTGTGTCATGGAAAATGCTTCCGGGCACACCGGTTTTTGTTTGATGGGAGCTGGGAAGAGAAGAGTGAAAGAAAACAATCCCTTTGCACAACCTGTTTCTCCTGTGCTATAATTTATGAGCTGATTGAATGAAAAAAAGAAGATCAGCTGTGGTCTCTCTGGCAGCTTATCTGGTCAAAAATGTGATACTTTTTTCTAAAAAAATTGCATTCATGTGAGAAAGTGATTTCGCTATAATAAATGCAACAGGAAAGGAATGAAGAAATATGGTTCAGAAAGAGGATAAAAACTGGCTGGAAGAGGCCATTGGAAAAGTAATTGAAAAAATGGCATGGGTAAGTGAAAAGTCAAAATACAAAATACCCTATACGACGGTGAATGGAACCCATGATGACCGGAGCGGCGCGGATCCGAGCTTTGATCTCGATTCCGGAATCTATTGGTGGACCAATGGATTCTGGGGCGGTATGATGTGGATGATGTATCAGGAAACCAGGGAAGAACGCTATGCGGAAATTGCACGGTTTTCTGAGGAAAAGATGGATTTTTGTCTCCAGGATTTTTACGGGCTGCACCATGATGTGGGATTTATGTATCTTCCCACGGCGGTTGCGGATTATAAGCTCACCGGAAATCCGGACTCCAGAAGAAGGGCCCTTCATGCGGCGAATCTGCTGGCAGCCAGATTCAATCCGGTTGGGAAATTTATCCGTGCCTGGAATGATACGCCGGATGGGAAGGACGACCGGAGGGGCTGGGCCATTATTGACTGCCTGCTGAATATCCCGCTTCTGTACTGGGCCAGTGAGGAGACTAAGGATCCCCGTTTTAAACATGTGGCCATGATGCATGCAGATACGGTGATGGCGAATTTTGTCAGACCGGACGGCTCAGTGCGTCACATTGTGGAATTTGATCCGGAAACCGGAGAAATGGTGCGGGACTACGGCGGACAGGGCTATGAGCAGGGATCGTCCTGGACCAGGGGACAGACCTGGGGCATGTACGGCTTCCTGATGAGCTATCTCCATACCGGAAAACAGGAGTAT
The DNA here is from genome assembly GCA_034101475.1 of Candidatus Limivivens sp. GTDB lineage: Bacteria > Bacillota > Clostridia > Lachnospirales > Lachnospiraceae > Limivivens. The sequence goes on from JAXEJQ010000005.1 coordinate 8,283, forward strand.
CTGGATACGGCAAAGAGAATCGCCCATTACTTTATTGCAAATATTCCGGAGGATGGACTGATTCCGGTGGATTTCCGGCAGCCTGGTGCCCCATACTGGTATGATGATACGGCGGCAGCCATTGCGGCCTGCGGCCTTCTGGAGCTGTCCAGGGCAGTGGGGGAGCATGAGAAAGAACTGTATTACCGGGCGGCGATAAAGCTTTTGAAGGCGTTGTATGAAAATCACTGTGATTTTACAGGGGACAATGATTGCATTCTGCAGAAATGTACCGGAGCTTATCATGATCAGAACCATGAATACAATATTATCTACGGGGATTTCTTCTTCATGGAAGCATTGTGGAAGCTGAAAGGGTCAGGCATTTTTATGTGGTAGGACACAACAGGATAAAAAGCCAGGGGAAAGCTGCCTCCTGGCTTTTCGTGCCGGGGAGGATAAAAAGCAGACGCTTTTTGTCGCACTGCGGAGAAAAGGAGTGAGCAGATGTACAGACTGGTGATTGCAGACGATGAAAAAAGGATCCGAATGGCGCTGAAGAACATCGTGGACTGGGAAGAGCTGGGCTTTGAGGTGACCGAGCTGTTTGCCGACGGGCAGGAAGTCATCGAATATCTGGATTATGTGATGCCGGATGTGATTCTGACTGACATTAAGATGAGTCATGTTTCCGGCCTTGAGGTGGCGAAATATGTCTTTGAGCACCGGCTGCCCTGCAAGGTGGTGCTGGTCAGCGGTTATCAGGAATTTGAACTGGCCGTACAGGGAATCAAATATGGAGCAGAGGATTACCTTCTGAAGCCTACGGATGTGGAAAAACTGGAGGAAACCTTTCGGAAAATCCGGAAACAGCTGGATGAGACGAAGGAGAGACTGAGAAAGTCCAAGGCGGAGAAGGAGCGGATGGAAGAAGCCATTCCGCTGCTGGAAGAGCGGTTTTTCAGCGATCTGGTTATGGGCGTGGTGGAGAGTGAAGAATATATCCGAAGCTGCATGGAGATTCTGTATCCGGAGATGGAAATCGAGCAGAGCAAATGTTTTCTGGCGGATATTTATATCGAAGGCTACGAGCGTTTTATGGAAGAGGTCTGGGAATACAGCTATGATCAGCTGGAGGTAAACCTGACCAATTTTCTGCGGATTTACAAGGAAGGATACAGCTTCCATATTGTATACAAATCCGAAAATCTGGTGGAGGTTGTGGGGATCCGGACGGAAAAGGCTGAAGAAGAGTCGGCCTGCGCTCAGGTGATGGAGCGGCTGCTGCAGGAGCTGGAGCAATACTTCCGGTTTCAGGCCGGGTATCAGATCCGGAAGGAATATGAAAATGTGTTTCAGCTTGGAAAAATGCGGGAGGATTTCTGGGAGAAGGAAGAGGACGAGCAGGTTCTGAGCCAGTACCTCCAGGAGCAGAAAAAGCTGGTCATGTCTAATATAACTATGGGAAATATTGTGACGGCTCAGAAGCTCTGCCGGAATATTCTGGAGGAGCTGAAGCATGTGCCGGTGATGACACGGAACAACTGGATGATCGATATGCTGTCTACCATGAATATGGTAATTCAGGAAGTGAATGAGAAGCTGGCCCAGTCTCTGCAGTCCTATTTTAATTATTCCTCGGTACTGGCGATTACGAATCCTGAGGATATGGCTGCCTATGTCGACCGCATTTTTGACCGGATCCGGATGGCGGAGGAAAAGAAGGAGTATTATGATACAGGCAGTCTGATAGCCAAGGCAAAGGCTTATATCAAAGATAATATTTATAAAGATATTTCTCAGGAGGAGACGGCCAATTATCTGTATATTTGTCCTTCCTATCTCAGCCGGATGTTTAAAAAACAGACCGGGGAGAGCTTTCTCCAGTACGTGACCCGGGTTAAAATGGAAAAGGCCATTGAACTGCTTCGGGATCCACAGTATAAAATCTATCAGGTACGGGAAATTCTGGGCTATAAGACCCCACGGTATTTTTCCAGGCTTTTCCGGAACTATACGGGAATGAATCCCAGTGAATACCGGGGCAAGGTGCTCCACATAGGTGGTGAATTTGATGAAGGCTAAGGGATGGATCCGGAAATATCTGGGGGATTATAAATTTAACAGTCTGTTTTTCCGCAATCTGGTGCAGCTGCTTGTGCTGATCATGATTCCATTGACTGGAGCGATTGTTCTCAGCTATTTTGCCTATGGAAATATGCAGAAAAAGGAAATCCAGTCCTACAGCGAAAAAATTGTGGCGGATGTTTACGCGGATCTGGAACGGATTCTGAAAGAGTGCCAGACGGAGCTGATGTATTTTGGGTTCAACTCCAATGTAGAGCTGTATATGTATGATGAGGCAGTGAATCAATATAATTATAAGGTTAAAACCATTCAGGATATGGTTAAGATGCCGGTGATTGCGAAAGATTATGTAAGCAGCGTTTATCTTTATGGGGCAAAGAGCAGCCATGTGATTTCTTTACTGGGTGTTGCACCCTTTGAGACCTTCACTGACCGCCAGATGATTGAACAGTATCTGGATCAGGAGGAGCAGAAGAAAAAGCTTCTGGTGACAGAAAGCCTGGCCAGCGGTTATCTGAAAAATTATCTGACGATGTTTCAGGAAATCCGTTATGGAAGGGAATTGAACGGAATTTCCATGATGAATCTGGATCTGGAAATGCTTCTGAAAGAGCTGGATATTATGCCGGGAGCAGAGGCATATCTGACGGATGGGGAAATCATCCTGCTTGCTTCTGATCTGGAGCTGATTGGAAAGCCTGTGGAAGAGATGATGGAATATGATCAGATTCTTCACGGAGCGACGGTGATGGATGAGAGCTTTAGTACTTCCTCGCTGGTTGCGCCGGAGTCCGGACTGGAAGTGATCACCCGGGTGAGCCTGGAAGGCTACCATGATCAGCTGAGTTCCCTGAGAAATGGGATGATCGCGGTTCTGGCGGTTATGACGGTGATTACGCTGGGGCAGTCTTTTTATATTTCCGTCAAGCTGTATCAGCCCATTGGACGGATCGTCCGTTCTATTCAGGAGGTCAGCAATGTACTGATGGGAGAAGAAAGGCTTTTTGCACAGAAAAATGAACTGGATTATATTCTGAATTCCATCCAGAAGACAGCTATCGCCAAGAAAAATGTGGATGAAGAGCTGGGAGAACGTGTGCGGCTGTTGAAAAAAGCTCAGGCGGTGGCCCTGCAGTCCCAGATCAATCCCCATTTCCTGAATAATACCCTGGAGACCATTAACTGGACGGCCATCGAACTGCTGGGAGGACGAAATGAAATTTCCGAGATGGCAGGGGCTTTGTCACGAATGCTGAGGATGACACTGGAAAACTCCGACACCATTGTGCTGGTCAGCACGGAAGTGCAGCACTGTATGTATTATCTGGAAATCCAGCAAAAACGGTATGAGGATAAATTCGAAGTGATCTGGCAGATACCGGAAGAGGTCAAGCAGTGCAAAATCATCCGGATTGTTCTGCAGCCTCTGGTGGAAAATGCTATTTATCATGGAATTAAGCCCTTAAGCGGCAAAGGAGTGCTGGTCATCAGCGGAAACATAAACGGAGAACTGGCAGAACTGACGGTATCCGATAATGGCCTGGGGATGACGCCGGAAGAACTGGAAAACGTCCGGCAGAATATGCACAGCGATATGATTAAAGAAAGCAGCCATATCGGGGTGACGAATGTCAATCAGAGGCTGAAGCTGTATTTCGGAGAGAAGTACGGACTGGTGATTGACAGCAGGGAAGGCATGGGGACTACTGTTACGGCCCGTTTCCCGAAGATTCTGGAATGAGAAGAGGAAAAGGAGGCAACAAGAGGATACTGTTCAGTACGAAAAGTGTACATAAATTCTGGTGAACAGAAAGCATGTACACTTTTTCTTTGGTCAAAAATGTGACCACTTTTTCAAAATTTGTGTCATTTTTTTAAACCGTTGTTTTGAGTATAATAAACTCAATGAAGCCCGCAGGAAAGCGATGATTCAGCCTTTGCTGAAACGGCAGATTGCCGCGGGGATTGACAGATTGGAAGAAAGGAAGAGAACAGGTGAAGAGTATCGGAAAAACAAAACAGAAACAGAAACATAAAAAGCACTGGAAAGATAATCTGCAGCTGCTGTCCCTGGCTTTGCCGACCATCATTCTGCTGGCGGTCTTTGCTTACTGGCCCATGTTTGGTGTGATTCTGGCATTTAAGAATTATAAAGTGCCAAAAGGAATTTTCGGAAGCCCCTGGGCAGGGATGAAAAATTTTGACTTTTTCTTTAAATCACAGGACGCATGGCGCGTGACCAGAAATACACTGGGATTGAATTTCCTTTTTATCGTAGTAGGAATTGCCTGCGGTGTAATCTTTGCGCTGATTATGTTTGAAGTCAAAAAAGCAAGACACGTAAAGATTTATCAGACCGTTTCCATTCTGCCGAGTTTCCTGTCCTGGGTAGCAGTCGGATATATTGTTTATTCCCTGCTGGATCCTACCAAAGGTATTATCAATCAGCTTCTGGGCTTGTTTGGAATGGAAGGAGTCGCCTGGTATTCGGAACCGAAATACTGGCCGTTCATTCTTGTGATTACGAAGGTATGGCAGAGCGTAGGCCTGGGAAGCATCATTTACTATGCGGCCCTGATGGGGGTTGATGATGAACTGTACGAGGCGGCGGAAATCGACGGAGCGGGAAAGCTTCAGAAAACCTGGTATGTTTCCCTGCCGCAGATCGTTCCCATTATTATCATTATGGCAATTCTGGATGTGGGTAAGATTTTCCGGGCGGATTTCGGACTGTTTTATAATGTAACGAGAAACGTCGGAGCCCTGTATCCTACCACAGACGTGATTGACACCTATGTATTCCGCGCCCTGATGTCTCAGGGAAATATCGGAATGTCCAGTGCGGTTGGTCTGTTCCAGTCAGTGGTATGTTTTATAACCCTGATGGTTACCAACACCATTGTCAACAAGATTTCGCCGGATAATGCACTGTTTTGATTTGTTTTTCTGACACGGCGGATGAGAAAAGGAAACCGAAATGAATAAAATGATTCTTGACAGAGTCCCCAGACAGTTTTGTGAAGGACCGTTCTGGGGAAACGGAAAAATGGGAACGGTGCTTTATATTAAGGATCAGGCACTCTATTTTTCCATTGACCATGCAGCTTTATGGGAGCTTCGGGAAACACTTCCCGATGAACCGAGAGCCACTTTTGCGGAAATTCTGAAGCACAGGAAGAAATTCCTGGACAGAGATCCGGCTTACGTGGAACAGACGGATATTTTCGCAAATGCTTTTGGAAGAACCCGCCTTCCCGCTTTGGGAGTTTCTATGGAACTGTCTTCTGATGTGGAGGAATTCCTCTCGGAAACAGATCTTTTCCGGGCCGAGAGCGAACTGACCATGCGTCTGAAGGATGGAAGCAGCCTGAAGGCACAGATCTGGCTGGACTCCTGCGTGAATGTGCTGAATGTGGAGCTGGCAAGGGAGAAGGTTTCTCAGATTTTCCCGAAAGCAAAGGGATGGGATCTGGAGCTTCCAAGTCTGAAAGTACTGAAAAACTGGCACTATCCGCCTTGCCTGGAAGAGCAGGAGGGAAACCGCTTCTGTATGGAGCAGGGATATGGCGGTGAACGGACAGCGATTCTGATCGGCGATCGAACGTATCGGGATGGCCGGATGAATTTTACCGTAACCATTCTGACCGGATTGAATGTGGAAACAGAAAGATTAAAAAGAGAAGGCAATGCCCTTCTGGATGCCTACATCTTTGAAAAAGAGATTTACCGGGAAGCACATGTTCAGGATTGGAAGAAATTCTGGGAAACAAGCAGTGTGGAAGTTCCGAATGGGAGGCTGCAGGAAGCCTATGAGCAGGAACTTTATAAAATATACTGCAACGAACGTCCGGATTCCATGCCGGTTACGCTCCAGGGAATCTGGAATCCGAATAACCGGATGCCTGCCTGGTATGGGGATCTGCACAATGATCTGAATGTGGAAAGCTGTTATTGGGCGGCGTTCAAAACGGGGCATGCGGAACTGGCCAGATCTTACATTGAATATTATGCCGGAGCGATCCCGAGATTTCAGGAACGGGCAAAGAAGCTCTTTCAGATTGAAGGGGCTGTACATATTCCGACAATGATGGCTCCGGACGGAACGGGATCCGCTTCCGAATGGTGCTACTGGAATACAATTTTGGGGGCAGAGCTCTTTGTAGCCACTGACTTCTGCTGGTTTTATGAATACACAAAAGATCTTGCTGCGCTTCGTGAAAAGATTATGCCTCTCCTGAAGGGTGTAATCCATTTATATCAGAGTATCGCTTATGAGGGAGAGGATGGATGTCTCCACATCCCCTTTACCACTTCTCCGGAGGTTCGGGATGAAGAGGGAATGATGCATCGGGATGATGCGACATTTACGCTTTCCGTACTTCACTATTTACTGGATCGGCTAAAGGAGTACAGTGTTCTCTGCGGGGAACCGGAGGATACAGCCGTCTGGGAGGAATTTGACCGGAAGCTGGCTCCGGTAAAAACCAATGAAAAAGGATATCCGCTTTTTGCAGGGCAGGAGGTATTCGGATCACACCGGCATTTCTGCCATCTGTTTCCGATTTTCCCGTTGGGTACAGATACCCACAGCGAAGTAGCTGAACAGTCGCTGGACACTGTTGTAAATCAGGGATTTCTGGAATATGCAGCCTTTTCTTTCCCCTACATGGGAATTTTTGCCGCACGCTGCGGCAGAGGGAATATGGCTCGAACCATGCTGGAGCTTTACTGCATGTGCTTTCGGTCAAGAAATTCCCTGACGGTAAACGGAGATCCTTATCAGAACGGTCTGCTTCGGATTTCTGATACAAATGCAGGGGAAAGCTCCGATGCCTTTACCCTGGAATCCGGCCTGATTGTTCCGGCGGCGATATGCGAGATGTTTGTGCACAGGAGCCGGAATACGCTGTGGCTTTTATACGGCATTCCGGATGAGTGGAAGGAATGCAGCTGCCGCAGTCTGGCAGTGGAGGGAAACCACAGAGTTTCCGTGACACAGAAGAATTACCGGATCGCCCAGGCAGAGCTGATTGCCGGATGTGAGGAAAAGCTTCGGATCTGCTGGAAAGGAAAAGAAGCGTTAAAAGGTATGATCTGGAATGGAAAAGTGCTTCCGGCTGATCAGAAGGGGTCTGTGGAGATTGCCTTGAAAAAAAACGACCGGCTGAAGCTGCTGTTTGCGGTTTGAGTAAGGGAAAGGAATGAAAAAGATGAAAAAATCGACAACCACGGTCAAAACGAAAAAAGAAAAGACGAGTATCTGGGTACATTTGTTTTTTATCCTGTTCAGTGTTATCTGTATTATTCCGTTTGTGACTGTTATTTCAGCGTCGCTGACCGGTGAGACAGATCTTGCGATTAATGGTTTTTCCATTCTTCCGAGAAAGGTTGATTTTTCAGCCTACGCTTATCTGTTTGAGAACCCGAAGACGATTCTGAATGCTTATATTGTAACGATTACCATTACGGTTATTGGAACCTTTCTGGGTGTGCTGTTTATGTCAATGGCGGCCTATTGTCTGGCCAGAAACAATTTCCGCTTTAAAAGAATTCTGACATTCTTTATTTTCTTCCCGACACTGTTCAGCGGCGGTATGGTACCAAGTTACATTATCAATACCCAGTATCTGCATCTGACAGATACGCTGGCAGCTTTGATTCTGCCGTCCCTGATTAATGTTTTTCACATTATTATGCTGCGTACCTTTTTTAAACAGCTTCCGGAGTCTCTGTTTGAGGCAGCCAAAATGGATGGCGCCAGTGAATATACGATTTTCTTTAAAATCGCGCTGGCTTTGTCAAAACCGGTCATTGCTACGGTTGCTTTCCTGGGAGCGCTGTCCAAATGGAATGAATGGTATAACGCCATGCTGTACATCCGAAGCGATGAGCTGGTGCCGCTGCAGTATATGCTCCAGCGTATGATGATGAATATTCAGTCCATTCTGGATAACATGCAGAATATACCGGCGATGGTAAATGTAGCGGATCTGCCGGGTGAAAACCTGAGAATGGCCATGCTGGTTGTGGCTATCGGGCCGATGATGCTGTTCTTCCCGTTCTTCCAGAAGTATTTTGTAAGAGGTATGACGGTAGGCGCAGTAAAAGGATAAAGAAATTAAACGATGGCATTTGTGCTTTTCGTTTAAAAAAATAAAGGAGGATTATCTCATGAAAAGAAAAGTAATTGCAACAATGATGGCAACCGCTATGAGTGCAAGCATGCTGGTTGGAGCAGCTGTTCCGGTGGCAGCAAGTGCTGAGGAAGAAACCGTAACCGTAAAATGGCTGATGTTCGGTGACAAGGCAGAAGATCACGATTTCGTTATGGAAGACCTGAACAAAAAGCTGAAAGAAAAGATCAATGTAGAACTGGATCTGGAAATGATTCCCCAGGGCGAGTACAACGATAAGGTAAAACTGGCACAGACTGCCGGCGAAGATTTTGATCTGGTATTTACCTCCAACTGGATGAACAGCTTCAACGACAACATGACCAGAGAAGCATTCCTGCCGCTGGATGAGCTGCTGGATGAGTGCGGACAGGAACTGAAGGAAGCAGTACCCGACTGGTTAATGGCAGTTGGACAGGTGAATGGCCAGCAGTATGCGATCCCGAATCAGCAGATCATCGCAAGACAGCTGGGTGTTGTAATCCAGAAAGAATATGCGGATAAATATGGGTTTGACCTGACCTCACTGAACAGTGTGGAAGATCTGTATCCGTTCCTGGATCAGGTTGCAGCAAATGAACCGGATAAATTCCCGATTGATTACCGTCTGTTCAGCTCCATTGAGCTTCAGTATGAAAATCTCGTGGGAGAGTATGTCTTCATTGATAAAAATGATCCGGACGCAACTCTGATTCCGTGTACAGAAATCTATCCGGATGAATTAAGACTGGATAATGAATTGTATCAGAAGGGATACATCCGCAAAGATGTGGCAACCGTTGTAGACAGCAACCCGGATATCACCGCAGGCCGTTATGTATGTGTATTAAATACTTATAAACCCGGCGGAGACGCTGAAATGACCCAGAGAACCGGCGGCATTGACTGCATCATCGTTCCCATGGGAGAAGCTTATGTGAAAGCCGTTTCCGGTTCTGAGACCATGACTGCCATCAATATTAACTCCAAGCATCCGGAAGAAGCCATGAAGCTTCTGAGCCTGGTTTATACGGATCCGGAAATCTATAATGAATTGCTGTATGGTATTGAAGGCGTTCACTACAACAAGACCGATGATACCCATATTGAAACCATTGAAGGCAGCAAATACAGCACCTACAGTGCATATGGATGGAAATTCGGCAATCAGTTCAACGCTTATTACTTACCGGGGCAGGCAGATGGTCTGTGGGAAGAAACCGATAAGCTGAACAACGATGCACAGGTATCCGTACTGCGTGGCTTTACCTTTGATTCTTCCAATGTACAGGCTGAACTGGCTCAGCTGGCAGCAGTAGAAGCAGAGTTCAAGAATGGCCAGTATACAACCGACGATATTGAGCAGTTTATCGCAGACAGAAATGCAAAACTGGAGCAGGCTGGTCTGGGTACTCTGATGGAAGAAGTACAGCGCCAGGTTGACGAGTGGAAAGCTTCCAAATAAGAAAAGGACAATGAAATGACCGGAAAGGCCGCGCTTATGGAGGCGCGGCCTTTGTCAACGGACAACAAGTGAGGTAGGGGCTTATGAAGAATACGAAATTTGAAACAAAGGCAGATTATCAGGCGGCGCTGGAGGAGCTGTGCCGTCCTCTTTCGAATTATTATTCTCCTGGTAAAGCGCTGCTGATGATCGGTCATACGGCCACTCATTACGGAGAACGGACAGCAGCCCTGGAAGGCTTTTCCAGAGTGCTCTGGGGGCTGGTTCCTCTGTGGTACGGTGGCGGAAGCAGCTGTCTGGACGCCTGGATTCCGGAGGGAATCCGCCACGGAACAGACCCCGCAGATCCGGAATACTGGGGGGACTATACAGATGGGGAACAGGCTTATGTGGAAATGGCAGCCCTGGCCTATGCGGTCTGGATGACACCGGAAAAGGTCTGGGAGCCTTTGTCAGAGCGGGAAAGAGAGAATTTTCAGAACTGGATTCTGCAGATCAATACCCATCGGATTTCGGATAATAACTGGCTGTTTTTCCGGGTATTGGTAAACTGTGCGCTGCGTCATGTCCATGGGCGCTACAGTGAAGAACAGCTCGAGAAGGATCTGGCAAGAACGGATGAATTTTATCTGGGAGACGGCTGGTACAGCGACGGCCCCACAAAACAGCGGGATTATTATATCGGTTTTGCCATGCATTTTTATCCGCTGATTTATGCGAAATTGATGGAAAAGGAAGATCCAAAACGGTCAGAGAAATACAAAGAGCGAGCCCGGCTCTTTGCTCAGGATTTTATTTACTGGTTTGGAAAACGGGGAGAGGCTCTGCCCTTTGGACGTTCTCAGACCTACCGCTTTGCCCAGGCAAGCTTTTGGTGCGGTCTGGCCTTTGCAGATGTGGAAGCGTTTCCCTGGGGCGTGATCAGGGGAATTGTAAACCGCCATTTCCGGTACTGGTTTTCCCAGCCCATTCTGGACAGTGAAGAGAAGCTGACCCTTGGCTACGCCTATCCCAATCTGACTGTCTGTGAGGGCTATAACGCGCCGAATTCGCCTTACTGGGCCTTTAAGAGCTTTCTGATTCTGGCCCTGCCGGATGATCATCCTTTCTGGACCAGCCGGGAAGAGGCACTTCCGGAGCTGGCGCCTGTCCGGTATCTGCCCCATCCCTGGATGATTCTGCAAAGAGGGGAGGATGGCTATGTGACAGCCCTGACTTCCGGGCAGTATGCGGAGTGGGAGCCGGTCCATGTGGCGGAGAAGTTCGAAAAGTTTGCTTATTCCAGTTATTTCGGATTCCAGTGTCCCAGATCTTATTATACTCTGGCCCAGGCCGCTCCCGACAATATGCTGGCGTTCTGCCGGGACGGATACTATTTTGTGCGGAGAAGATGCATCGAGGTTTCCCTGGATGAACAGAAGGGACTGTACTCCCGCTGGAGTCCCATGGAAGGCATTGAAGTAGAGACGACACTGAAGCTAAGGGGAAAGGGCCATGTCAGAACCCATGTGATTCATGCACAGTTTGCATGCACGGCAGTGGAAGGCGGGTTTGCGCTGCCTTATCATGAGCCTTCCGAGGTCCGGAGTGTCAGGGAAGAAAACGGCAGAAAACAGAGCTCTGGAGAGCAGAGGGCCTGCGGTTCAACAGGCGACAGAGAAGAAGCCGGGAAGCTGCCATCCGGCTTCCGGGTGCTGCGTGAAGTCCGCAGCAGTATGGGAATCAGCCGGATTGTACTTGAAAAAGGA
>JAXEJQ010000006.1:0-12770 GCA_034101475.1 Candidatus Limivivens sp.
CACCAAATAACTTGCCTATTTCTCCGATTGCACATGGCAAAAAGCCTCGGCGTAGCCCGCTACGCCTGCGTTTTTTACCATGCACACTCGAAGAAATATTCTGCGTTATTGGTATAGTTATTTACGAACCGATGTACTAGTATAACCCACTGACCACTTGTCAGACTCTTCCCTTTCAAAAAACCCCCGGGGCAAATGCCCCGGGGGTTTCATTCGTATGGAAATTATTTGTACAGCGGACCGTAGTTTTTGCAGGCTCTGAAATCTGCGCCCTCTTTGTCCATGCCGAATGCGTTCCATGCAGCCGGACGGAAGATCTTCTCCTCCGGAACGTTGTGCATGCAAACCGGAATCCGAAGCATAGAGCACATGGTAATCAGATCAGCGCCGATGTGGCCGTAGCTGATTGCGCCGTGGTTTGCGCCCCAGTTATTCATCACATCGTAAGCGGTCTTGAATGCGCCTTCCCCGTTGCATCTCGGTGCAAACCAGGTGCAGGGCCATGTATAGTCGGTACGTTTCCAGAGTTTGTCAGAAACTTCTTCCGGAAGATGTACTGTCCAGCCTTCTGCAATCTGCAGAACCGGACCAAGGCCTTTTACAAGGTTCAGACGGATCATGGTAGCAGGCATCTCTGCCTTGGTCTCAAATCTGGAGGAGAATCCGCCGCCGCGGAAGTATCCCAGATCAGCGAAGTTCCAGGTGGTATCCTTCATGATCGCATCCTGATCTTCTTCGGTCACTTCATACCAGGGTTTCATAACCGGATTGCCCTCTGCGTCTCTGGCTGCGCCGTTTGCATCCAGACAGCATGCACCGGAGTTGATCAGATGGATGAAGCCGCCGTTCTCTTTCGCAACGCCTTCCAGATCATAGCCGGTAGCTTTCTTAACAGCCTCCGGGCTCCCGTATGTACGAACATCTGCGAACATCTGTGCACGGTTGGTCAGAAGCTTCATGAACAGCATACCAAGACCATTCAGAACGTCGTTCTCCGTAGCCAGGATGTACGGCTCACGTGCGCCGTTCCAGTCGAAGGAAGTATTCAGAATTGCCTCCGGGAAGTCACAGTTCGGATAGAAGTCTGTCCACTGTCTCTGGCCCTGGAATCCGGCTGCGATGGCGTTGTGTCCAACCATCTCCTCTTCACAGCCTTCCGGAAGGTTCTTATTTCCATTCATCAGGTCTTTGATGATCACTGCCATCTTAACCACGAACTCGAACTGCTCTTCTTTCTTCGCATCGCTCATCTGCAGCTCTGCCGGGTTCTTGTCAAAGCCCATCACGCATTTTTCTTTTGCCCATGCAAGTGCTTTCTGGTATTCTGCTTCGTCATAGATACCCTCGGTCATACGACGGATGATTTCTACTTCGTCAACAGATTCTACACGCATGCCCAGATAGGACTCGATAAAGTCGGAATCAATAATCGATCCGCCGATACCCATACAGATGGAACCGATCTGCAGATAGGACTTGCCTCTCATGGTAGCTGCCGCAACAGCTGCACGTCCGAATCTTAACAGCTTCTCCTCAACATCTGCCGGAATGCTGGTATCGTCTGCTTCGCATACGTCATGGCCGTAAATACCGAATGCCGGAAGACCCTTCTGTGCATGGGTAGCCAGTACGGAAGCCAGATAAACTGCGCCCGGTCTCTCTGTTCCATTGAAGCCCCAAACTGCTTTGATGGTCTGCGGATCCATATCCATGGTCTCAGATCCATAGCACCAGCAGGGAGTAACGGTCAGAGTAATATCAACGCCTTCTCTTCTGAATTTATCAGCACATGCTGCGGACTCAGCAACACGTCCGATGGTGGTATCTGCGATAACAACCTTTACCGGCTCGCCGTTGGAATATCTCAGATTTTCTTCAAATAATTTTGCAGCGGACTTTGCCATGTTCATGGTCTGATCTTCCAGAGATTCACGAACCTTTAACACTCCTCTTCGTCCGTCGATGGTCGGACGGATACCAATTACAGGATAGCTGCCGATTAATCTGCTTTCTGCCATTTTTTTACCTCCATAATCATACTTTTCGTTTCGCAATTTTACCAATTGTTTCTTTCGAATCACTTGGATTGTGTACTAATTATACAACACTTTTTGGAAATTTGCACGTAAAATTCTGTTTGAATATAGACAAATTTTGTGATTTTAGGTATGATAGTAAGCAAACAATGTCCGGCTCCTCTGACGTGCAGCCATATCCTGAAAGGAGGGACTTTTTTGAAAGCGTTTCACGAAGTCAGAAGCTACGACTCTGACTTTATGGTCTGGCATGCTTCCTACGAAAATATCAGCTTTCTGGCCCACTGGCACCAGGAGATCGAATTCATCTATCTCCGCTCCGGTTCCGCCAGGCTCAGCATCAATGACCACAATTTTACCGCCCGCAGCGGAGATCTGGTTGTGGTGGATTCCGGCGATTTCCATTACAGTGATTCCTCTGAGCTGCAGAACCATCTGGATTTTCTGATTTTTGATCCGGGCATCATCAGCTCTCTGTACCATCCCTCTCACTTTGCCCATCCGCTGATTACCGGCCGGATGCTCCGGGAATGGGGCCTGGAAGACCGCCTCCAGACTTTATTTTCCAATGTCAGTGAAGAACTGGCCCGGAAGGATTCTTACTATCAGGAAATTATCCGGGCAGACCTGCGCTCCTTCTGGTATCGGCTGAAGCGCCATGTACCCGTGGAGAATACGGAGGAAGTGACCCAGAACCGCCGTTCCCATATGCTCTTTTCCCTGCAGCAGCTTTTGTCCTACATTGAAGAACATTATCCGGAGGATATCACTCTGGGATTTGCCGCTCAGCAGATGAATTTCAGCGAAAGTCATTTTTCCAAGATATTCAAAAAGCTCATCGGCATCAACTTCAGCACCTACCTGAATATGGTCCGGATCGAACATGCCGCCGCCAGGCTGAAAGGCACTTCTGCCCGGATCACCGACGTGGCTCTCTCCTGCGGCTTCAATAATATCCGCAGCTTCAACCGTGTTTTTAAGGAAATCACCGGTTATACTCCCAGCCAGTTTGTAAAGCTGCCGGAGCCGGATTCCTACAATCTCACTTATTACAAGCGAAAATCCTCAGAGCAGGAATTCGTTGAAAATGATTCTGTCACTCTGGTAAAAAACCAGACCTGACCAAGGAGGCCTTTATGGACAAACCTGTAATTTTCCGAAAGCGCCTGATTCCGGAGGAATGTGTTCTGCTCAAAGATGACGCGCTCCTGTATCGGGACAAAGAAATTATTGTCACTGCATGGAATACCCTGAAACCAAAGAAAAACCTGCATCACGGACTCTCCTGCTATTTTCTGGAACGCGGCTGGAAGGTCAGCAAATTTTACGACCACAGTGGAAGCCTGATCAGCTGGTACTGCGATATCGTGGATTATCAGTACGACGAACCCACAGATACCTATGTTGTCACGGATCTGCTGGCGGACGTCATCGTCTATCCCGATGGCTCCGTGCGGGTTGTGGATCTGGATGAGCTGGCCCAGGCTCTGGACAGCGGGATTCTCTCTCCTGAACTGCTGAAAAAGGCCCTCCGCCGGCTGGACCGGCTTCTGGGCCTTATCTACAAGGGAGACTTCCCCGCTCTGCAAAGCTGCATCAATGACCGGGAGCCCTCCCATTATACCTCAATCTGAATTTTTCTTCCGGTTCTTTCGTACCGGTAATACCGCACGCCTGCCGCGTCCATCATCCGTTTGGAAGCGATGACGTTGGCAGCGCCTGCGTATTTGTCACAGTCATACACCACCGTTTTGATCCCTGCCTGAATGATGGCTTTGGCGCATTCATTACAGGGAAAGAGGGTGACATAGAGCTTGGCTCCGTCCAGACTCCCGCCCCGATAGTTCAGAATCGCGTTCAACTCACTGTGGGTGGTATAAAAATATTTGTTTTCCAGTTCCGGGCCCTCCCGCTCCCATGGAAACGTATCATCGGAACATCCGATAGGAAAGCCATTGTAGCCCATGGAAAGGATTTTGTTGTCCGGACTCACGATACAGGCGCCGACCTGTGTATTCGGGTCCTTGGAGCGCATGCCGGACAGCATGGCCACCCCCATAAAATATTCATCCCAGCTGATATAATCCTGTCTTTTTCCTGACAAAATCGTCCCTCCTTCCTGACCATTTCAGGCGTCCCGCCCGTTTCCCTTCGGAAACCGCACTTCCCGAAAATCGGAGTTCTCCCGTTCTCACGGTTCCTCAATCATGGAAATCCGGCGCGCGTGCCGTTCTTCTCCGGAAAATTCCGTATGCAGGAAGATATCCACAATCTTCACTGCCAGGCCGGGGCCCACAACTCTGCCGCCCATGGCCAGAATATTCGCATCGTTATGCAGTCTGGTCGCCTCTGCGCTGAAGCAGTCGCTGCAGAGAGCAGCCCGGATCCCCTTTACCTTATTCGCCGCAATGGAAATGCCGATTCCGGTGCCGCAGATCAGAATGCCTTTTTCACATTCCCCATCCGCAACTGCATGGGCAACTGCCTTCCCAATGGCGGGATAATCCACTGCCTCTGCACTGAAGCAGCCAAAATCCCGGACTTCAAAGCCTTCCTTTTCCAGATACTTTAAAATCTCCTGTTTCAGTTCATATCCACCATGGTCACATCCGATTGCTAACATAACAATTCCTCCTCATTCAGTTCAATGACTAATTTTGTAATAATCTCTTCCATATTCCGGAAACTCTCTGCATAGTCCTCCAGAGAGCCGCCGATGGGATTCTGGATATCCCCGGATTCCCCCACATATTCCGTCAGCAGGTGCACATTCACCGGATTTTCAAATTCTTTGTAAATCTTCTGCTCCTGGGCTCTCGTCATGGTAAGGATCAGATTCCTGGACTGAAAGTCCGACTGCTGAAGCTCTGCGGAAGCATGACCCTCCATCTCCAGTTCATTGGCTTTCAGAACAGCCTCCGTCTTGGGATTTACCGGCTCCGGGAACAGAACAACCAGCCCCTTCGACTCAATCTCCAGCTCCTCCAGCAGATATTTACTTTTCAGAATCGCCTCCGCCATGGGGGCACGGCAGGTATCACCGTTGCTTACAAAGATCAGTTTGTCGTACCGTTTCATCCGCTTGCTCCTTACACTTTGATTATCTGATGGCCGGCCGCTTTCACCAGGCGGTTCATAATGGCCTGTCCCATCTTCGGCGTCTCAAAAGCTTCTGAATAAATCTGTGAAACTTCTGACTCATCGAATTCCCGCAGAACGCTGTAGAGATGGCGCCCGATGGATTCTTCATCCTGACGCTGCCCGATGGACTTCACCAGTCCGCCCTGATACCGGTCCTTCGTCTCTTCTGTGGCAATCACACCCACTTTGCATCCCCGATCCTGCGCCTCCCGGATCAGCCCGTTGATCGTCTGTATCACCGCTTCCCGGGAGCCTTCCACAATTTTCAGATCCGCCTTCGGCGCGTAATGCCTGTACTTCATTCCGGGAGCCTTGGGCCGGATCCCGCTGTCCGCACGGATCAGCGCCTGATCCATCCGAACCTCCCCGATGGCCTCCTCCAGCATGGCCTGACTGATGTAGCCGGGCCGCAGAATCACCGGAACCTCTTCGCTCAGATCCACAATAGTGGACTCCAGACCGATATCTGACGGACCGCCATCCAGAATCATATCAATCCTGCCCTCCATGTCCGCCGCCACATGAGCCGCTGTCGTTGGGCTGGGCCTGCCGGATGTATTGGCGCTGGGTGCGGCTACATAACCGCCTCCTGCCTGAATCAGCGCCAGTGCCACCGGATGACTGGGCATCCGCACAGCGACCGTATCCAGCCCGCCTGTGGTTCCGTAGGGCACTTTTTCTGTCTTCCGGAAAATCATGGTCAGCGGTCCCGGCCAGAAACGCTCTGCCAGAAGGACTGCCTCTTCCGGAACTTCCGCCGCAATCTCCTTCAGATCCTCAAACCGCGCAATGTGTACGATCAGAGGATTATCCGAAGGTCTGCCTTTGGCCGCGTATATTTTGGAAGCGGCCCTTTCATCCAGCGCATTAGCTCCCAGACCATAGACGGTTTCCGTAGGAAAGGCCACCAGACCGCCATTTTTCAGGATTTCACCTGCTTTTTGAATCGCTCCGGCGGTTGCTGAATCTTCCATTATTGTCTTCATATCGATGCCCCTTTGTATGTCCGTAACAGTCCCGCTTTTTGTTTTTCCGGTCCGTTACCTCTGTCTCTTCACTTCATTTATTTTACCACCGGCCCCTGGAAAAAGCAACGCAAAAGGGACATCACCCCTGTGATGTCCCTGAAATTTAAAGTTTTCGTAATACCTTATTTAATAAGATGCCAGACTCCATAGACATGAAACTCCATGCAGGCACAGATTTTCATGTCCATTTATCCCTTGGCTCATCTTAATAAAACTGATGATCCCCGATCTGGATTCCCTTCCCGGAACCTCCGTTGAAATACAGCGCACCGCCCACCGGATTTTCTCCGTTTAAGGCTGCCTGGGCTGCTTCATAACAGTCGCTGGGAGCGCCGCCGCCTGCCAGCACCTGATCCAGCCATCCGGTCATGGCCGGTGTAAACTGGCCGCTTTCATAGATAACACCTGAAATGCTGTTCGCAAAGGAACTGCTGGCCACGCGGTTCAGAACGACTGCTCCAACCGCAATTTTACCGTCTCTGCTCTGATTTCCGGCCTCACAATAGATAATCGCCGCCAGAAGATCCAGATCAGAGGAGCTTGCGCTGACGCTGGGTGCTTCCGTCTCATAAACGGGAGCTTCCGTCTCGTAATAAGAATCCTCTGCACCCGCACTGCTGTCATCATAGTAGTCATTGTCCCCGCTGGAACTGTCATCGTAGGAATACCCGTCTTCGCTGCTGCTGTCATCATAGTAGTAGCTGTCCCCGCTGGAACTGTCATCATAGGAGTACCCGTCTTCGCTGCTGCTGTCATCGTAGTAGTACTCATCTGTACTGCTGCTGTCATCATAATAATACGAATCCCCGCCGGTGGAGCTCTCCGTGTAAGGACCCGCGTAGGAATCGGCAGTCTGCGCTGCAGTCGCCTTCTCCAGGACAGTCGTCGGCTGCACATCCTCTGCCGGAACATATGCTGTCGTAGCATCGTCCAGCTGAACCATCAGCCAGTCCCCCTGATCCTCCACAACCGTGTACTCCGATCCGGCATTCGCCGTAGCCAGAACCTGTGATGCACCGTCCGGCTCCGAGAAAAGACAAACACCGTCCCAGTCGGTCTTCACACCGTCGTATCCGTATACGTCCGCCAGATACATGGCGTCCTCGCCCATGGCCAGGTATTCATTCTTTACGTATCCTTCCACGCCTCCGGATGTGACAAGGGACCATTCTTCCCCTTTTTCTATGACATCCGCCGCTCCGCCCGTCGGCAGATATCCCACGATCGTACTTGCATCAGATGCGCCGGATCGGATATTGACTCCGGAAAGCGAATCTGCCACTGCACGATATGACCATACACTGTCCGCAAAAGCATTGGCAGATACTGCCATGGAAAGTGCGGCAGCAGTCATAGTACAGCAAAGTACCGTCTTCTTTTTACCCTTCATGTTTACCTCCTGAACAAGTGCGCCCTCAGAAACAGGGCCTCTTCCAAATATTTGTTACGTAAATATTAAATCTTGTTACAGGAGTATTCTATAATAATCACATATATTTGTCAAGTGTTTTTCGTTTTTCCGCGCAGTGTGGTTTTCAGGATATCAGCTACTTTACCAAAACCTTTCGTGAGGCCATGAAATGTACTCCTGCCAGGTATCGCCTGAAGAACCATACCACACCTGATCAGTTTTCGGACCTTCTTCTCTGGCGCGATGCCTCATACAGCAGAATCGAAGCCGCCACTGCCGCATTCAGAGATTCTACCTTCCCGCACATGGGAATTTTGATATAGTCCGACGCCATCCCGGCAATCCGGTCAGAGAGGCCGTTTCCTTCATTGCCGATCAGAAAAGCGGTATTGCCTGTATAGTCTTTTTCATCATAAAATCCCGTTCCCCGCAGATGGGCCGCAAAAATATCCACTCCCCTGTTTTTCAGCTCAGAAAGGACTGCTCCGAAATCCTCCGCATAGAGAAAGGGAATCCGATAAATGGAGCCCATGGTAGAGCGAATGGTCTTTGGATTATAGATATCCACCGTTTCCCGGCTCATAATCACGCCAGTCACACCGGCGCCCTCTCCGGTACGGAGCATAGTGCCCAGATTGCCCGGATCCTGAATATTCTCCAGCAGGAGCAAAAGGGTGTTTCCGCCCGAAAACCCGTTCCGGAAATCCTTCTGCAGAAGATCGTTCAAAGAATAGGAGGGTCTTTTCACCACACTTAAAATTCCCTGGGGTGTACAGGTATCGGAGATTCTTTCGAAAATCTCATCCGAAACCACCACCGGCTCCACTGCAGCCAGTGCTCTGCGATGTTCTTCTTTTTCCATAAATCTGGCAGAAACATAGGTCTTCACCAGCCAGTCTGAAGGAGCCTCCTGGAACATTTTCAGCCCTTCCACCAGGAAAACTCCCTGTTCCTTTCTGACTTTCGATTTTTTCTGAAGCTGAATCAGATTTTTGATCTGCTGATTCGATGCACTTGTAATCATTTCTCCATACCTCCGGCTTTTCTGCAGGATAAAAACAGGGGCGTCTAAACGCCCCTTCTCTGATTTACCTGATTTTTTTCAGCTTTGCGTTATCTCCCACGATCAGAAGCACCTGATCAGACCGGAGAATATCATCCGGCTCCAGGGATACATTGACATTTTCTCCCTGTTTGACAGCAATAATATTCACGCCCCAGTTTCTCCGGATATCCAGCGCACGGATGGATTTCCCCGCCCAGGATTCCGGCACTGCCATTTCCACCATACTGAAACGGTCAGACAGTTCGAAGGTATCCACAAATTTTCCGAATACCATATTCCGCGCTACCCGGTAACCCATCTCCTTTTCCGGGAAAATAATCCGGTCCGCGCCAAGCTTTCTCAGAACAGTCGCGTGGGTGTCCGAGGAAGCCTTTGACATCACATAGGGAATCCCCGCCTCTTTGGACAGAATCGTGGCCATAATGCTGGCTTCCATGGATTTCGTGATGGCGATAATGGCGCCGTCCATGTTCCGCAGCCCCAGGCTTTCATAGATATCCGGGTCGGTCACATCACCCTTGACCGCATAGGTCACTGCCCCTGCAATGTCCTCTACCCGTTCGCCGTCAATATCCACTGCCAGAACCTCACAACCGTTTTTCGCCAGGGCAACCGCCACGCTGCTGCCAAACTGACCAAGACCGAATACAACAAAAGATTTTGCTGCCATAAATCTCCTTCCGCACTCAGATCGAAAGTGCCTTTGCCACATCTACCCAGTACTGCGGCAGATCCTTCTTCATCGCAAGTGCTTCATCAATATCAAAATCACAGAATTCTCCGTTGCGGTATCCCACAACACGGTTTGTCTTGCCTTCAGCCAGCAGATCCACTGCGTAAGCGCCCATCATGGATGCATACACACGGTCCTTGCAGGTGGGGCTTCCGCCGCGCTGCATGTGGCCCAGAATCGTCGCTCTCGTCTCCACTCCGGTAGCTGCCTCAATCCGGCGTGCCATACTGGTGGAATGGCCGATACCCTCGGCGTTGATAATAATATGATGCTTTTTGCCGCGTTTTCTGGTGGCAATAATATTATTAATGAGCTTCTGCTCGTCATAATCGTAACGCTCCGGAAGAAGAATATCCTCCGCGCCGTTTGCAATGCCGCACCACAGCGCAATATAACCGGCATTCCGGCCCATTACCTCAATAATGCTGCAGCGCTCATGGGAGGTGGAAGTATCACGTACTTTATCAATGGCTTCCATGGCAGTATTGACTGCCGTGTCAAAACCGATGGTGTATTCGGTACATGCGATATCCAGGTCAATGGTTCCCGGAAGGCCGATGGTATTGATTCCATGGGCTGCCAGCTTCTGAGCTCCCTGGAAGGAACCGTCGCCGCCGATGACAACCATGCCGTCGATGCCGTGCTTCCTGCAGACTTCCGCACCTCTCTGCTGTCCCTCCGGAGTCCGGAATTCCGCACATCTGGCAGTATACAGAATGGTGCCTCCTCTGGCAATCGTATCAGATACGTCTCTTGCTTTCAGATCTATGATTTCCTCGTTTAACAGGCCGTTATATCCCTTCTGAATTCCTTTTACATTCAGTCCCTTTGCAATCGCGCTCCGAACAACCGCACGGATCGCAGCATTCATGCCAGGGGCATCGCCGCCGCTCGTCAATACTCCAATTGTTTTTACTTCTTTAGCCATGTTTCTTACCTCCATTAGGTTCTTATCGTCCTGAATCGTCCTTGTCGTTTAGAGTATCTCATACCTTTTTCATTCTAATGCATTTTTCCAAGTTTTTCAATAGACTTTTCTACAACTTTTACGTTCTCAGGCCCGAATTTCCCGCCAATTTCACAAACCAGCTTTTCGTCAATCCGGATATCCCAGTTGCCCGCCAGACGCTTCACTGCCTTGGGTTCCTTCAGGTAAATCACGACTCTGTCCCGTCCGTCGGAAGAACGCAGAATATCATAAAGCTCCCGTTCCCGGCTCTGGAAGCTTTCCAGGGTGGGAAACTGAATCCAGAGCTCCCGGGGAACCTCCTCGAAGGCCCATACCTTTTCACAGATCAGCTTGCTGGGCCGGTCATCCTCTGTGGATACCCTTCCCTGGATAAAAACCTTATTGTCCATCTCAAGAAGTGCCCGGTTGTTCTCATAATCTCTGGGAAATACGACAATTTCCGCCGTGCCCACCAGATCCTCCAGAGTCAGAAAAGCCATGGTTTTGCCGGTTTTTGTGTGCTTGATGGTCCTGGCGGTAATCATACCTCCCAGAACTGCCTTTTCCCCGTCCTGCACTCTGGAAGCACCGGTTTCCTCATCCAGCATAAAATCCGAGGTTACAGCGGAAATATTTTTCCTCCACAGGTTTTCGTACTTTTCCAGTGGATGGCCGCTGATGTAAACACCCAGTACCTCTTTTTCAAAAGCCAGAAGCTGCTCCTTGTCGTACTCGCCCACATCCGGCATTTTGATCATAAAATTCTGTTTTTCTTCCTCTCCAACGAAATCAAACAGAGTCATCTGGCCGGCCATGGTATTTTTCTTTTCCTGATTGATGGAATCCAGAATCTGGATATAAACCATCATATGCTGCTTTCTGGTACCGGGCAGGCCGTCCAGCGCTCCCGCTTTGATAAAGTTCTCGATCACCCGTTTATTCCGGTCCCTGGCCGGAATCCGTTCAATAAAATCCTGCAGGGTCCGGAACGGCCCTCTGGCCTCCCGTTCCTCCACCAGCCCCTGGATCACCGGCCTGCCGATGCTTTTGATGGCAGACAGACCGTAACGAATCCCTTTTCCATCCACAGAAAATCCCACATCTCCCTGATTCACATCCGGAGGCAGAATTCCGATTCCCATTTGCCGGCAGGTCAGAATATACTCTGCCACCTTGGGGGGATTGTCAATCACCGAAGTCATCAGTGCTGCCATGAATTCCACCGGATAATAATATTTCAGATAAGCGGTCTGATAGGATACCACCGCATAGGCCGCCGCATGGGATTTATTAAACGCATATTTGGCAAAATCCGTCATATCGTCATAAATTTTGTTGGCAATCTTTTCGTCAATGCCCCTGGCAATACAGCCCGGCACCCCTTCCTCCGGATTTCCATAGACGAAATTCTGACGTTCCTTTTCCATGACTGCGGCTTTCTTTTTTGACATGGCACGGCGTACCAGGTCGCTCCGTCCCAGGGTATAGCCGCCCAGATCCCGGACAATCTGCATTACCTGCTCCTGGTAAACGATACAGCCGTAAGTAGGCTCCAGAATCGGCTCCAGCTGAGGACAGTCATAATGAATGGTCTGAGGATTGTTCTTTCCCCGGATATACTGGGGAATAAAATCCATGGGCCCCGGCCGGTAAAGGGAAATTCCGGCGATGATATCCTCCAGGCTCTGAGGCTTCAGTTCCTTCATGAAGCTCTTCATCCCCGCACTCTCCAGCTGGAAAACACCCTCGGTCTTTCCGGTACCGATGGAATCCAGAACCGCCTTGTCATCGTAATCAATCTGATCAATGTCAATGGTTTTTCCGGAGCTTTTCTCTGCCAGCCGCACGGCATTCTGAATCACGGTCAGAGTTCGCAGCCCCAGGAAATCCATTTTCAGAAGTCCCAGTTCCTCCAGTGTGGTCATGGTAAACTGGGTCGTAATCGAACCATCTCCGGCCCTGGACAGCGGAACATACTCATCCACAGACTTCTGGCTGATCACCACACCGGCCGCATGCATGGACGTATGCCTGGGCAGGCCCTCCAGCCGTTTGGACATATCAATGAGCTTTTTCACCTGCTCATCCGTTTCATAAAGCTGCTTCAGATCCGAATTGGCCTTCAATGCCTTGTCAATGGTAATATTCAGCTCTGACGGCACCATCTTCGCAATGGAATCCACCATGGCATAGGGCAGGTCCATCACACGCCCCACATCCCGGATCACACCCCGGGCAGCCAGGGTACCGAAGGTAACGATCTGCACCACCCGGTCCTTCCCATATTTGCGCACCACATAATCAATCACTTCCTGCCTTCTTTCGAAGCAGAAATCCACGTCAATATCCGGCATGGAGACACGCTCCGGATTCAGGAAACGTTCAAACAGCAGATTATAACGGATG
>JAXEJQ010000007.1:0-70747 GCA_034101475.1 Candidatus Limivivens sp.
CTGGTAACGCTCATCATCGGGGTTCACTGCGACAGCCGTATCACCCAGCAGCGTTTCCGGACGGGTAGTGGCAATTTCTACGAATTTGCCCTCTTCTCCCACAATGGGATAATTAATATGCCAGAAAAATCCATCCTGATCCACATGTTCAACTTCCGCATCGGAAATGGAGGTCTGACATACCGGGCACCAGTTGACAATCCGGGAGCCCTTGTAAATATAGCCTTTCTCATACAGGCGGATAAACACTTCTTCCACTGCCTTGGAACAGCCCTCATCCATGGTAAAGCGCTCTCTGTCCCAGTCAGCGGAGGAACCCAGCTTTTTCAGCTGATTGATAATCCGGGAACCGTACTCTTCCTTCCAGGCCCAGGCATGCTTCAGAAACTCTTCTCTGCCGATGTCTTCTTTATCGATGCCCTGTTCCTTCAGCTTGTTAATCACTTTAACTTCCGTGGCAATGGCTGCGTGATCCGTTCCCGGCTGCCACAGAGCATTGTAGCCCTGCATCCTCTTATAACGGATCAGAATGTCCTGCATGGTGTTGTCCAGGGCATGGCCCATGTGAAGCTGCCCGGTAACGTTTGGCGGGGGCATCACGATGGTGAAGGGTTTCTTGCTGCGGTCAACCTCCGCGTGAAAATATTTCTTGTCCAGCCATTTCTGGTAAAGACGCTCTTCCAGGCCCTTGGGGTCATAGGTTTTTGCCAGTTCTTTGCTCATGGTTTTTCTCCTTCTCGCTTTGTCAGTCTTTTTGCTCTCTTCTGCGGTCCGAAAATATCCTGCCCGGAGGGCTTTTTCCTATTCCAGAGGTACGAATTCAGCCGCCACTTCTGTAACAGAAAAAAGCCCTCTGTGCATCTCTGCACAAAGGGCGAATGTCTCGCGGTACCACCTTGTCTTATACGCGGATATCTGCAGTAAACAGCTCTCCCGGCGTACATCTCTCATGATCCGATAACGGGGATCAGACGGGAAAGCCTACTGTTCTCCCGTCTCTTCTGCCGGCAGAAATCCCTGCCGCAGCTCCACGGTGTTCAGCTTCCCGGTTCAAAAGCTACCTTCCATCGATGCCTTCCCGAACAGCCTTTCAGCCGGTGAACTGTCCTCTCTGAGGGGGCGGTCAATGTACTCCTCTTTCTCACTACCTTTTTCGTATAGTGGTTATGATAGACAATTTTCCCGGGTTTGTCAAGAGGGCATCGAAAATTTCCACATCCGGCACCGTTCCGACAGAGTCTGTGTTTTCTGTCAGAGTTCCCGTTTACTCGCTGCCTTCCGGACTTTGGGTCCCTTTCGAAGCATCCCCCTTCTCCAGCAGGGAATCAATCAGGGTCCAAATCTCCTCCCGTCCCTGCTTCGTCTCTGCGGAAAAAGGAATCACAATGGTCCCGGGCCGTACCTGAAGACCGGTCTTTACCGCCTTCACCTGTTTTGCCACCTGGCTTCGCTTCAGCTTATCCAGCTTTGTGGCAACGATAATGGGTTCAAAACCATTGTAGAGAATCCAGTCATACATCTGCTTGTCGTTGGCGGAGGGGTCATGGCGGATATCAATAAGCAAAAACACCGCTTTCAGCTGTTTCGAGCCATGCAGATAACGCTCGATCAGCTTTCCCCACTGCTCCTTGGCCTCCTGGGATACCTTCGCGTACCCATAGCCGGGCAGGTCCACCAGATACACCGCATCATTGACGTTATAGAAATTGATGGTCTGGGTTTTCCCGGGCTGGGCACTGGTTCTGGCCAGTGCTTTCCGGTTCATCAGCGCATTGATCAGGGAAGATTTCCCCACATTGGATTTCCCTGCAAAGGCCACTTCCATGCAGAGATTTTTCGGCAGCGTACTGGTAATTCCGCATACCGTCTCCAGAGAAACATTTTTGATTATCATGGTTTTTCCTTTACAAGTGCAGCCTGAAGCACCTCATCCATGTGCTCCACAAAGAGAATTTCCAGTCCTTTTTTGATTTCACCAGAAATTTCCTCCACATCAGGCTTGTTTTTCAGGGGTACCAGAACGGTGCGCATCCCGGCATTTTTCGCCGCCAGAAGCTTCTCCTTCAGGCCTCCGATGGGCAGAACCCGTCCACGGAGAGTAATCTCACCTGTCATGGCGATATCCGCCCGCACCGGAATCCGGGTAATGGCGGAAAGCATGGCCGTTGCCATGGTAATCCCGGCAGAAGGTCCGTCTTTGGGAACGGCTCCCTCCGGAATATGGATATGGATGTCCTTTTCCTTGAAGAAATCATCCGGAATCTCGTAGGCTCTACTGACTGAGCGGATGTAACTGATCCCCGCCTTGGCGGATTCCTTCATCACGTCACCGAGCTGTCCGGTGAGCATGATCTCACCCTTTCCGGGCATAACATTCACTTCAATCTCCAGCGTATCTCCGCCCACACTGGTCCAGGCCAGGCCGCGGACAATCCCGATTTCATTTTCTTTATTCAGACGGTTGACCGTATAACGCTCTCTCCCCAGATACTTCTCCAGGTTATTCTCCGTAATCTTCAGGCTCTTCTTATCACCTTCCAGAAGCTCTCTGGCTGCTTTCCGGCAGATCTGTCCCAGCTTCCGCTCCAGATTCCGGACACCCGCTTCCTTTGTATAGGCACTGATGGTTTTCCGGAGAGCGCCGTCGCTGATACTGAACTGATAGCCCTCCAGGCCGTTTGCCTCAATCTGTTTCTGCAGAAGATGCTCCTTTGCGATATGCAGCTTCTCATTTTCCGTATAGCTGGAAATCTCAATCAGCTCCATCCGGTCCAGCAGAGGTCTGGGAATGGTCTGAACGTCATTGGCTGTGGCGATGAACAGAACCTCAGACAAATCCAGCGGAATCTCCACATAATGATCCCGAAATCTGCTGTTCTGCTCCGAATCCAGTACCTCCAGCAGAGCAGAGGACGTGTCCCCCTTGTAATCACTGCTGACTTTATCAATCTCATCCAGAAGCATCAGCGGATTTTTCACCCCTGCCATCTTCATGCCATTGGCAATGCGCCCCGGCATGGCACCCACATAGGTGCGCCGGTGTCCGCGGATCTCCGCTTCATCCCGCACACCGCCCAGGCAGATGCGGACATACTTTTTGTTCAGTGCCCGGGCAATGGACTTCGCAATGGAGGTCTTCCCGGTTCCCGGCGGCCCCACCAGGCAGAGAATGGGACTTTCCCCTTTTTTCGTCAGATTCCGGACTGCCAGGAATTCCAGAATCCGCTCCTTCACCTTCTCCAGTCCATAGTGATCTGCCTCCAGAATCTCCTTCGCATTCTGAAGATCCCCGTTATCCTCGGAAACCCGATCCCAGGGAAGCTCCAGAAGCGTCTCGATATAGCCCCGGATCACGGTACTCTCGGAAGAGTTGTTTCCAACGCTCTTAAAACGGGTAATCTCCTTGGCGATCCGTTCCTTCACCTCCGGACTGGCCTGAAGCTTTTTCAGCTCCTCCTGATAATGATCCGCATCACTTACGGTGTTGTCCTCGCCAAGCTCCTCCCGGATCAGCTTCAGCTGCTCCCGGAGAATGTATTCTTTCTGGTTTTTATCAATCCGTGCCTTGACCTTTTCCTGAATATCCGCCTTGATCTTCATGACCTCCACTTCATTGGCCAGAACAACACAGAGCAGATCAAACCGGTCTGTCAGGGAAACAGCCTCCAGAAGCCGCTGCTTCTGTTCATAATATAAAGGAATATTGATACAGATCTGATCCACCAGACTGCTCAGATCATTGATTTCCAGCATCTGGCCCAGCAGTTCCTTGCTGATTTTCGGATGGATTCTGGCATATTCCGCAAAAATATCCTTCAGTCCCCGGGCCATGGCTTCCTGGCTCCGCTCATCCAGATCACAGCCCTTTTCCTCCTCGAAGGTCATGGCCTCCGCCCACAGGCATCCGTCCTCCTCCGACAAGGCAGTAAGCTCTGCACGCTCCACGCCTTCCACCAGAACCCGGAAAATATTTTTCGGAAGTTTCATCACCTGTTTGACCAGGGCAATGGTTCCGACCCGGTATAAATCCTTCATCTCCGGCTCATTCACTTCCGGATCCCTCTGGGCAATCACCAGAATCTTCTGGTCCTGCAGCATGGCCTTCTCCACAGCCTGAATCGACCGTTTCCGGCTGATATCAAAATGAATCACCATGGACGGGAGAATCGTCATGCCCCGCAGAGCCACCAGAGGGATATTTCTTATCAGTTCACTCATGCAGTTTCCTCAATTTCTTTAAACCCTTTTTTCTTCCGTGTGGTCACAGGAAGCTTTTCCCGGTAACCAAGAACCGGATCTCCGATTCCGTCAATCACATCCTCCGTCACAATGCAGCTCTCCACATTTTCCTCCGAAGGAATGTTGTACATCAGATCCATCATGGAAGTCTCCAGGATGGAACGAAGGCCTCTGGCACCTGTTTTTCTGGCCAGAGATTTATCTGCTATGGCCTCAATGGCCGCATCCTCAAATTCCAGATCCACGCCGTCCAGTTCAAACAGCTTTTTATACTGTTTGATAATGGAATTCTTCGGTTCCTGCAGAATCCGGATCAGTGTTTCCTTATCCAGTGCATCCAGAGAAACCACCACCGGCACACGACCGATGATCTCCGGAATCATACCGAATTTCACAAAATCCTGGGGAAGCACCTGCTTCAGCACCTCACCCACATTGCGCTCCCGTTTATCGGTGAGCACGGTATTGAAGCCGATGGCCTTGGTATCCAGACGGCTCTCAATAATCTTATCCAGTCCCTCAAAAGCGCCTCCGCAGATAAACAGAATATTCGTGGTATCAATCTGAAGCAGCTCCTGATGGGGATGCTTTCTGCCTCCCTGGGGCGGGACACTGGCCACCGTACCCTCCAGAATTTTCAGGAGAGCCTGCTGAACACCTTCTCCGGATACATCCCGTGTAATGGAAGCATTCTCGGACTTCCGGGTGATTTTATCAAACTCATCAATATAGATAATCCCGTATTCAGCGCGCTTGATATCATAATCCGCAGCCTGAATGATCTTCAGAAGAATATTTTCCACATCCTCGCCCACGTACCCGGCCTCTGTCAGCGCCGTAGCATCCGCAATGGCAAAAGGAACGTTCAGAAGTCTGGCCAGCGTCTGGGCCAGAAGCGTCTTCCCGGAACCGGTGGGACCCAGCATCAGGATATTGCTCTTCTGCAGCTCCACGCCCAGGTTCCTGCCTGCGGTGATCCGCTTATAATGGTTGTAAACAGCCACTGCCAGGGCTTTCTTGGCATCCTCCTGTCCAATGACGTAATCGTCCAGAAATGTCTTGATCTCCCGGGGCTTGATCAGGTTGATGCCGGTCTCACTGTCAATCTCATAATCCTCATCCAGCTCTTCCTCCACGATCTCCGCACAGATCTCAATACACTCATCGCAGATATAGACCCCTTCCGGTCCTGCGATCAGCTTGCGCACCTGATCCTCTGATTTATTACAAAAAGAACATCTTACTTTATGCTCTTGGGATTTTCCTGCCATTTTTCTACCTCACAGCTATACATTTCCTGGTCCCCGAAGGACTCCTGCAGCCGTTGACGCGCCAGCGGCACCGGCCGTTCCTGATCTGCGTTCAACGTAACAGTAAGGGGCTGCCGCGTTTCAAACGCAACAGTCCCCTCATGTGTTTTTATCGGCTCGTAATTACTTTATCAATAATACCATAAGCAAGCGCTTCCTCTGCGCTCATATAATTGTCACGCTCGGTATCTCTCTCGATAACCTCCAGCGGCTGACCGGTATTCGCTGCCAGATGCTGGTTCAGCTTTCTTCTGGTGTCCAGAATCTTGTCTGCTACAATTTTAATGTCGCTGGCCTGTCCCTGCGCTCCGCCGGAGGGCTGATGAATCATAATCTCCGCGTTGGGCAGAGCCAGACGCTTGCCTTTCGTTCCGCCGGCCAGCAAAAAGGCACCCATGCTGGCAGCCATACCCATACAGATCGTGGATACGTCGCATTTGATATAATGCATGGTGTCATAAATCGCCCATCCGGCACTGACAGAACCGCCCGGACTGTTGATATACAGATGAATATCCTTACCCGGATCCTCAGATTCCAGAAACAGAAGCTGCGCAACAATCAGGTTCGCGCTCACATCGTTGACTTCCTCCCCGAGGAAAATGATTCTGTCCTTTAATAAACGTGAATAAATGTCGTAGGATCTCTCGCCACGGCTTGTCTGTTCAATGACATAAGGTACTAAGCTCATGATGACTCTCCTCTCTGATGCCCTGTATTCGCTGCTTATACTTCCTTCGCTGCGTCTCTTACCAGATCAACGGCTGCCTGGATCGCCAGATCTTTTCTCATCTGATCTCTCTCATAATCGCCCATCAGCTCTTTCAGTTTTTCAACTTCCATCTTGTAGGCTTCTGCCATCTTCGCGATCTCTTCGTCAATCTTCTCTTCAGAAATTTCGATATTCTCCGCTTTTGCAACTGCTTCCAGTACCAGGCTGTTCTCGATACGCTTCAGAGCTTCCGGTCTCATCTGCTCTTTCATCTTTTCTGCATCCATTCCCGTAAACTGGAAATACTGTTCCATGGTCAGTCCCTGAGACTGCATTCTTCTGGAGAAGTCCTCGATCATGTTGCGGATCTGTCCTTCTACCATCGGCTCCGGAATTTCCATCTCAGCGTTTTCTACAATCTTTTCAATAACGGCATTGGTCTTCTCGTTCTTGGCTTCTCTTTCTTTTCTTTCCAGAAGCTTGGTACGGATATCTGCCTTATATTCCTCCAGTGTATTGAACTCAGATACTTCCTGGGCGAACTCATCGTCTGCTTCCGGCAGCTCTTTCACCTTAATCTCATTCACCTTGCATTTGAATACGGCTGCCTTGCCTGCCAGATCCTCAGCATGGTAATCCTCCGGGAAGGTTACATTAACATCCAGCTCTTCCCCGATCTTCGCGCCTACCAGTTGCTCTTCAAAGCCCGGAATAAAGCTTCCGCTGCCTACGGTCAGCTCATAGTTTTCGGATTTGCCGCCCTGGAAGGGAACCCCGTCAACGGAACCGTCAAAATCCAGTTTGATGATATCGCCGTTTTCCACTGCTCTGTCATCCACATCAATGGTTCTGGAGTTCTTTTCTCTCTCCTTATCCACCTCTGCCTGAACTTCTTCGTCCGTTACTTCCACTTCTTTCTTCGGAACTTCCACACCCTTATACTCACCCAGGGTTACTTCCGGCTTCACAGCTACCTCTGCCGTAAAGATAAAGGGCTTTCCTGATTCGATCTGGGTAACGGAAATCTCCGGCTGAGATACGATCTCCAGCTCGCACTCCTCCAGTGCTTTATTGTATGCTTCAGGAATCAGGGCATTTGCCGCATCTTCGTAGAAAATTCCCTTTCCATACATTTTCTCAATCATGGCGCGCGGTGCTTTCCCTTTACGGAAGCCCGGAAGGTTGATTCTGGATTTGTTTTTCAGATATGCCTTCTGTACTGCACTTTCGAATTCTTCAGCAGAAGCTTCAATGGTAAGCCTTGCCATGTTTTTCTCTAATTTCTCGACCTGTAAACTCATGTTTCCCAATTCCTCCTTGATTCTTCTATGGAAACGGCCTGTCTGATATTCTTTTGCCGCTGTATGAATCAGTCTCAGGACTGTCCATACTTACAGTCATTGTAATAGTATATCACAAGCTTTTCCAAAATGCCACTACTTTTTTCACAGTTCCCAACACAGAACGCATCCTGTGTGCATGCTTTTGTTGCTATGAAGCCTGAAAGGCTGAATAGTAACGAACTTTTCGGAACCGAATGTCTCAGAAACAGCCAGGAAGCTCATAGGTATTTGTGATCCCCCTCTGAATCGCGTCCATCCGCAGCACTGCGTACAGTTCCGCCTTCGTCCCTGCCATATAGGGTGCCGTCCACAGAACATTTGACAGATTGCAGGTCACAGCCCCCAGAAGCATCCAGGGCAGGAAGGACAGATCCAGCAGGAATGCTTCCATTTTCTGTCCATCCATCATCTCCCTGCTCAGTTCGAAAATCCTGGACTGCTCCAGTTCCGGATTCTCCGCCAGAATATAGGGTACCAGGTAGTATTCGTAGGATTTCACAATCCCCGGCACAACCAGAAGCAGAGACCACAGAAAAATCTTTATTTTCTGCAGGAAGGTGGTAATGACAACATTACCGTATCGGCCGTTCCGGAAAGCGTACAGAAGATCCCCGACAGACGGCCGGCCTATCTGCGCCTTCAGAAAGAAATACTGTTTTCCCACTTCCATGGGATTGCCCACCAGAATTTTCACCAGCAGTCCGATAACCGCAACAATCATACCCATCGTCAGAAAAATCAGCCCGGTCACGCTGCCCACCAGCGCGCTGACAGCCCGGCGGACCGGTCCGGAATAATCTCCGTGATCTGTTTCCGGAGTCACAACCCGTATCTCTGTCTTCCCGTTCTCTGAGCTGCTGCCGCCGGAGCTGTAGCTTCCTCCCAGAATCCCGGCAATCAGGCAGACAGCCACTGCTGCCCAGTAACATTTTCGAAGCAGCTCCTTCGAGCGCTGCTTCAGCTCATATCTTGTCCACATCATCGGCTCCCTCTTTTCCTCTTACTGATAAAGTATGCTGCAGCCAATCCGATCGGCTTCTTCTTTCCCCGAAAGCAGACGAATCAGTTCCAGTCCAAAGGGGATGGCAGTCCCCATTCCACGGCTGGTTGTCACGTTTCCGTCTGTCACAACCGGCACCTCCAGCACCTTGGCACCGGTCAGGCGTTCCTCAAACCCCGGATAGCAGACGGCCTGCTTTCCCTTCAGAAGCCCCAGATCTCCAAGAACACTGGGGGCTGCGCAGATAGCCGCCACATGAATCGCCTTCTCTGCAGCATGAACCAGTTTTTCTGTCAGCTCCCGGCAGGCCCCCAGATTTCGGGTCCCCGGCATTCCGCCCGGAAGTACCAGAAAATCCCCCGGCTTTTCCGAAACCTGATCCAGCTTCAGATCCGCTTCAATGGAAATCCCATGGGCGCCTGTCACCCGAAGGCTGTCGTTTATGGAAACCATCCGTACTTTCTGTGAGGCCCGGCGCAAAAGATCCACCACAGTCAGACCTTCGATTTCTTCAAATCCATCCGCAAAAAAAACATAAATCTCAGTCATGTCCATTTCTCCTCATTCCGAAGGGGTTCACCCCGAACCCCCTGCTCATATTTTTTCATCTGCTATTCTAACAAATCTCCGTAGAAAAAGCCAGTAAATTCCCATGAAATTTTCCTGTTCACAGTTCTGCGCAAACGTGTTAAACTGTCTGAAAGGGAACTCACAGTCTCATTCAGAAAGGAGTCTTTCATTTTATATGGAAATTGAACGTAAATTTCTCATAAAAAGCCTGCCCGACAATCTGGAATCCTACGCTTTTCACCAGATCGAACAGGCATATCTGTGTACGGAACCCGTGATCCGGATCCGCAGACAGGATCAGGATTATATTCTGACTTATAAAGGAAAAGGAATGATGGCAAGGGAAGAATACAATCTTCCTCTTACCGAAGAAGCCTACCTGCATCTGAAAAAAAAGGCAGACGGGAACGTGATCGAAAAACGTCGTTATCTGATTCCCCTGGAGGACGGACTTACCGTGGAGCTGGATCTTTTTCAGGGCTGCTTCCGGGGAATGATACTGGCCGAAGTGGAATTTCCAACCGTGGAAGCAGCAAAGGCTTTCCTGCCTCCCCCATGGTTCGGGGAGGATGTCACGCTCTCTCCCGAATATCATAACAGCTCTTTAAGCCGCAGGCCTCTGTAGTCCGCGGCTTTCCTCTTTATTGCTCCGTTTTTTTTCCCTCAGAAGCCCGAATGGCCATCTGCAGCATTTCCTCTGCGCTGGGGCCGCAGTCAGAAAAATCAATTTCCGCTTTTTCCGCCTCTTCTTCCATTTTCTGTGTCTGTCTTTTTACGATGGTCAGACAGACAAAAGCCAGAAAACGCAAAATGGGATTCCTGCTTCTGCGGTATTTCATACCAAAATTTAATAATTTCATACTTCGATCCCTCCTGTTCCTATTTTACCACTCTAGCCTGTATTATTGCAACATTTTGTTGCTACTCATCTTCCAATTTGTTTCACTTTGTCGCTTTTCCACTTATTTAGAAGGGAACTTGCTATAATATCCCCAATATTCCGGAGGTACTTTATGGCAGCCTTAACACTTGCGCAACATTTAAAAGAACTGCGGGAATTCAACCGCTACACCCAGGACTATGTCAGCTCCCAGCTTAATATTGAACGCCCCACCTATTCCAATTACGAAGTTGGGAAACGGACTCCGCCTCTAGAGCTGGTTGTGGACATTGCCGATTTTTACGGTATTTCCCTGGATGACCTGGTTCGCGGTACCGACCTGAACCTCAGCGCCGCAGCAGCAGAAAAGCTGTCTCCTTCCATGTCCATGGATGAAGTCCAGCTTTTGTCTCTCTACCGTTCCCTGCCGGACAATGCGAAGAAGGAATGCTTCGACTTCGTCCGTTTTAAAAAGACCAATCTTCCCTGATTCTGCCTTCTGTTTTTTCTTTCTCTGTTATCATCCCAAATGCCAGATTATTTTTAGCAA
Source organism: Candidatus Limivivens sp. (assembly GCA_034101475.1). GTDB lineage: Bacteria > Bacillota > Clostridia > Lachnospirales > Lachnospiraceae > Limivivens. The sequence goes on from JAXEJQ010000007.1 coordinate 10,605, forward strand.
ATATCTTTTTTTATTTTGTTTCGTTTTTTGTCGGAACATACTAAACTTAATAGTAACATTTCCTGCCGTCCACGGGCTGCCGGAAAAATGAAAAACAGAGGAATGGAATGAGTCAGATGAACGAAAAAAACGACAAAACTTCAAAACACTTAAATCGTTACCGTGAGCTTGGGTTGACCATCGCTTATTACCGGAAGCTGAGGGGTATGACACAGCTGCAGCTGGCCGAAACCGTGAACTTGAGCCGGACACATATCAGTACGCTGGAGGCTCCGAATATGCCCACCTCCCTTTCCCTGGAGAAGCTTTTCGATATCGCCGATGCCCTGAATGTACCGGTTAAAAATCTTTTTGATTTCAGAGAATAACCCAGGAACAGCTCAGTAAATGAGTTACCCGTGAAAAGAACAGGCGCCAGTTTGGCGCCTGTTCTTTTCACGAAATTGCCTTCACAACAAAATTATAAATCTTCCGGTATGTATCCACTGTATAATGGAGACCATCCACCGTTTTGAATCCCGTATTCACCAGTTCTGCGTAACAGTCCAGATAATTCTCCGGGAATGCCGTTCTCATGATTTTGTTAAAGGACCGGATCATTTTGTTCGTTGCGTTCCAGACGCTGCTCTTCTTGGTTTCCATCGGATTCACAGACAAAATATAGAAGCTGACATCCGGATATTTTTTCATCAGTTCCCGGTAGCAGGCACAATAATCCGCCACATTGCCCAGATCATTGACTCCGAGATTCAGTACAACCCGGGAAAGCGGATATTTTGCCAGCTGCTTTTCCAGCTTCGGAAGTCCTGTGGAAAGAAACCACTCATATCCCTCTCCGCCGGCCGCGATATAAACAGCCTTTCCTCCCACGCTCTCCTTCATTCCAACTGTTCTGGAATCTCCCACAAAAATCAGCTTTCCCTGTGCTGCCGCTTCCGGCACTGCCATCCCGTCCTCACCGACATACTGAGTGCCGACCCAGCAGTTCACGGCCATGGAGCCGTCAGCCTTCAGGTATTTTCCATCAACCCAGACATTTTTATCCATAATACCGGTGGTCTCATCAAAATGATACCACTTTTTGCTGATCAGCTGCCAGCCAAAGGACATCTGAGCGGTCTTTTTGGAAAAATGATACGTATTTCCGCCGATTTTCTGAAACCCCAGCAAGAGCTGACCATAACGATTGCTTCTTCTGGAAAGAAAATAACGGTTCCCCTTAAAACAAACCCAGCCTGCTTTCGCATAGCCGCTTCCATTAAAATAATAATACTTTCCTTCGATTTTCAGCCACACCTTTTTCGGGTATTTGCCATTGGTATACTGGAAATAGCGTCCGTTCTCATCCTCATGCCAGGTTCCCGTCCGCACAGGCTTCCGATCCACAGCCTGAATCAGGTTAAAATCCGTGGCCGCAAAAACCCTGGCAGACGTACCAAACAGGCACAGGACCAAAAACAGAATCCCCAGAATCCCCCATACTGAGCGTTTCTTTTCCATAAGTTCCCCCTTTGTGTTTTTTACTTTTTACATTTTTGTTAAATTTCTATTACATTATAACATATTCTCACACGTTTTGGCAATACCCGGATTTTTTCACCGCAAATAACTTTTCAGCTCTTTCAGAGCATTTTTTTCCAGCCTGCTTACCTGGGCCTGAGAAATCCCAACCTCCGCAGCCACCTCCATCTGCGTCTTCCCTTCATAAAACCGCAGCTCAATAATGTGCCGCTCTCTTTCCGAAAGTTTTTTCACCGCTTCGTTCAGAGCGATAACCTCCACCCAGTTTTCCTCTTTATTTTTTTTGTCACTGATCTGATCCATCACATAAAGCGTATCCCCGCCTTCCGTATAGACCGGGTCATAGAGACTCATGGGCGTCTGGATAGCATCCATGGCCTGAACAATCTCCTCCTTGGCAATTCCGATCTCCTCGGCAATTTCATTGATGGTGGGCTCCTTCAGATGCTTTTTCATGTAGCCTTCCCTGGCATAAATTGCCTTATACGCCGTATCCCTCATGGAACGGCTGACGCGGATGCTGTTATTGTCCCGCAGATAGCGTCTGATTTCTCCGATAATCATGGGAACCGCATAGGTGGAGAAACGGACATTTAAGGATGTGTCAAAATTATCAATGGCTTTCATCAGCCCGATACAGCCAATCTGAAACAGGTCATCCGCATTTTCATTGCTGCTGCCGAACCGCTTGATCACGCTCAATACCAGTCTCAGATTTCCCTTGATATACAGCTCCCTGGCCTCCGGATCCCCTTTCTGAATCCGTTCAAAGAGTTTTTCCTTTTCCTCATTTGTCAGAAGCGGCAGCCTGGACGTGTTGACACCGCAGATTTCCACTTTGTTGAGAGCCATTTTTCAATCCTCCTGATCGTTTTGACTACGAGAATCGCAGTGCAATTCTGTTTCAATAAAATGATTCTCACTTCCGGTTTCAAATATGCGGTTTCTCAAAAAATATAAAAAATAAAGGGCCTTGACGAAGTTCTGTTTCTACTCAAAACGGACGATTTCTTTTCGAAGCCTGCGCATGATTTTTTTCTCCAGCCTGGAAATATACGACTGTGAAATTCCAAGCAGATCTGCCACTTCTTTCTGTGTTTTCTCTTTTCCATCCCTGGAATTGATCCCGAAACGCAGATTCACAATGGTCTGCTCCCGCTTGGACAGTTTCCCGATGGCCGCTTTTAAAAGCTTCCGCTCCACCTCTGTTTCCATATCCTTATAGATCACATCCTCGTCTGTCCCCAGAATATCAGACAACAGCAGCTCATTTCCATCCCAGTCCACATTCAGCGGTTCATCGATGGAAACCTCAAATCGAGTTTTGCTGTTTCTGCGCAGATACATCAGAATTTCGTTTTCTATACACCGGGAGGCATAGGTGGCCAGCTTAATATTTTTTTCCGGTGCGAAGGTATTGATGGCCTTTATAAGGCCGATGGTTCCGATCGAAATCAGATCCTCCACACCGACTCCGGTATTGTCAAATTTTTTGGCTATGTAAACGACCAGCCGCAGGTTGTGTTCGATCAAAAGTGATTTCGCCTCACTGTCCTTTCCGGTACCCAGCTCCAGAATCGCCTGCTGCTCCTGCTCCGGTGTCAGCGGTGCAGGCAGCACCTCGCTCCCTCCGATATAATGAATCTCATTCTGTTTCTGATGCCAGAGGGCAGAAGGCATGGTTGAAATCACCCGAAACTGAAAATGGTTTGGAACTGCTACTTTTATCATCATCATTTCTCTCCTCCTATCTCACGCTGCCAGAAAGGGAGACAAAATCAACTGATACTCCCCTTTTTGGCTCACCGGCTCTTTACTGAGCGCTACCACAGGCCGGTCAATCCGCACTTCCGTATTTTCACCCCTGATAATCATATAGTCAGCCGTAAATCCCGGAAGAACGCCTCCGGAATTTCCGATGCTGTAAAACGGGATCAAAAATACAGGTGTGGTCTGATTCAGCAGCCTGTTTAAAACGGTGTAATCCCCAACACTGACCGGCCGGTTCCCGATGGGATCCCGAAGCCGGTTTCCGGTGTCCTTAAGTGCTGTCAGCACAATGCTTTTTCCTCCAAGAACCAGGGTCACATCATACATCATCTGCGTTTTCTCTCTCAGCCGTTTCCACAGGGCTGCCAATGCCCAGAGGATCAGAACGCTGAGAGCTCCGGAAAGAATCACGGGGAGAGTGATTTGTAAAGCCAGTATTTCCAGAATACCTTCCATCAGATATGCCATCCCGTAAAAAAGCAGCATACCCTTTACCATTTTCCTCTTCTGTGATATGCCGAAAGCGGCCTTCATCATACAGATTCCAAGAACCGCAGCCAGTAAAAAAAGCGCGGGCCAGGTACGAAATCGAGGGCAGATCACCGGAACACATGCTCCTGCACTCCCCAGCAGGCCGGCAGCCAGCAGCCGCAGAATACGCAGACGGCACCGGAGCAGAATTCCGGTAAGAAGCAGGATCAGGATGTCCAGGATCAGGTTTTCTGTAAAATAAACGTCTATGTAAAACTCGTAATACACAAAACACCCCCTGTACCCAAATGGAGCACTTGGACTAAGCACTATCCATTATAGGGGACAAGGGGTGCGAATTTTGTCAGAATGAATGCCGGATCCGCCATTTTTCATCGACAAATTTCGACATTGCGGAATCCAATATTGCCTAACTCCTTTCTTCAATCTGGGACAGCTGCTCCAGAACCCGTGCCAAGCTTTCTGAAGGAATCTGCCCGGGAGCCGAAGCCTCTCCTACCGTTCCAAAGGTAATAGCCGAACCGAATAATTCTCCCGCCATTCGGCTGATCAGCCCCAGGCGGCCCATGGCCATGGTAACCACCGGTGTCTCGTTATGAAGCTCCCGCATCGCAAGGGTCGCATCCAGAAGGGTCAGTACGTCTCTGGGCGTCTTCGGCATCACGGCCATCTTTGCGATGTCCGCTTCCAGTTCCTGCATTCTGCAGAGCCGCATAATAATCGCTTCCTTTTTGGGAGTGCCCTGGAAATCGTGATTGGACCCTACCACGAATACCTGATTCTGATGGGCTTCCTCCACCACCAGAAAGGTCGTGTCGTCTCCCCGCAGGATCTCCACATCCACCAGATCAATGCAGCCGCTGGTGATGGCTTCATGGTTCAGGGTAAGATACTCATCATAATCCACTGCCGCATTTCCTCCCTCAACCCGTGTACGGAATGTGTACAGAAGCGGCATATCTCCAAGTTCCAGGCGCAGCTCTTCCAGAAGCTTCCGCACCTTCCAGCATTCATGATAATCCTCGAAAAAGTCTGCCCGCCATTCGATCATATCACAGGGGTGGCCCTTTACTGCCCTGGCAGCTTTTAGAATCCCCTCCGCCGTGGTCTCTACAATCGGAACACAGATTTTCGGTCTTCCTTCTCCTATCGTAAGATTTCTTACCTGTAACTTTCCCATATCCACTCTCCTGTCTTATCTGAACTATCCTGATCTGCTTTGCAGATCTTTGTCATAAACCAGGTATCTTTCCTGCCTGTATACATGCTCTTGCTGATATGAAGCCTGAAAGGCTTAATGAATATATTTTACCACAGGAAATTACTAAAGTCTATGTTTTCATTGACATGAGGCCGGAAAATGCGTTACAGTGTAACAAAAATACTTTTATAGAAAACAGGTGAAAATTATGAAATATCCGATCACAGGACACACAAAACTGACCGGGCTGCTTGGAAGCCCGGTGGCTCACAGCATTTCCCCTTTGATGCACAATACCTCGTTTCGCCAGCTTGGTCTGGATTATGTTTATCTCTGCTTTGACGTGGGAGAGGCAGATCTGAAAACGGCCGTGGAAGGTCTGAAAGTTCTGGGTGTCCGGGGGTTTAACTGCACCATGCCCGACAAAACACGAATGTGCGAACTGGCTGACCGTCTTTCGCCCGCTGCCCGTATGATCGGAGCTGTCAATACCGTTGTAAATGATGACGGAATTCTCACCGGTCACAATACAGACGGCGTCGGCTACATGATGTCTCTGAAAGAATCCGGCGTTGATATCATTGGAAAAAATATGACCCTTCTGGGAGCCGGAGGCGCTTCCAGTGCCATTGCGGTCCAAGCCGCTCTGGACGGAGTCGCCCGGATCCGGATCTTCAACCGGCGAACCCGCTCCTGGAAACGCGGAGAACAGCTTGTCGATGAAATCAACCGGAATACCGGCTGTCAGGCCTCTCTCTTTGATCTGGAAGATCTCACAGAGCTGAAGCACTCCCTTGACAGCAGCCAGCTTCTTACAAACGGCACTTCCGTTGGAATGGCTCCGAATCCGGAAGGCTGCCTGATTCCGGACCATTCCATGCTCCATGAGGGCCTGGTGGTATCGGATATCATCTATAACCCCCGAAAAACCAGGCTCATGGAGCTGGGCGAGCAGGCCGGGTGCCGGGTACTGAATGGTCTGTATCTGCTCCTGTTCCAGGGCGCCGAGGCGTTCCGGATCTGGACCGGACAGGAAATGCCGGTGGAACAGATAAAAGAAGCCTATTTTCAATAACCAGAATAGTATGAAAAAAACCCTCCGGGCAAAACACTGCCCGGAGGGTTTGTCTTATCTTCTTCTCAGGAAATCCGGAATCTGGATATCCTGCTCTTTTACTTTGCTTTCCGGTGTCCGCAGCTTACCATAGGTGGACGGTGCCGGTTCTGCCGGAGCTGTCCGAAGCTGGGGAGCGGTTCTCTTCTGGAAGGGGCTGACGGTGGAAGTCTTCTCCTGGGCCGGATAACCGTTGAACTCCGGCACGATCTTCTTGCCCACTGACGGCTGGGTAGCTGTGGCGCTGTCCAGACCTGTGGCGATTACGGTGATACTTGCTTCATCTGCATATGTATCATCATACATCGCACCAAAGATGATGTTTGCGTCATCACCAGCCAGTTCCTGTACATAGCTTGCAGCATCGTTGGCATCCATCAGGGAGATATCTCCGGAAATATTGATAATAACGTGAGAAGCGCCCTGGATGGTCGTCTCCAGCAGCGGGCTGGATACTGCCTGCTTTACTGCTTCCATTGCTTTGTCATCGCCCTTGGCCTGTCCAATACCGATATGAGCGATTCCCTTGTCTGTCATAACGGTCTGTACATCTGCGAAATCCAGGTTAATCAGAGCCGGCATATTGATCAGGTCTGTAATGCCCTGTACAGCCTGCTGCAGCACTTCATCCGCTTTCTTCAATGCTTCCGGCATCGTAGTTCTTCTGTCCACGATCTCCAGAAGCTTGTCATTGGGGATCACGATCAGGGTATCCACGTTTTCTTTCAGTTTTTCAATCCCTGCAAGAGCATTATTCATGCGTGTCTTGGCTTCGAAGCGGAACGGTTTGGTAACCACTCCAACTGTCAGAATACCCATATCTTTTGCGAGTCCTGCAACAACGGGTGCCGCTCCTGTTCCGGTACCGCCGCCCATGCCACAGGTGACAAAGACCATATCCGCTCCCTGCATAACCTGCTTCAAGTCCTCTGCGTTCTCCTGGGCAGCCTGCTCACCGATCTGAGGTTTCGCGCCTGCGCCAAGTCCTTTTGTCAGTTTCTCACCAATCTGAATCGTTGTGGGGGCTTTGCAAAGCTGCAGGGCCTGCTTATCGGTATTCACGCCTACGAACTCCACACCGCCGATTGTTTCATCTACCATTCTATTTACAGCATTATTTCCTGCTCCGCCCACACCGATTACAATAATCTTTGCAGCAGACTCAGTCTCGTTTGTCATAATCTCTAACAAGGGTATTTCCTCCTTCGCCTCTGTATACCATCTCAATTATTTACAGTTTGGGCACAGTACACCCACTATTCTAACCGTATTTCTTATATAATATAGGGTTTTACAGAATTTATCAAGCTTATTTTTGAAATTTCCTCTATATTTTTGGCACATTGCACTCTGCCCCAGCGAAAGGAACTGCAATGCAGCGCGTTTTCTGTTTCATGCGTTGCCCGACAGATGAGCCTTCCGTCAATTTTCCGTACTTCGTATCTGCTCTTCGCTGCAATCAGTGCTTAATGCGTCCCTCTGAGACGCAGCCCCCCACAATCCTGCCCATCATTTAATTGATGTAGGCGCCGGTATACGGATCGATATATCCGTACCCATCCATGATAATTCCGCCGTTCTCATCCGTATAGTTATACTGGCTGCAGTTTGGAGTCGTATTGCCCGCAGCATCCGTATAGATCGTATTTCCGTCAGCATCTGTGGAAAAGGTTCCGTCAGACTCCTGATAAGTCCGTCCGCCCAGCGCCTGAGTTTCCGGCGTATTCGCAGCCTGTCCCGCCTGGTCTGCACCCTCCTCTCCTGCTTCCTGAGTGTTTTCTCCTCCGGCTTCCTCTCCGCCTTCGCCGCCTTCTGCGCCGGCCAGAGCGAGCTCTTCCTCCTCCTCTCCCTGACGGAAGGTCACAGTCTGGGCAGCCAGAGAATAATTCTGCATATGCAGATTTCCTGTATTTTCCTCCACTTTGGGATAGATGGATGCCAGAGCAGCAATTTTGTCCTCCAGATTATCGCTTTTCCCCAGAAGGGCCTTGACCTTTCCGAAGATCAGAATAATCTCATCCGTGGTGGAAAACCGGATTTCATCCGGAATCAGCTGCTCCTGATTCAGTCCGCGGGTCAGTGTCAGAACCGTATCCAGCATTCCCTCTTCCGTAAACTCCATTGTTTCATAGAGCTCTACCTTTGAAACAGAAAGTCCTGTCAGCAGCGGAACTCCTTCATGAATCTTCTCGGAGGTCTCCACCACCAGACCATCCTTGTCGAAATAGACATATTTTCCCTGAGCCTGAAGGTATCCCACCTGCGGCTTTTCGTAGACCCGAATCTGAACCTTGAAAGGATTTTTCAGTTCCACTTCAATAGCGCTTAAAAAAGGCAGCGCCTCCGCCGTCCGTTCTTTATCCTGAAACTTCCAAAGCAGATAAAGGCTGTTTTTGCAGAGTCCGTCCTGCATCACAGCCTGCTGAATCTGCTTTGCAGTAAAATTTTCATTCCCAATAATTACGACTTCCTGAACCCGAAACAGCCCGAAAACAATCAGGGCTGCCAGGATCAGAATTCCCGCCAGGATGCCAATGATCAGCTTTCTTCGTTTTCTTCGTCCTCCGTATGTTATCTCTCTCATTTCATCACCTGTAATATTCTGTATTTATGATGCCACATCCTGTATTTTCACATCTGCCCCCAGCTCCTGCAGATCCCGGCACAGATCCTCATATCCGCGCTGGATATATTCCACATGCCGGATCCGGGTTACTCCCTCCGCCGCCGTTCCCGCCAGGGCCAGAGCCGCCCCTCCCCGGAGCTCCGAAGCCTCCACCTGTGCCCCATGGAGCCGCCTGGTTCCCGCAACCACAGCCGTTCTGCCCTCCAGGGCAATCTTCGCTCCCATTTTCCGAAGCTGCGGGGCTGTCTGAAACCGGGATTCAAAAATCCGTTCCTCCAGTACTGTGACCCCCTGCGCCAGAGCCGCCGCCGTCATCAGAGGCGACTGCAGGTCGGTGGGAAATCCCGGATAAGGGGCCGTGCGGATCTGTCCCGGACTTTTCCAGGCTCTGGTTCCATCCACCCAAAGCCCGCCTGCTGAAGCCTCAGCCTCCGCTCCCATGAGCCTGGCTGTACGGATAACCTCCTGCATCGTTTCACACGGGGCCTGTTCCAGGAAAATCCTGCCTCTGGATACAATGGCTCCGAACAGATACGTCCCCGCCACAATGCGGTCCGGCATCAGTACAAACCGGCTGTCCTGCAGACTTTTCACTCCTTCAATCCGGATTTCTCCCTGCCCTTTCCAGAGAATCCGCGCACCCTTCTCGTTCAGGAACCGGCAGAGCTCCAGCACCTCCGGTTCCATGGCCGCTCCATAAATCTGCGTGCTGCCCTGCGCCAGCACAGCTCCCAGAATCGCGTTTTCCGTGGCTCCCACGCTGGGAAAGGGAAACCGGATAACCGTCCCCTCCATGCCGGAGGTTTCGGCACACAGATACCCTTCCTCCTCCGTAATCACCGCGCCCAGCGCTTCCAGGGCTTTCCGATGAAGATCCACGGGCCGTTTTCCAATGGTACAGCCTCCCGGATAGGGAATTCGGGCTGTTTTCATGCGTCCCAGCAAACTTCCCAGAAAAACCACGGAGGAGCGCATCCGATGCCCGAGTTCTCCCGGAATCCGACAGCTCTGCAGACAGCTGCTGTCAATTTCCAGCCTGTTTTCTTCAAATCGGACCCGGCAGCCCAGTTCCTCCAGAATCCGTACAGTCCACCGTACATCCGTAATCTCCGGACAATTATCCACAATCGTCCGGCCCCTGTGTAAAACAGCGCCTGCCAGAATGGGCAGGGCCGCATTCTTGGAACCCTGTACACGGACTTTGCCGTGAAGGGGTCTCCCGCCTGTCAGTTCCATGCATTCCAAAGAGATTCCCCCGGACTAACACCTTATATCTCATTATATGCAGATCTTCCGGTTTTGCCACCGGGACTTTCTGTGCTCAGATGGGCTTCTGCTGTCTGGAGATACTCAGGGCCAGCCCCATTTCCGCCATCAGAAAAAGCACAGAGGTTCCCCCGTAGCTGATAAAAGGAAGCGTAATCCCCGTGTTCGGAATGGTGTTTGTGACAACTGCCACATTCAGAATCACCTGAATCGCAATATGCGCCATAATCCCGGCGGCAGCCAGTGACCCGAACAGATCCGGCGCATGCGTGGAAATCACCATAAAACGCCAGATCAGCACCAGGAAAACCAGAATCAGCAGAGAGGCCCCTGCCAGCCCCAGCTCCTCACAGATGATGGAAAAAATCATATCATTCTGAGCCTCCGGCACAAATCCCAGCTTCTGGATGCTGCCCCCAAGCCCTCTGCCAAACAGTCCCCCGGAACCGATGGCATACAGACCCTGGATGGTCTGAAAGCCCTTTTCATAGCTCTCCGGATCCCGCCAGATGGCAAGACGCTCCAACCGATAAGACTCCATCCCCAGAAAAACTGCAATAAAGCCGACGCCGATCCCTCCCAGCCAGATGAAAGGAAGATAGCGTGGATTGGATACAAAAACCAGAATCACGCCGATCCCCAGAATAATAATGGCTGTGCTCAGGTTATTCGTCCCCACCAGTCCCACAATGGGCAGAATCAGAGCCATCACCCGGATCATGGAAAGAATTCCGTTCTTTTTTCCCCCCTGCCTGCTGATCATCCTCGAAAGAAATAAGATCACCGCCAGCTTGGCAAACTCCGCCGGCTGAAAAGACAGAGGACCCACAGAAAGCCAGCGTTTGGAACCGTTATAGGAATCTCCTGCCACCAGCACCAGAGCAGACAGGACCAGGGACAGAAGATACGCATGAACCGCATACTTTTCAAAGATGTGATAATCCATCCCGGAAATCACCAGCATAGCACCGATTCCCAACACCGTGGCAAAAAGCTGTTTTTTAAAATAATAGGCAGGGTCCTGAAATTTCACCTGTCCGTTCCAGGCGCTGGTACTGTAAAGGGTGATCAGGCCAAAAGCAGCCAGAATCATCACCAGTATCATTAGTGTGATATCCTGCTTTCCAGCCTTCCGGCCCATAGCATCCCCCTTTTTCTCCCGGACCCCGAATCGATCGTACTGCCCGGCAAAGAAGCCTTCCTTCAATTACTGCCAAAGTCCCGGACAGCAGACATTTCCGTTTACAGAGCCCGAACCAGATCCTTGAACATCCTTCCCCGGACTTCATAGTTCGGGAACATTCCCCAGCTCGCACAGGCCGGCGAGAGGAGAACCGCATCGCCGCTTCTGGCCTTTTCGGCGCTGACCTTCACCGCCTCCTCAAAGGTATCCACCAGAATGATATCCGTGAAGCCGCATCTTCTGGCTGTCTCGGCAATCTTTTCCCTGGTCTGGCCCAAAAGTACCAGATACCGCACCTTTCCGTCAAAAGCCCGAATCCATTCTTCAAAATCAGAGCCCTTGTCATAGCCGCCTCCGATGAGTACCGTAGGACGGTTCATGGCCTGAATGCCCTTGATGGCCGCATCCGGGTTGGTACCCTTGGAATCATTATAGTATGCCACGCCATTCTTTTCGCATACAAATTCTATCCGGTGCTCCACCGCCACAAAGCGCTTCAGCACACAGCGGATCTCCTCCAGGGAAATTCCGTAGGAAAGCGCCATTCCCACAGCTGCCATGACATTTTCATGGTTATGACGGCCCAGAATGTTCAGCTCGGAGGTATTGATCACGGAAACGGTACGGGTGCCGTCTCCATAAAGGATCTCCTCTCCTTCCATCCAGAGCCCTTTTTCCAGTTTATGCAGGCTGCTGAAAAATAGAACCTGACAGGACAGCCTGCCACCGAATTCCCGCAGAACGGGATCCTCATAATTCAGAACACAGGTATCCTTCGGCCCCTGGTTTTTCGTGATCAGTTCTTTGACCCGGATATACTCCTCCATCGTATGATGACGGTTCAGATGATCCGGCGTAATATTCAGAATCGCACTTACGCAGGGCCGGAACCGGTCGATGGTTTCCAGCTGGAAGCTGCTGATTTCCGCCACGGTAATGGAAGACTCGTTCATATGCAGAGCCTCCTGGGTGTAAGGTGTCCCGATGTTGCCCACCACAAAGGTATTCTCCTGATGATGCTTCATAATTTCGCCCAGCAGGCTGGTAGTGGTGGTTTTTCCATTGGTTCCGGTAATCGCCAGCACGTCTCCGGCTCCGTTCTCATAAGCCAGCTCCACTTCGCCCCAGATCGGAAGGCCCGCTTCCCGCATGCTGTTCACCAGGGGCAGATCTGTGGGCACCCCCGGACTCAGCACCACCAGAGCCAGCTCTGCCAGTACCTCCCCGGGCAGCTCTCCCGTAATTACTTCCGCCCGGCTGTCCTGCGGAAGCTTTTTCCTCACATCCTGCTCGGACAGATTTTCATTGCTGTCATACAGCACCGGAATGGAACCGGTCTTCTCCAGAAGACCTGCCGCTCCGATTCCGCTGATTCCCGTTCCGAATACCAAAACCTTTTTCCCCTTCAGATTCATTGTCTTTCCTCCTGTTTTTTCAATACAAAAGCCAAAAGGCCTGATCCTTAAGAAAGGAAAACCAGGCCTACAAGACACAACAAAGCAGTAATGACCGTAAAGACAGCCACTACCCGGGTTTCTGACCAGCCGCACAGCTCAAAATGGTGATGAATCGGTGCCATTTTGAAAAAGCGTTTCCCGCCGGTCTTTTTAAAATAAGTCACCTGGATCATAACGGAAAGAACCTCCACCAGGTAAACCAATCCCACAATCAGAATAATCCAGGGCATTTTCAGCATATAGGCGCTGCCTGCCACAAAACCGCCCAGGGCCAGAGAACCGGTATCTCCCATAAAAACCTGGGCCGGATGAACGTTAAACAGCAGAAAGCCCAGAAGTGCTCCCACCACCGCAGCAGTGATGGGTTCAATGCCGCCGTTATATGCAATGGAAACGACCGTGAAAAATACAGCTACCATTGTCGTTACACCCGTAGCCAGGCCATCCAGACCATCGGTAAAATTCACACCGTTCACCGTACCGATCACCGCAAGATAGACCAGCGGAATGGTAAGAATCTTACAGTCCCAGTATTTTCCGCCGCTGAAAGGAATCAGCATCTGAAGAAGGCTGTTGTCCCTGACCAGAATATATACCAGAAAAACCGTGGTTACCAGAATCTGCCCCAGCATTTTCTGCTTCGGAAGCAGTCCGTCAGACCTTCTCAGAACAACCTTCAGATAATCGTCCAGAAATCCGATGATTCCAAAGCCCAGGGTCAGAAACAATACCGGAATGATATTCGGATAGCTTCCAATGAAGAAAAGGGAGGTCACCAGAACGCTGATCAGAATAATCAGACCGCCCATGGTGGGGGTTCCCGCTTTTTTCAGATGAGACTGGACTCCCTCGGTCCGCTCGGTCTGTCCGATTTTCAGTTTCCGCAGGAATGGGATCACAAAGGGACTTAAAGCCACGCTGATGGCAAATGCTACCAGCAGGGGGATCAATACTTCTGTACCTAATAACATGCTGCACCTCGTTTGTTTCATTTTTGTTTTTTTGTCTGTTTGTATCTGTTCAGTACCTTCACAGATACGATTCGCAAACCCATGAAAATCGGCTGCGCCGATGGGGTTTGCTCACACATGATTCACGTTCTTACGGCCTCATCAGCAAGCGATTCGGCCTGTTCTGAACAGTTACGTCTGTTTTCCATTCAGACGATGAATATAGTATAATTCTTTTTCACACATTGCGCAAGTCTATTCAGCGGATGAAAAAAACATTCTGCGTCATTCGTTCGAAAATGAACGTGTCGGTACACTGGGAATATCCAGATAAGGCAGAATATTCTCAAAAATATCGCGGATTACCGGCGCCGCAACGGTTCCGCCGTAATAAATGCCCTGGGGATTACGAATCACACACAGTCCCAGAATCTGCGGATCTGCTGCAGGCGCAAACCCGATAAAAGAAGAAATATATTTATGGGCGCTTCTGGGCAGGGTTTCTGAGGTGGCTGTTTTTCCGCCGATCTGATAGCCCTCAATATAGGCGTTTTTCCCGGATCCGCCGTCCACGACCTGTTCCAGAATGTAGCGCATCTTTTCCGAAGTTTCTTCTGAAAGAATCCGCTCCCCTTCCGGATACTGACATACTTCCACCAGGGTCCCGTCCTTCTGGCGCACCTCCACGCCGAAATGAGGAGTTACCCGGATCCCGCCGTTGATAATGGAAGATACGGTAGCTGCCAGCTGCACCGGCGTGATCTGGAAGGACTGTCCGAAGGAAACCGTCGCCAGCTCCACCAGGCCCATATTTTCTTTTTTGTGCATGATTGTGGAGGCCTCACCCGGCAGATCAATGCCTGTTTTTTTCAGCAGGCCGAATTTCTGAAAATATTTATACATGTTATCCACGCCCAGGCGCAGCCCCACCTCAATAAAAACCGGATTGCAGGAATTCATGGCCCCCTGGACAAAGGTCTGGCTTCCATGACCCGCCACCTTGGCGCATCGGATTCTCCGATCCTCCACAATTTTGTATCCCGGGCAGGAAAAAGTATCCGTCAGGCTTACCACACCCTCCTCAAGACCTGCGGCTGCTGTAATAATTTTGAAGGTGGAGCCCGGCTCATAGGTATCGTTCAGACACTGGTTCCGCCACATCTGATTCAGCGCGTCCTGCTTTTCAGCATCCGTTAATCCGCTATCCGTCCCCTCCGGAAGCGTAAAGGGATCATTTAAATCAAATTCCGGCACATTCGCCATTGCCAGAATTTCCCCGTTTTTCGGGTTCATCAGAAGAATGGATACGGAATCTGCCTGTTTCTGCTCCATCACCCGGTATGCTGCCTGCTGAACATATTCCTGAATATTCCGGTCCAGACTGATGTACAGATCATACCCGTCCACAGGCTCCTGCCTGCTTTCTCCGGTATCTGCCAGCTCCACTCCCCGGGCATCCGTCATGGTCAGAATCTGACCGGGGTCCCCCTGAAGGACCTGGTCATACTGAACCTCCAGCCCTACAATCCCCTGATTATCGCTTCCGGTAAATCCCAGAACCTTGGATGCCAGCTCGCCAAACGGATAGTAACGCCGGAAATCCTCATCCACCTTAATACCAGCCAGGTTATATTCCCGGATCCGGTCTCCGACTTCCTTCTCCACATTCGTCTGAATCCGTTCGATGGAACTGATTTTCTCCACTCTCCTGCGCACCTTGTCCTCATCCATTCCAAGCTCTCTGGTCAGAACCTCGATGACCCGCTCCGGTTCCCGGATCTGACTGTGGATCACCGAGATGGTACAGACTGCTTTATTATCTGCCAGCACCTGGCCCTTTGCATCCAGAATCCGCCCTCTGGCTGCCTTGATCTTTCGTTCCCGTTCATGGAGCTGCCGGGCCTTCTGACTGTAATATTCCGAATCATACAGCATCAGTTTGCCCAGCCTGCCGATCAGAAACACCAGCACTCCTGCGCATAGGGCAAAAACCAGAACAATTTTTTTCCTGTGAAAGGTATGGAGCCTCCCCCGGGTCTGCTTTTTTTCCAATCAAAAACCCTCGCAAAAGCTTTGCTATAATATATCACCGCTTTTACGAGGGTATTCCTGACACCAGGTAAATTCTCTTTATTCGGAAAAAATCTCCTCCGCTGTCACATAGTCGTCAGAGGGAAGCTGTCCGTCATCATCCGTAGCCTCCAGAGGCACCGGAATATTGGGATTGGGCGCCACCGGATTCTCCGGATCCCCCAGGTTATTGGGATCCTTTTCTTCCGTCTCTTCCTCAACAGGTGTACCGTCCGGATTGGTCTCCGGTGCCTCTGTCTCGATGATTCTGCCGCCCCGGGCCTCCTCCCAGGTCAGACCCAGATTATAAAGCTGCTCCTCCGTAATCTCCTCAGTCTGCGGGATATTCAGATAAGGAAGCACTTCCATCATAATCTTTCTGGCAAGGATCATACTGTAGCCTCCGGAAGCCTGATCCTCCACATTCGGCTCATCAATTACCACGTATACGACGATCTGGGGATCATCAATGGGCGCGGCACCGATAAAGGATACCAGATATTTTCCGTTTCCACGGGGATACTTCTCAGCCGTTCCCGTCTTTCCTCCCACACGGTACCCCGGAACCTGGGCCTTGGTTCCTGTTCCGTTTAAAACACCCTGTTCCAGGTATTCCCGCAAAAGGGAGGAAGTTCTGGAAGAAATGGGCTGTCTTAAGAGCACCGGATCGATATTTTTCACCACGCCGCCTTCTGAATTCCGGATCTGGCGCACCACATGGGGTCGGTAATAATAACCGCCGTTTATCACTGCAGAGAAAGCCGCCGCCTCCTGTACCATGGTGCAGGTAAGACTCTGGCCAAAGGAGCTGGTAGCCAGCTCTACTTCATGCATTTTATTCTGCGAATAGACCGTTCCCGTACTTTCATTGGGCAGATCAATTCCGGTTCTGCTGCCAAAATAAAACAGGTCCTGATATTTGCAGAAATTTTCAATACCCATCTTAAAGGCAATCTGCATCAGCGCATCATTGCAGGAATTCTTGATGGCGTCACTGATGGTCTCTGTGCCATGCCCATAGACATTGTCACAGTTGATCTGAGTATCTGTAACAAACTCTCCGCCGTCACAGACAAAGGTCTCGTCCCCCTCCAGGGCTCCGCACTCGAGAGCCGCCGAAACAGTCACCGGCTTAAAAACAGAACCCGGTTCGTAATCCTCAGATACACAGAAATTGGACCACATATCGTTCAGGACAGCGGAAATCTCCTCCTCCGACATGTTTTCAAGCTCCTTCTCTGTATAAAGACCGCTGAGATCCTGGGGATGGTTCAGATCGAAGCCATGATTGGTAGCCATGGCCAGAATCTCCCCGTTGTTGGGGTTCATCACGATCACGCCGGTATTTTTGCTTCCCTTTCCGCCTGTTTCTTCGCTGTGTGGACCGTTTCCGTATTCTTCATCAAACTCCGCAATGTATTTCTCCACAATCTGCTGAATATTCACATCCAGGGTCATCACCACGGTATTGCCGTGCTTGGGTTCAATGACCGTCCGCTCCAGCTCCGAATCCGTGTTCAGATAGCCATACTCCCGTCCATTGGTGCCGTTCAGAATATCATCGTAATAGGCCTCCACCCCGCAGGCGCCCTGATTCTGGCTGTTGGAAAAGCCAATGACATTGCTGGCCAGCGTATCCATCAGATATTCTCTCTGATAACTCTCCTCAAACCAGATTCCCTTTACCCGGCTCTTTTCCTTAACCTGCTCTGCGGACAGCCCCTCCACACTGGTGTCCGTGTAATCCTCCAGAGCTTCCTTTTCCTCCTCGGTCACCTGTTTGCGCAGGATCTTATATCGGCTGTCCTTCGTCTCCTCGGAAGTAATCAGATTCCGCGCCGTGGCTTCTTCAACCCCCATGACGGAAACCAGTGCCCGGATCGTGGGCTCGATATATTCTTCCTTGGAATTCACCTGATAGCAGTCCAGAATCAGATTATATACCTTTTCGCTTCTGGCAAGTACATTTCCGTTCCGGTCCTGAATCTCTCCCCTCCGGTAAGGAATGGTCTGGCTGTCATACTGCTTCTGAGATAAAACCTTGCGGGTATAGGTATCTCCGCTTTTCATATTGATATACGCAATCCGGATATTTAATCCCACAAGAACCAATAAAACAAATGCAAATATAGCCATAAGCTTTACTTGCATTTTTTTTGTAAATTTCTGTTTTCTTTTTCGTTTTCTCAATCTGTCCACCTGTCTGATCGGAATCCGTCACCGGAATCCTCTATTCCTCCGGAACGTCTTCATACTGTCTGACAAAATCGCCTTCCTGGTCATGATAGGTCACTACCTGCCCTGCCGAAGCATAAACCATTCCCAGCTTGTTAATGGCCACATTGCGCACATATTCCAGATCAACGGAAGAGATGGTCCGCGCATAGTCTTCATCATTGGCAAGCTTTAAACTGCTGTACTGACTTTCCAAAGCCGTGATCTCATTCCGGTAATTGGTGCTCTGGGCATGAAGTTTCAGGTAATTTACAGATACAAACAGAGAGGCTACTGCTGCCACTGTTAAAAAGGCCACATAACCGATATTCATCTGAAGCGCCCGTTCTCTGTTTTTGCGTGTCGCTGCGGCAGTGCGCTTTTTCGGCCGCGTCTGTCTTGCCGGCTGCTCCCGGGGGACAGCCTGGGTATATTGTACCCTGCGAACGGTGTTTCCGTCAATATATGTTTTTGTCTGGAAGGAATTTCCCCTCTGCTGTGTTCTGCTCATTTTCTGACCTCCAACCGGTCTACATTCTCCGCTCAAACACCCGCAGCTTTGAACTCTTTGACCGCTTATTTTCCTCCAGTTCCATATCTCCCGGAACAATCGGTTTTCTTGTTATCACAACGCCTTTGGACTTCTTCCCGCATACGCAGACGGGAAAATCCTTGGGACAGGTGCAGGGATTTTCCTGCTCTCTGAAAATATTCTTCACGATCCGATCCTCCAGGGAATGGAAGGTGATCACACAGATCCTGCCGTGATCGTTCAGAAGTTCTATCATCTCTGCCAGAGAATTCTGCAGCACATCCAGCTCTCTGTTCAGCTCAATTCGTATTGCCTGGAAGGTTTTTTTGGCCGGGTGTCCTCCTACCGCACGTACTTTCATAGGTATCGCCGCTTTTATAACATCAATTAACTCCCCAGTTGTTTCGATGGTTTTCTCTTTTCTTGCACTTACAATATGTTTGGCAATATTTTTTGCAAACTTTTCCTCTCCGTAGTCACGGATCACCCGGTACAGCTCCATTTCACTGTACCCGTTTACAATATCCTTTGCCGTCATGGTCTGCCGCTGATCCATACGCATGTCCAGCGGTGCATCCTCCCGGTAAGTGAAGCCGCGGTCTGCCGTATCCAGTTGGTAGGAGGATACTCCCAGGTCCAAAATAATACCGTCCACTGATGTAATGTTTCTATTGTCGAGTTCCTTTTTCATATCGCAGTAATTTGCGCGTATGATTGTGACTTTATCTTTAAACTCCCCTAAGCGCGTCCCGGCTGCCTCAATCGCTGCAGCATCCTGGTCAATCCCGATCAGCCTTCCTTTGTCAGACAAGTGTCTGCATATCTCATAGGAATGCCCGCCGCCACCCAAAGTGCCATCCACGTAGATTCCATCCGGCCGGATGTTCAGGGCTTCGATGCTTTCCTCCAGAAGTACGGATTTATGTTTAAATTCCATATTGTCCTCCCCTGACTATATGCTTAAGCCTAAATCCGACATCTGCTCCGCAATCTCGTCCATATCATCGCAGGAACTGTTCTCGATCCACTTTTCCTTACTCCAGATCTCGATACGGTTCATCATGCCGGTAAGTACCACGTCTTTATCCAGACCAGCAAACTCCCTTAACGTCTGCGGTAAGAGAATTCTCCCCTGCTTGTCCAGCTCGCATGGCGTCGCACCTGCTACAAAGAAACGCGTAAACTGACGCGCGCTCTTGTTTGTAAGCGGTAAGCTCTGTAATTTTTCTTCGAACTTCTGCCACTCATTTACAGGGAACACAAATAAGCATCCGTCAAGCCCTCTGGTGATGATAAATTCTTCACCTAATTCTTCCCGGAAACGGGATGGGATGATCAGTCTGCCCTTGGTATCAACCGTATGATTGTATTCTCCCATAAACATCTGGCACACCTTCTTTCCGAAAGAAAACGGAAAACAGCTCCCCCGCTTTCTCTTGGTAACGCCCGCAGGCATGGGTGTCATTCGATTCAAACACGAATCTGGAGTCAGGTCTGGGATTTTCCCTCCCTTTTCAACCACTTTTCTCCACTTCTCACCACTTATGGGTTAATAATAGCTCATTTCAGTGGAAAGTGCAAGGATTATTTCAAAATAAAAGGGCAAAAAAAATCCCCTTCACCTCCGGTGAAGGGGTCAGCCCTTTTTATCTGCTGCAAATATCCAGATACTGTTCGATCAGCTGATCAACCACCAGGCTCTGCTGGTAGGTATCATGCATCAGTCCGTTCTCTGCCAATGTATCCAGTTTCTTGCGTTCTTCTTCGATTCTTGCCTTTAATGCTTCTTTCTGATTCATCTTCACACCTTTTCCCTTCCGTGTCTGTGACTTTACGGCTCCATAACGGAGTCCCTGTTCTTTTTCCTCAAAACCATGTAAATCACAGCAGCTGCTGCTGCCATAACTCCGGCCAGTACCTGTGATACCGGCCAGCCGATTACCGGAAGCAGAAGCTGGTCCGTGCGCAGTCCTTCAATCCAGAGTCTTCCAAGCCCATAGCCTCCAAGGTAAATCATAAAAACCTGTCCATTGAATTTTTTTCTCTTTGTTACCAGAAGCATCAGGATCAAAACGCCCAGATTCCACAGGGATTCATAGAGAAATGTGGGATGGACCTGAATAAATTCAATCCCGTCTGCCGTCACCAGATGTTCCAGAATATCCGGTGTCAGATCGGACATCCGTACGGCGTTCAGCGGAATCTGCATGGCCAGCAGACTGTCCGTATAGCCGCCGAAAGCTTCCCGGTTGAAAAAGTTTCCCCATCGTCCCAGGATCTGTCCCAGGATGATTCCCACACAGACAATATCCCCCAGCAGTCCCATGGATATCTTTTTTCTTCTGCTGTATACCGCCATGATCACCAGCGCCGTGAGGACGCCTCCGTAAATGGCCAGGCCCCCCTCCCGGATATTAAAAATATCCAGAAGATTGTCCCGGTACTCCTCCCAGGAAAAGATCACATAGTACAGTCTGGCCCCGATTACCGAAAGGATAATCCCCACAATCGCCAGATTGAAAAAAGAATCCTCATCCAGTCCTGCCTTTTTCGCCAGTCTGGTACAGATCATAATGCCGGCCAGCATAGCCGCCGCAATGATGATCCCGTAGTAGGCAATGGAAATCCCGAAAATCTCCACATTTTTCCCTACATGTTCCAGAACAATCCCCAAATGCGGAAAACGGATCTGATCGTACATGCTGTCTCCTTATACGTTAAACCGGAACAGGATCACATCGCCGTCCTGCACCACATACTCTTTGCCTTCCAGTCTCACAAGGCCTTTTTCTTTTGCTGACGCATAGGTTCTGCAGTCTAAAAGTTCCTGATAATTAATGACCTCGGCCCGGATAAATCCCCGTTCAAAATCGGAATGAATCTTCCCGGCCGCCTGAGGAGCTTTCGTGCCTTTCTTAATGGTCCATGCCCTTGTCTCGGTCTCGCCTGCTGTCAGGTAACTGATCAGCCCCAGAAGCGAATAGCTTGCTTTAATCAGTTTCTCCAGACCGGACTCTTTTAATCCCAGATCTTCCAGGAACATGGCTTTTTCATCCTCATCCAGCTCGGCAATCTCCTGCTCGATCTGCGCGCAGATCACAAACACCTCGCTGCCTGTCTTCTCTGCTTCCTCCCGTACTTCTTTTACGAAGGCATTGGATGCTCCGTCATCTGCCAGATCCTCTTCTTTTACATTCGCCGCAAAAATCACAGGCTTTGCAGTCAGCAGATTATACTCCGGAATCCACGCCAGCTCGTCTTCATCTTCTGTCTTGAAAGTAATCGCCAGATTTCCTCCTTCCAGGTGCTCTTTCAGACGTTTTAACAGTTCCAGCTCTTTGGCCAATGCTTTGTCGTTCCTGGCTCCCCTTGTGGTCTTGGCAATCCGGCGCTCCAGAATCTCGATATCAGAGAAAATCAGCTCCAGATTGATCGTCTCGATATCACGCACCGGATCAACACTTCCGTCCACATGGATCACATTACTGTCCTCAAAGCATCTTACTACATGAACAATGGCATCCACTTCCCGAATATTTGCCAGGAACTGGTTTCCCAGACCCTCGCCCTTGGATGCTCCCTTTACCAGACCGGCAATGTCCACAAATTCGATCACAGCCGGCGTCACTTTTGCGGAATTGTACAGATCCGCCAGCAGGGCCAGACGGTGATCCGGCACTGCCACAACCCCGACATTGGGATCAATGGTGCAGAACGGATAGTTGGCTGACTCCGCACCCGCCTTCGTCAGAGAATTAAACAGGGTGCTCTTTCCTACATTTGGTAAACCTACAATGCCTAACTTCATCTATTTGTCTTCCTTTCAGGTTTTTCTTTTGTTCCCTTTTTCTTTTGTTTTCCTTTCAATACAGACAGATTATCACAGAAACCGACATAAAGCAAGAATTTCTCCAAACAACTCTTCGACAGTTTTCGTCATTTTCAATCGATTTTTGTCAAAAAAAGTCAGTCTTTCGATTCTATAACGATTAAGATCCCTTCTTCAAAGGTAATTCTGGCCCTCTCAGCCTCAATTTCATTGCTTACGCCCAGGGATTGGATCCCTTTCATGGAGTAATTGCTCAGCGGATACCGGAACCCCTCCAGGGTCAGCCCCCGGACTTCCTCTCCCAGCGCAAACAAAGAGACATATTTCCCATATTGCTCTGATTTTTTCAGTGTCAGGGACCGGTCAGTCAGGCGGATCTGATTGTGCGCATCCACGATCCGGCAGTCCGCCTGCCGCTCCAGTGCAAATCGTAGATCCCGGATGGACGCAATCACATGATCCACCCGGGTGCCGGTGCAGCCCAGCAGATAAATTTTCCCGCATCCCAGCTCCAGGGCCAGGTTCAGGGCAATATGCGTATCTGTATCATCCTTCTCCGGCCGGAAACGGCGGATTTCAATCTTCGGATCCTGCCGGTATTCTTCCGCAGTTTCTGCCCCTGCAGAGTCAAAATCTCCCACGATATGCGTAGGACGGATTCCGGCCGACTTCAGGAACAGCAGCCCCCTGTCTGCCGCAATCAGGTACTGATACCGATGTTCTCTCAAAAAAGAGAGGGCAAAATCGAAATCGATATTGCCCCCGCTGATAATAACAGCCGTACTCATCCTTCTTCCCTTTCTTCCCGCAGCCCCATGATTTCCAGAAACTTCCGGACTCCTTTTGCAGGGTCTTCCCTGAACACACTGGAACCCGCCACAATCACATTGGCTCCGGCCTCCAGTACCACCGGCAGCGTCTTCTCATTGATCCCGCCGTCCACCTGAATATCCGTCTCCAGACCTCTCTCCGTCAGAATCCGGCGAAGCCTGCGGATTTTCTCCGTACAGTAGGAAATGTAGTTCTGTCCGCCAAAGCCCGGATTCACCGTCATAATCAGAATCATATCCACCTGATCCAGCACATACTCCAGTACAGAAAGATCCGTAGCCGGATTCAGGGCCACTCCCGCTTTCTTTCCGGTTTCGTGAATCTGATGGAGCACCCGGTCCAGATGGGTGCAGGCCTCGGCGTGAACGGTAATGATATCCGCTCCCAGCCGGGCAAACTCTTCAATATACCGTTCCGGCTCCTCAATCATCAGATGAACATCAAATACCAGACGGCTCATTCCCCGCAGGGAAGCAATCACCGGCATTCCAAAAGAAATGCTCGGCACAAACTGCCCGTCCATCACATCAATATGAAGATATCCCGCGCCTGCTTCCTCCACAGCACGCACCTGATCCCCAAGCTTTGTAAAATCGGCCGCCAGAATCGACGGAGATAATTGATTCCTCATCAGTATTTCCTCCTGTCCCTCAGTTCGTGAAACAGCTCCACATAATTTTCATAACGGACACTGCTGATTTTTCCTTCCTCCACTGCCTGCTTTACCCCACAGTCCGGCTCCCGGTCATGGACGCAGCCCTGGAATCTGCAGAAAGGTTCAAATTCGGCAAATTCCGGAAAAAACTCCCTCAGCTCCTCCTTCTCCATCTCCGGAAGATACAGAGAGCTGAATCCCGGCGTATCCATCATATAGGTGCTGCCCTCCACATGAAACAGCTCGGAATGGCGGGTGGTATGCTTTCCCCGGTCAATTTTCCGGCTGATTTCCCCGGTTTCCATCTCCGCCCGGGGACAGATCAGATTAATCAGGGAAGATTTCCCCACACCGGAAGGCCCTGCCACAGTGGTCGTCTTCCCTTCCAGAACTCTGTGAATCTCCTCCAGTCCCCTTTTCTCCCTGGCACTGGCAAAAAGCACCCGGCTTCCGCATTTCTCATAAATCCGCTGAAGCTGCCTGCAGTCCTCCCCGGTTCCCGCATCCTGCTTGTTGAAACAGATCACCGTATCCACCTGCTGCATCCCCATCATCACCAGAAAACGGTCCAGCAGATTCAGATTCGGCTTCGGCTGGCTGACCGCAAAAATGACCAGCGCCTGATCAATATTCGCCACCGCCGGTCGTACTAAGGTGTTCTTTCTCGGAAGAATATTTACCAGATTTCCTGTTTTTTCCTGTTCATCCAGGACGGCAATCTCCACATTATCCCCCACCAGGGGCTTAACATTGTCCTTACGGAAAATTCCTTTTGCCCTGCATTCATAGACTCCGGATTCTACCACATGAACGTAGTAGAATCCAGCGATTCCTTTTATTATTTTACCAGTCATGAATCAGCTTTCTGCCTTAAAGACAATCTGCGGGTACGTTACTGTGGCCGTCACATCATAGGTATCCGGATCCAGGATATAAAGAATGATGTTCCCTTTTTCCTCTGAACCGCTGGTTACTTTTACAGTGTACGGAAACTTCACGGCAGAACCGTCCACCAGAGTCTTTTGGGTACTTCCCTGCTCTACCACAATCCGCACCGGCTCACCGTCATAATCATCCGGTGCCCCGATGGCGGTATTGCAGGCAAAGCTCTCCTGGGGCTCATCCGACAGATTCCCGGTTCCGTCCTCCGATTCCCCTTCGCTCATTCCATCTGTCTCCGAATTCGTGTCCGGCAGATCTCCCGCGCCCAGGCTGACCACCAGCGTGATGGTATTCCCGGAAATTGTCTGACGGATAATGGTTCCATAGGGAACATCCGGATTGATCTCACTGATGGTCTCCACCACATATCCGGAATTCGACAGCGTGGAAACCGCCTCCTCCGCCGACTGCCCGGTATAATCCGGCGCATCTGCGGAAGGCGTGCCGCCCTGATTCGGATCCGTGGTCTGTCCCTGGCCGGGATCCGCGGAACCGGACTGGGAATCCTCCCTGCATACATAGACCGTCACTGCGCTGCCGGCCTTCACCGAGGTTCCTCCCTGGGGGTTGGTGTAAATGACATAGCCCACCGGCACATTTGCATTATAGTAATAATCCAGATTTACTGTCAGACCCGCTGTCTGAAGGGCCGCAGTGGCTTCCGCTTCCGGTTTGCCCGCCACATCCGGCACCGGAACGTCCGCAGCTCCGCTGCTGACATAGTAGGTTACCGTGCTTCCCTTTGTCACAGAGCTTCCATATGCAGGATTCTGCCCTGCCACCAGCCCTGCTCCATAGGCTGCTGAAGCCTGTTCTCCGCCGTTTAACGGCGTAAACCCTTTATCACGGAGAATGGTCTCCGCCTGCTCCGGAGTCTTTCCCTTCACATCCGGAACAATGGCCTCTCCCGGGTGCTCTGTCATCTTTTCCGTCTCTCCCACCAGAGTCCCGATGGTTTCCAGAGTCTCCGTCCCCGGAATCATTTCGGTGCTGACCTGGGTCTGGGGCGTCCCCGTATTTTTATGAAGCAGCTTGTTGCGCAGAGCACTGATATTCAGAAATCCGGCTGCATTTCCCACCAGAACCACCACAATAGCCAGTATCAGTACGCCGATGATCACACTCCCGATGGTGATAAATTTTGAAAAAATCGGACGGTAATCATCGTCATCCTCTTCCTCCTCATAACGGCGTTGTCCCTTGCCCCGGGTGTTCTCACTGCCGTACCTTCCGTAATTTTCCTGACGGCCCTGTCTCTGATAGCCTGGCTCCGTACCATAGAGCTGTCCCTGACCGGACTGCCCCTGCTGGTAGCCGTTTCCATGCTCCTGCTGATAACCGTTTCCGTATTCCTGCTGATAACCTCCGGCATAATTACCATAGCCCGGCTCCCTGGATTCCTCCTGAGGATAGCCGGCCTCTGTTCTGCCCCCCTGGATCTGCTCCAGCTCGCTCTTGGAAATCACCACAGTCCGGTCCGTGTTGCGCACAGGCGCGATCTGTACAAAATTCCCGTTGGGATTCACCAGCGATTCCTTCAGGTCCCGGATCAGCTCGTCCATGTTATTGTATCTTCTGTCCGGGCTCTTCTGGGTACATTTCATGATAATCTGCTCCAGGCTCAGCGGAAGATCCGGCACATATCTCCTGGGTGACTGCATCTCCTCCTGAAGGTGCTTGATGGCAATGGCAACGGTGCTGTCCCCGTCAAAGGGAACATGGCCGGTGACCATCTCATACATGGTAATACCCAGGGAATAAATATCGCTCTTATAATCACTGTAGCCGCCTCTGGCCTGCTCCGGGGAACTGTAATGAACAGATCCCATCACACTGGAGCTGATGGTATTGGTAGTGGCAGCTCTGGCAATGCCAAAATCCGTCACCTTTACTTTTCCGTCGGTGGAAATGATAATGTTCTGGGGCTTGACGTCCCGATGTACGATGTGGTTGCGATGAGCCGCCTCCAGCCCCATGGAAACCTGGATCGCCACGCTGGTGGCCTCCCGTACGGACAGACGTCCCTTCTTCTCAATATATTCTTTCAGGGTAATCCCTTCTACCAGCTCCATAACAATAAAGTAGACGTTATGGTCCTCCCCCACATCATAGACATTTACAATGTTTGGATGAGCCAGACCTGCTGCCGACTGGGCTTCTGCGCGGAATTTGGTAATAAATGCCTTATCCTCCCGGAATTCCTGCTTCAGAACCTTTACGGCCACAAAACGATTCAGCTTCTGGTCCTTGGCCTTGTAAACATCTGCCATGCCGCCGGAACCAATCCTGCTGATAATTTCATATCTGTCCTGTATCAATA
Organism: Candidatus Limivivens sp.; assembly: GCA_034101475.1. Classification (GTDB taxonomy): domain Bacteria; phylum Bacillota; class Clostridia; order Lachnospirales; family Lachnospiraceae; genus Limivivens. Next base: position 37,578 of record JAXEJQ010000007.1, read on the forward strand.
CGCCTTCTTTTAACATCTTTTCACCTCACCCGTCATTGGCTTCACTAAGACGACGGCAATGTTGTCCCTGCCGCCGTTTTCATTCGCAGTCTCTATCAGTTTCCGTGCTGCCTCCTGCAGATTTCTGCAATCCCTTACAATCTCCTTCATGTCCTGGTCGGTCACCATATTGCTCAGACCGTCCGAACACATTAAAATTGTATCTTCTCCCTGAAGATCTTCGTCAAAAAAGTCTACCCTGACCTTTTTGTGAACCCCAATGGCTCTGGTAATAATATTTTTATCCGGATGGTTCCTGGCCTCTTCCTCCGTCAGTTCTCCCATACGAACCATTTCCTCCACCAGCGAGTGATCCCTGGTCACCTGCCTGATCTGATCCCGGATCAGATACAGCCGGCTGTCTCCCACATTCGCCACATACAGGCAGCCTTCGCTGACTGTGGCAGCCACCATGGTAGTTCCCATTCCGGTAAGACCCGGGTCTGTACCTGCTTTTTTCAGTACTTCCTCGTTTGCTTTCTCTATCCCTTTTCCGATAATCTGAATCGGATTTCTTTCTTTTTTCTCTTTCTTAATGGCTTTTATCAGAGTCTCCACCGCATACCGCGATGCCAGATCCCCTGCGTTGTGACCTCCCATTCCGTCTGCTACCACAAAAAGGTTCGGAAGATTCCCTATCGGCTTTTCACTGATGTAGACATAATCCTGGTTAGAGGATCTGCGCCGTCCTACATCTGTCAGACAATACGCGTTCATGATTCTTCCTCGCTTTCTTCTTTCTCCATAAAGCTTCGTCTGAGCTGACCGCAGGCGCCGTTGATGTCCCGCCCCATTTCTCTTCTAATAGTAACATTAATTCCGTAATTTTCAAGTTTATTTTTGAAATTCAAAATTGTTTTTTTATCGGACTGCACATAATCCCGTTCCTTAATGGGGTTTACCGGAATCAGGTTGATATGGCAGTTCAGCCCTGCCACCAGAGCGGCAAGTCCTTTCGCATCCTCCTTCGTATCATTGACGCCTCCTACCAGACTGTATTCAAAGGTCAGTCTGCGTCCGGTTTTCTGGTAATAATAGCGGCAGGCGTCCAGCACCTCAGACAGTTCAAACCGGTTGGCCACCGGCATCAGCGCTTTCCGTTTTTCCTGGCTGGAAGCGTGCAGGGACAGAGCCAGCGTAATCTGGAGCTCTTCCTCCGCCAGCTGCCGGATCTGAGGAACCAGTCCGCAGGTGGAAAGGGTGATGTTCCTCTGGCTGATATTCAGACCATGGGAATCGCTGAGCATACTGATAAATTTCCGGACATTCTCGTAATTATCCAGGGGTTCTCCCGTCCCCATCAACACCAGATTGGAAACCCGTTCCCCGGAAAACTTCTGAATCCGGTATACCTGATCCAGAAGCTCCCCCACCGTCAGGTTCCGCTGAAGTCCTCCGATGGTGGAGGCGCAGAACCGGCAGCCCATCCGGCAGCCGGCCTGAGAGGAAATGCATACGGAATTTCCGTGATGATATTTCATCAGAACGCTCTCAATCACATGCCCGTCATGGAGGCGGAACAGATATTTCTGTGTTCCGTCAATCTGAGAAGTCAGAACCTCTACAGGCTCCAGACAGGTAAAGCTGCACTGCTCTGCCAGCTTCGCCCGCAGTCCTGCGGAAAGATTGGTCATTTCCCCGAAGCTTTCCGCCAGCTTCTCATGGATCCACTGGTACACCTGCTTCGCCCGGAACGATTTTTCTCCCATACCGGTCAGCAGCTCCTGCATTTCCTCATAATTCAAAGATTTGATATCTGTTTTTATCATGAACCAGTCCTCTTCAGCCTTGCCAGGAAAAATCCGTCAGATTTATGTATGCCCGGCAAAAGCTGGATATATCCTGCCTGGGTTGTTTTGCTTCTCAGCTCCTCACTGATGTAAGGATCAATGCTCTCCAGTTTAAAGGGATAATGCTCCAGAAACCACTTCAGATTACACTGATTTTCCTCCGCTCCGATGGTACAGGTGCTGTAAATCAGCGTACCGCCCACCTTCACATACTGATAAACCGTATCCAGAATCTTTCTCTGAAGCTTAACGATCTCCGCCTGTTTGGCAGGGGTCATTTTATATTTAATGTCCTGCTTCCGGCCGATGACTCCCAGCCCCGAGCAGGGCAGATCTGCCAGCAGAATGTCTGCCTTTTCCACCGACGCCGGATAAAAAATCGTGGCGTCCGCCTGAATTGCCCGCATATTGATGATTCCGGTGCGCTCGATGTTTTCCTGCATCAGTGCCACCTTATACTCCGTCAGATCCCTGGCCTCCACAAATCCGCTGCCTTTCAGCTTGTCGGCCAGATGAAGTGCCTTTCCTCCCGGTGCTGCACAGACATCCATGCAGTAATCTGACCACCTGGGAGCGGCAGCCTCCGCCACCAGCATGGAACTGATATCCTGAACCTGAATCCAGCCTTTTTTGAAGGCCTCCACTGCCTTCAGATAATTATACCCGCTGATTTCCAGAGCACAGTCCAGATACGGCACCGGTTTTGCCGTGATCCGCTGGGCCTGAAGACTCTCGATAATCTCCTCTCTGGAAGCTTTGTTCAGGTTGCAGCGGACATAGGTCCGGGGTTCCTCATGGAATGCCCGGCAGATCCGCTCCACTGTTTCAAAGCCGTAAGTCTCAATCCAGCCCTTCAGAATCCACTCCGGCATGGAATAGGTCACCGACAGATAGGGAATCGCCATGGATTCCCGGTCCGGATAGACCACCTTGTCCAGATTCCGCGCAATGCTGCGCAGCACGCCGTTGACAAAGCTCTTCAGATTATAAAATCCCTTTCGCTGAGCCAGCTTGACACTCTCATTGCAGACCGCAGAGTCCGGTACATTGTCCATATATTTCAGCTGATAAACCGACATCCGCAGGATGTTGCGGATCACCGGCTTCATATCGGAAACCTTCACTGTGGAAAACTGATCTATGATATAGTCCAGCTGAATCAGATTTTCCAGGGTTCCTTCCGATACCCTGGAAATAAAAGCCCTGTCCCGTTTGTCCAGGAACTGATATTTTTCCAGAACATTTCGCAGAACCACATGGCTGTATTCTTCTTCCTCCATGACTTCCATCAGAACGCCCAGAATAATTTCTCTCAGATTGATGACCTCAGTCGTCACGTCTTCTACCTCCTGCCAGTATAATCAGACGCAGAAGCTGCAGAATGGAAGATGCCAGAGCCGCCACGTAAGTCAGGGCTGCCGCAGTCAGCACCTTTTTCACACCGCTGCTTTCCTTCTCCGTCACAAGCCCCGTCTCACCCAGAATCGTCACAGCCCTTCTGGAAGCGTTGATCTCCACCGGAAGGGTCACAAGCTGGAACAGGACGGCAAGGCCAAACAGCAGAATCCCGGCTGTCAGAAGAGGCCGGATGGAAAAAATCAGGCCCGCAAAGAAAATCGGCCAGGAAAGCTGGGAGCCGATATTGGCTGCCGGAACCAGAGTGCTGCGAAGTACCAGAGGACCATAGCCCTTCTGATGCTGAATGGCATGGCCGCATTCATGGGCTGCCACCCCCACCGCCGCCACGGAATCCGACCCGTAGGTACTGTCGGAAAGGCGCAGAACCTTGCTTCTGGGGTCATAATGATCCGTCAGGTTTCCGGAAACTCTCTGAATGGATACATCATAAATACCTGCGCTGTGAAGAACCCGCTGGGCAGCCTGGGCTCCGGTCAGCCCGCTCATGCTGCGTACCCTGGAATATTTCGCAAAGGTACTCTTTACCTTTCCCTGGGCCAGCAGAGACAGAATCAATCCCGCCAGAACCAGCAGATAAGTCCAGTCAAAATAGTAGCCTCCCCGGCCATATCCATAGCCCAGGTAGGAATTCGCATAGCTTAACAACATAAAACGGTTCCCTCCTCAATGGAATACCCGCGAAGAAATGCTGCCGTGTCCATCCGTTTCTTGCCTTCAAGCTGAAGCTCCTCAATCTGAAGGATCCCCTCTCCGGTCTGGATCAGAAGCTGCCCTCCGGATGCCTGCAGAACGGTCCCCGGCTCTCTGGCCGTCACACCCTCCAACACCCTGGCTTTCCAGATTTTCAGGGTTTTCCCTTGAATATGGGTATAGGCGCTGGGCCAGGGATTCAGTCCCCGGATCAGCCGCTCAATCCGGAAGGCATCCTCCGTCCAGTCGATTTCCCCCATATCCTTTGTCAGCATTTTCGCGTATTCAGTGGTGGTATCCCCCTGCTTCTCAGGGACAATGGTTCCTGCCTCCAGCCCTTCCAGGGTTTCAATCAGAAGCTCTGCACCGGCCCGGGACAGCTTCTCAAACAGACTGCCGCCCGTTTCCTCCGGGCCGATGGGCACCACCGTTTTCAGTAACATATCGCCGGTATCCAGCCCGGCATCCATCTGCATGGTGGTGACACCGGACTCCCGCTCGCCTTCTATGACCGCCCATTGGATCGGCGCCGCTCCCCGGTATTTCGGAAGCAGTGACGCGTGAACATTGACACAGCCATATTTCGGCATATCCAGAATCGCCCGGGGAATGATCTGCCCGAAGGCAACCACCACGATCACATCCGCACCGATGGTTTTTAAGGTCTCAATAAACTCCGGATCCCGGACCTTTTTCGGCTGGTATACAGGAATATTTTCCCTCACGGCCACTTCTTTCACCGGAGTGAACTGCATGGCCTTTCCTCTTCCCTTCGGCTTATCCGGCTGCGTAACCACTGCAGCTACCTCATGTCCGGAAGCAATCAGGGCTTCCAGAGTCCCCACGGAAAAGTCCGGAGTTCCCATAAAAACAACTTTCATATTCTGCTCTCCTTATTCTGCCGGTATCTGTCCCGTCTTATTCCTCTTCCTCTTCGGATCCGTCAAAGAGCTCACCCTCCACATGGGTGACAAACATAATGCCGTCCAGATGTTCACATTCATGGCAGATCGCCCGGGCCAGAAGCTCCGTTCCCTCCAGAATGTACTCTTCCATATTTTCATTCAGGGCTTTTACCTTTACATAATTCGGCCTGGTCACCTGACCATACTGGCCCGGAAGGCTTAAGCATCCCTCATTCCCGGTCTGTTCTCCGGAAGTTTCCAGAATTTCCGGATTGATCAGCACATGAGGGGTACCATCGGTGTCAATCACACAGAGCCTTTTCAGAATCCCTACCTGGGAAGCCGCCAGGCCAACGCCGCAGCCATCGTACATGGTATCAAACATATCGCCGATCAGCTCCTTCAGCCGCGGAGTCATCTTTTCCACCGGTCTGCATTTTTTCTCCAAAACCGCATCACCCATAATTCTGATTTTTCTCAAAGCCATATTTTTTCCTCCATCTTTTCTGCTGTAAAGTTTCTTCTGTATTCCCGCCCGGGGGCCTGTCATCCTGTTCAGAAGCACAATGTGTCAGCATCGTTCAAACTGCACCGTAATCTTCTGAAATCCTTCGTTAATCTCCATATACTGCTCCGCCTTTGCCTTCAGCATGGTCAGAACCCGTTCCTCTTCCTGTTTGACATAGATGACCTTCCGGTAAACATCGTTGATCTTCGCCACATTTTCGTCTGCGGGGCCAATGATTCCCGCCTGATACCTGCCCGCCAGGCGGTCCAGAAATTTTTTCAGGTAATTCATGGCCAGCTCCAGATAATCCTCTTCCCCGCAGCTTCCGTGAATCGCCATCATGGATCCTGCCGGCGGATAACCGGAAATTTTCCGGTACAGGATTTCCTGCTGATAAAAACTTTCATAATCCTGCCGGACCGCCGCCTGGATACTGTAATGCTCCGGGTCATAGGTCTGGATCACAACCTTTCCGGGCTCCTTTCCCCTGCCGGCTCTGCCGGCCGCCTGGGTCAGAAGCTGAAAGGTCCGCTCTGCCGCCCGGTAATCACTGGCATGCAGAGACATATCCGCCGCCAGAATCCCTACCAGTGTCACCCCCGGAAAATCATGACCCTTTACGATCATCTGGGTGCCGATCAGAATATCTGCCTCCCGGTCTGCAAAGGCCGAAAGGATTTTTTCGTGTCCATCCTTCTCTCTGGTGGTATCCAGATCCATCCGCAGAATCCGCGCCTGGGGAAATTCCCGCTGCACCAGTTCCTCTGCCTGCTGTGTGCCGATCCCGAAGCTCCGCAGAAATCCGGATCCGCAGGAGGGACAGCAGCCCGGATTGTCCGTCTCGTAGCCGCAGTAATGGCAGACCAGACGGCCATTCCGGTGAAGAGACAGCGACACATCACAGTGGGGACATTTGATCACGGTTCCGCAGGAACGGCAGGACAGAAATCCCGCATACCCCCGCCGGTTCAGAAACAGCATGATCTGCTGCTTTTTCCCCAGGGCCTCCGCCATCTCTTCCTTCAGCCTTTCGCTCAGGATGGAACGGTTCCCCCTGGCAAGCTCCGTCCTCAAATCAGCCATCAGAACGGTGGGGAGGCTTCGTTTTTCTACTCTTTCCTCTATGGTAAACAGCGTATAAACACCGTTTTTTGCTTTGTAATAGGCTTCCAGGGAGGGTGTTGCGCTTCCCATGACCACCCTGGCTCCTTCCAGTTCTCCCCGTTTCACAGCGACCTCTCTCGCCAGATAGCGCGGAACGGTTTCACTTTTATAGGAGGTTTCATGCTCCTCATCCACAATGATAATTCCCAGATTGGGAAAGGGGGCGAACAAGGCAGACCGGGGGCCGATGATCACATCGATCAGTCCCTTCCTCGCCCGCTCGTACTGGTCATAGCGTTCCCCTTTTGACAGTCTGGAATTCAAAATGGAAATTCTCGCCCCGAATCTCCGGTAAAACCGGATCACCGTCTGGTAGGTCAGGGCAATCTCCGGAATCAGTACAATGGCCTGCTGCCCTTTCTCAATGGCATGGGCAATCAGCTCCATATAAATCTCGGTTTTGCCGCAGCCGGTGACCCCATGAATCAGATAAGGCCTGGCCTGGGGATCATCCCACCGGCTCACAACGGCATCCACCACCGCCTGCTGCGCCCGGTTTAATACCAGCCGCGGACCGGTACCTCCTTCCAGATGGATGGGATTGCGGTAAACCTGCACGGTCTCCCGCCGGATGAGTCCCATTTCCTCCAGCGCCCGAATCACCGGCGCCGTAATATTCAGCTTTTTCGTCACCAGCTCCATGGGCAGCTCCCGCTCCGCCAGCAGAGCCTCCAGAAGCCTGGCCCTGGCCAGCTGATGCTTCTTCTGAAACAGGGAGAGCTTTTCTGCGGCCTCTTCCGCAGAGGCCGTCAGAACCAGGCTCGTCTTCGCCTTCGCTTTTTCCTTCTTTTTCACCGGAATGACCGTTTTCAGAGCCTGAATCATGGTAGAGCCATAATATTCCCGGATCCAGGAAGCCAGTGCAATCAGCCTGGACTCCACGCCCACCCCCTCTGTGGACAGCTCCAGAATCTCCTTGATCCGGCCGGGATCGATCTCCGGCCGGTCTGTCAGTTCCGTAATGTAGCCCAGAATCTGACGTCCGCCTTTCCCGAAGGGAATTTTCACCACCATTCCGGGCTCAGCTTGCGCCTGAAGCCCTTCCGGAATCCGGTACTGAAAGGTCCGGTCCAGACTTTCCTGGGTAATATCTACAATCACATTCGCGTACAGGGCCACTTACTCCTCCCTTTCTTTCCGGCCTGTTTTCTCATTTCCGGCAGGCCGCCCGCTTCTGATCCTCTTCCAGGATCTCCCGGATCAGCTCCCGCTCATCCATATGATACTTGACGCCTTTAATCTCCTGATAGTCCTCATGACCCTTGCCTGCCAGTACAATCACATCACCGGGCTGTCCGTGATGGATAGCATAGGCAATAGCCTCCTTCCGGTCCACGATCTTGATGTATTTTCCATCCGTTTCCTTCATTCCCTGCTCGATATCCTCCAGAATGGCCTCCGGCTCCTCAAACCGGGGATTATCCGAGGTAATAATGGTGAAATCCGCAAGTCTTCCGGACACATGGGCCATTTCATACCTGCGGTCCTTCGAGCGGTTTCCGCCGCAGCCGAAGAGGCAGACCAGCCTGCCCGGCTGGTACTCCCGCAGAGTCGTCAGCAAACTCTCCAGGCTCATGGCATTGTGAGCATAATCAATCATCAGCGTAAATTCGTCGGATACCCTGACCATCTCAATCCGGCCCTTCACCTTTGCCGTCCTCAGTGCCGCCAGAATGTTCTCTCTGTCAACGCCGAAATGGCGGCAGATGGCAATGGCCGTCAGAGAATTATACACGCTGAATTTCCCCGGAATGTCGATCTCCACATCCAGTTCCAGAAGTCCCTCTGTCCGGTAGGCGATCCCCAGATAACCCGGCCTGGATACCAGCTTCGTGTCCACTGCACGCAGATCTGCCTTCTCCGAAAAGCCAAAGGTCTCGATCTCACAGGTATGTCCCTCCAGAACCGCCTCCAGATGCTCGTCATCAGCATTGACAATCCCCAGGCGGCACTGTTTGAACAGCATGCCCTTGCACCGGACATATTCCTCAAAGCTCTGATGCTCCGCCGGGCCGATATGATCCACGCCCAGGTTTGTGAAAATGCCGATTTCAAACAGAAACCCTGCGGTGCGGTGCAGCATCAGCCCCTGGGAGGACACCTCCATCACCACACAGTCGCAGCCTTCCTCTGCCATCCGGCTGAAGTATTCCTGCACCAGCAGGGATTCCGGAGTGGTATTATTGGCCGGAATATGTGTCTCTCCGATAATCACTTCAATGGTCCCGATCAGTCCGACCTTATGGCCTGCAGACTCCAGAATGGATTTCACCATATACGTAGTCGTCGTTTTGCCCTTGGTTCCGGTGATACCGATTACTTTCAGCTTTTCAGCCGGATAACCGTACCAGGCCGCCGCAATCAGTGCCATGGCATAGCGGCTGTCCGCCACCTGAATCACCGTAACCCCCGCCGGAACCTCCACCGGATCCTGAACCACCAAAACCCCTGCGCCCTTCCCGGCAACCTCCTTTGCATAGGAATGTCCGTCCCGCACAGCTCCTTTAATGCAGAAAAAAAGAGCGCCGGGGACAACCTTCCGGGAATCATTGACAATGGCGGATACTTCCACATCGGTATCCCCCTGAACACAGGTATATTCCAATCTTTCCAGTAAATTTGTCAGTTTCATAAATTCTGCCTCCAATATTCTTACCCTATAGAATAACATACTTATGAGAACATTTCAACAACTGCGCTTTTCATATTTTGGAACTGTTCAGAGAAGGCTCATTTGTCGGGCAACTATTTTATCCAGGTAAATCCGGCTCCCGGCACAAGCTCCTGCTCCGAAAACAGGGCTTCCACCGCCTCCAGATAGGCCGGCATGCGCTCTGCCTTCCGGATTTTCTTGGCATACTTCCGGTTATCCGAAAACACATGGATGCCGTAGCACCAGTATTCCTTCATTTTAAAAAGGGCGTTCTGATCTCCCTGAAAAACCCTCTGATACTCCGCCAGCAGCCTGTCATGAAAATTCCGGAGTTCCTCCTTTTTTAATCCGCCTTCCCCGCGGATTTCCCGAACCAGTGCCGGATTTCCAAACAGTCCACGGCCCATCATCACGGCCTCCAGCTCCGGAAAATCCTCCAGAAGCTCCCGGTAATCCCCGGCTGTAAAAATATCTCCGTTATAGCAGACCGGATTTTTGCTGATCCGAACCGCCTCCCGAAAGCATTCCCGATCCGGCGTGTTTTTATAATAATCCTTCTGGGACCGGGGATGGATAATCAGTTCATGGATGGGATAGCGGTTATATATTTCCATCAATGCGGGAAATTCCCCGGGACTGTCCTTCCCGATCCGGGTTTTTACGGAAATCTTCATATCCAGCCCCGAAAAAACCTGGTCGAAAAAGGCGTCCAGTTCTTTTGGATTTGCCAGAAATCCGGAGCCCTTTCCCTTGGAAACCACCGTTCGGGAGGGACATCCCAGATTCAGGTTTACCTCCTGGTAGCCCATTTTCTTCAGTTCCCGTGCCGTTGCCGCAAAGACATCCGCCCGGTTTGTCAGAATCTGCGGAACCAGCGGAATGTCCCGGTTATTCTCCGGGAGAATATCCCGCAGTTCCTTCGGGTGGAAGCAGACATCCGGACTGGGCGCAATAAAGGGTGTAAAATATTTATCGATCCGTCCGAAACATTCCTGATACAGATTCCGGTATACATAGCCTGTAATCCCCTCAAGGGGCGCAAAATAAAATTTCATGTGTACTCTCCGGCCGCGGCTGCAGATCCTCACAGACCGCTTTCTTCATCCCGCGGCTCCTCCCTCTGATTCTCTGATATACTTTTTCAGGAAATCATAAATTTCCTTCTCCGTGGGCGGACATCCCTTCAGGCTGCAGGCGAACCCCCGGGTACAGTTTCCGATTCCCAGCTTCCCGTTCTGCCCCTGATAGCCCTGGCCAATGCAGATTTTCGTATCCAGCTTCTCCAGAAGACCTTCCAGACGCAGCTGCTCCAGGGCCGGAATCAGATATCCGTAGCAGGCACTGCAGGAATCCACTTCCTCCACGGCGTCCTCCAAAGCCACAATCTTCCGTTCTCTGTGCTGTATTTCCGATGCAAAAAATCCAGCGCCGGATTCCTTACACTGCCCGCATTCTCCCCCGGCCCTTCGCCGGACCTCTCTGATCACAGCCTGGGACAGATCCGCGCAGCCCACGCCAAGAGCTTCCGCCATCCGGACATAAGGCACATCGTCCACTTTGTAATCCAGCATCCTGCACACAAAGGCATCACAGAGCACCGGATCGGCTGCCGCCAGAATCCGGTTCATGACCACCGGATTCCCGCCGTCCTCAAAATCCAGATCCCCGCAGATGTTGTCCACCACAATAAAATCCTGGTGAATCCCGGCATTTAAATGGGCGATGGGCTTATGAAGCCCCAGGGAATGAAAACGGCGTTTCTCCCTGTTTGGAATCAGTCCCTTCATATTCTTCAGAGCACAGGTAATTTTCGTCTGACAGTGCCCCTTTAAAACCGGAACATTGATGAGAAAGTCCAGATGCTTCACCCGTTCACAGACAGACAGCTCCATGCCGCCACAATCCCGGACTGCTCCCCGATCCTTCTGCATATCCCAGAATTCTGTCTGATACTCCTGCGCCAGACGATCATAACCACAGACCTGAATGGCTTCCTCCGTCCGTCCTCCGACCCAGGAGCCTTCCAGCATCACCAGATTCCGGCATCCTCTTTCCCGGAGATATTCCAGAATCCCGGCTACAATTTCCGGATGGGTGGTGGCACCCCAGGAAGCCTCCGAGGCGGACACCAGATTGGGCTTGATGCCGATCAGCCAGTTCCTGTCCCGGATCCGGCCGATGAGATCCGCCTCCTCCAGAAGCTCCTTTGTCATTTCTTTATAATCCGTACCGCTTATCATCAGCAATTCATTTTTTTTCACGTTCTGTTATCCTCCTCCGGCCTTTGCCCTCCATCTGCCGTTTTCTCTCCCAAGACAGCGAAACGCCAGCCTGCGCTGACGTTTCAATTTTGATTATACGGTTGCGATCAGTTCCACTTCACACAGTACATTCTTCGGTAAAGTCTTCACTGCCACACAGGAACGTGCCGGCTTGGATACAAAGTATTTCGCATACACCTCATTGAAAGCCGCGAAATCACCCATATCTGCCAGGAAGCAGGTGGTCTTTACCACATTTTCAAATCCGGTTCCCGCTGCTTCCAGAACAGCGCCCAGATTCTGGCATACCCGCTCTGCCTGTGCGCGGATATCTCCGTTCACCAGCTCCCCGGTTGCCGGATCCAGCGGAATCTGGCCGGAAGAATAAAGAAGATTTCCGGCTACCATTGCCTGAGAATAGGGGCCGATGGCGCCAGGCGCTTTTTCCGTTGCGATTATTTTGTTCATATCAGAAGTCCTCCTTTGCACCTGTTTTTTCCACAGATTACTTTAGCACGTTCCGAAAAAAGTTGCAAGATGACGGGACTATTTTACTTCATTCAGGCTCTCCCCGCCTTTTAAGAATGTCATGGCATTTTCCAGCGTTGTCCGGCTGATGGCTCCCAGGGCTTCCTCCGTGAAAAATCCCTGATGAGAGGTAATCATGACATTGGGGAAGGACAGCAGTCTCGCTGTGGTGGAGTGCTCCATGATCTCCGCCGAACGATCCTCAAACACATTCTTCGTCTCTTCTTCATAAACATCCAGGCCCACGGCAAAGAATTTCCGCGCGCGGATCCCTTCAATCAGGTCATCCGTCTTCACCAGACCGCCTCTGGAGGTATTGACCAGAATCACGCCGTCCTTCATTTTGGCAATGGTTTCCCGGTTGATCAGATGATAGGTGCTGTCCATCAACGGGCAGTGAAGGGAAATCAGATCACTCTGCGCCAGCAGTTCCTCAAAGCTGACGTACTCCACAAAATCCAGTTCCGGATTCGGATAAACATCGTAGGCAATGACCTTCATCCCGAAACCGCGGCAGATTCTCGCCATGGCAGCGCCGATCTTTCCGGTTCCCACAATTCCGGCCACTTTCTGATAGAAATTATAGCCCATAAGCCCGTTCAGGCTGAAATCATTTTCCCGCACTTTTACATAGGCCTTGTGCAGATGACGGTTGGCTGCCAGTGCCAGCGCCATGGCATGCTCCGCAACAGCCTCCGGTGAATAGCCCGGCACACGCAGAACGCGAATCCCGTATTCCTTACATTTTACAATATCTACATTATTAAATCCTGCACAGCGCAGCAGAATCAGCCGGATCCCTGCCTGATTCAGAACCTCAATTGTTTCCGTCCCGATATCGGAGCTTACAAATGCGCAGACGGCGTCGTATCCCTTTGCCAGGCGGGCTGTATGAGGCTCCAGGTCTGATTCCAGGTAATCCAGTTCAATTTCCGGAAAAGCGGTAATCTGTTTTTCAAAAGATTCTTTGTCATATGCTTTGGTGTCATAAAATAAGATTTTCATATTCGCTGTCGTCCTTTCTGGCTGCTTGGTGCTGACGCACATTTCTTTTTACGGCCCTATCTTATCATTGATTTTCCGAAATTGCAATCCTTTTTTGTTATTTTTTTAACAATTCCAGGATTTACCGTACCGCGCCGCCTGGCAGTCCAAAAAAAGAGGCCATCCCTTTTATGCCTTTTTCTTCTCCGGAAGCTGTACCAGGATCACTGCCAGGAACACCAGCACACATCCCAGAATTTCCCGACCGCTTAAGGTCTGACCCAGAATCACCCAGCCGGCCAGCACACTGAATACGGACTCCAGGCTCAGAAGCAGAGATGCAATGGTCGGATCGTAATTCTTCTGTCCCACAATCTGAAGGGTGTAGGCCACGACGCAGGAAAGAACCCCGGCATACAGAATGGGAATCTTTGCCGCCAGGATCGCGGAAAGCGACGGCTCCTCAAAGAGAAGCATGGGAATCCCGCAGAGAATCCCCGCAACCAGAAACTGAATGCAGGACATTTTCACCCCATCCACCTTCGGCGAAAAGTGATCAATGACCAGAATATGAATGGAAAAAACAAAGGCGCAGGCCAGCACATAGCTGTCGCCCACACTGAAGCTCAGAGAATCCGTCATACACAGGAAATACAGCCCCAGCACCGCCAGCACCACACTGCCCCAGATCAGGAGCCTGGGTCTGCGCTTCAGGAAAATACCCATCAGCGGCACAATTACAATATAAAGGGCTGTAATAAATCCGGCCTTTCCCACGGTGGTATAGGAAATTCCGATCTGCTGAAGACTGCTGGCCACAGCCAGAGCAGTTCCGCAGCAAATGCCGCCAATCACCAGATCCTTTGTGGTTCCGGTGGGCTTTTCTTCCTCCGGCTCCGGCGATTTCTTTTTCAGATATCCCAGAAATGAAATGCAGGGAATCAAAAACAGACTGCCGATCAGATTCCGTACACAGTTAAAGGTAAAGGGACCTACATAATCCATCCCCACACTCTGGGCTACAAAGGCAACGCCCCAGATAAACGCCGTTAACAGCAGCATGACTGTATTTTTTGTCTTATTCATGATGTCTTATTCCTCTCTTGTCTTTTTTCCGATTTTTGGAAGACCGGCTTTTTATCGCGTCATTTCCTCCAGCGCCCTTACAGCCGTATCCACATCCTCCATGGTATTGAAATGAGAAAAGCTGAAACGTACCGCTCCCTGTTCCGCTGTACCAAGAGCCTCATGCATCAGAGGCGCGCAATGTCCCCCCGGTCTGGTAAAAATCCCATATTCCTCCGCCAGATAATCGCTGACCTGGCCGGAATCCGCGTCCCGGATATTCAAAGCCACAATGGGAGCACGATCCTGCCCGGAAAAATCTCCATAAACGATGATCCCCGGAATGTTTTTTACTCTCTGGTAAAACGCCCATGCAAGCCCCTGTTCCTTTTCCCGGAGACGCCCCGGCCCCTGCTCCAGAATCCAGTTGATTCCGGCAAGAAGTCCGGCAATTCCATGACTGTTTAGCGTCCCTGCTTCCAGAGCCGCCGGCATATGGGCCGGATGCGTTCTGGAAAAGGTTTCGATTCCGCTTCCGCCTGTTACCAGCGGTCGGATCCCGACCCCTTTTCTGACACAGAGCCCTCCCGTTCCCTGAGGCCCCATCAGGCTCTTGTGTCCGGTAAAACAAAGGACATCGATTCCCATTTTTTTCATATGAATCGGAAAGATTCCCGCCGTCTGGGAGGCATCCACCAGAAACAGTACTCCTTCCCTGCGGCAGAGCCCTCCGATTCCGGCAATATCATTGATGTTCCCCGTCAGATTTGAGGCATGGGTACTGATCACAAGCCTGGGTTTATCCGGGCCTGTCAGCATTCCGTACAGCTCCTCCAGCTTCAGCCGGCCATCCCGGTCACAGCCTGCCAGCTTCAGCCGGACTCCCTGCTTCTCCATCTCATACAGCGGCCTCAGTACACTGTTGTGCTCCATAACGGTAGCAACTGCCAGATCTCCCGGCCGCAGAATTCCTTTGATGGCTGTATTCAGGCTTTGGGTGGCATTTGCCGTAAAAACCGTCTGCTCCGGTCCGTCCCCGCCGAAAAGTTCATTTACAGCTTCCCGGGCAGCATAGACCGTTCTTCCCGCAGTCAGTGCCGCCTCATGAGTTCCCCGGGCGCTGTTGCCCATGGTTTCCATGGCCAGAGCCACTGCCCGGCAAACTTCCGGCGGACGATAATAGCTGGTAGCCGCATTGTCCAGATAAATCATATTCCGCCTTTCCTCCCCGCCAGAGCGGCCTCCTCTCTCTTTTCCAGATAAAGAAGCCCCTCCAGCACTCCTCCGGCAATGCAGCGTGCCTTGTCGGAAATAGTAAAGCAATTGTCATATTCGGAGGTTCTCGGATCCACATCGGCCATTTTAAAGCCTTCCCACACCGGATAGCCCTCCCGGATCATTCCCCGGACAATCCCGGAAATCTGCGTTTTTACCGGAATCACATCGGCTTTTCGGCCGGATAACCCTGTAAAATCTCTTGGGCCGAAGGGATCCCCGAACTCTCTCTGACCGGACAAAGCCCCGGAATCTCCGTCTCTGGCTTCCGCCGGAGACGGCCCGGGCACAATCTGCGCAATCACCTGGCCGGCCTCCACCATATCACCGATCTGGACCAGTGGATGGACAATTCCCTCACCGGGAGAATGAATCACCCGCTCCTTTCCATAACCCTGAATGATTCCCGGAACTCCCGTATTGGGCATGGCACAGCCCCTTTCGATCACTCTGCCCAGGTTATGGCCGCGCATGGTTTCAATCACCAGATCCACATCCTTTCCGGCCTCAAAGCCCGGTCCCAGAGCAATGGTCTTATCCGCCATCGCCCGGCTGGTACCCAGGTTCCGCTTGGCCAGAATTCCATCCACCAGAGCCCAGGGACGGATTTTTTCCAGAATCCGGCACCGGGGATCAATCAACATGGCCGGTTCTCCCTGCTCCAGGATCCTGCAGGCTTCCCCGAAGTTCTCTGCCAGGCGGCAGGTCATTCCTTCCACCTCAGCCTGCCCGTCATAGACGGCTTCCGAAAAAGCCACATGGCGCCGGATGGCGGAGGGATGTTCCGTCTCAAGCACCAGCACCGGATAACCGCACCTGCACAGCCGGTAAATTGTTCCGGTGGCAATATCGCCGCCGCCTCTTACTACAATCAACTGTTTTTCCCGCTTCATACCCTACCCTTATGGACGGACAATCGTCCGCGCTCCCGTCATTTTATTTACGATTTCATACATATTGGTCACAGAGCCCACCGCCAGCCTGTCGCTTAAGCCGTAATGGTTCAGACAGGTTCCGCAGGTGAGGATTTCCACGCCCTGCTCTTCCATCTCTTTCAGATCCTCCAGGGAATCGCTGCCCTCGCAGGACAGGAATGCACCGCCATTATAGAGCAGAATCGTCTCCGGCAGAAAGTCCTGCTGAGTCAGGGCATAGACAAAGCCCTTCATCAGAAGCCGGCCCAGATCCCCGTCTCCGTTTCCCATGGTTCCGGAGGAAAGAACCACAATGGTTCCCCGGCGGATTCCGTCAGAGGTGCATTCTTCACATGCTTCCTGCGCATTCTCCTCCTCCGCTTTGGACACTGCCTCTTGCTCCGGCACCTTCCCGGCCTCTCCCGCCTGGATCCTTACCAGATATTCCCCCTCCTGAAGCTTCTCCCACTGAAAAGAAAATCCTTTATGCTTCGCCATTTTTTCCAGATTCTGTACAGCTATTTCATTGTCCGCAAGAACCTCAACCCACGTTCCCGGCGCTGCCCCCTCCAGGGCTTTTTTCGTCTCAATCACCGGAAGCGGGCACTGTTTTCCTCTTTCATCCAATCTCATCCTGATCCCTCCTGCTTTTCCTGATCTGTTGATCCTTTTCTTCTGTCCCTGCTCTTCTGCTCCTGTTCTGCCGCCGCTGCTCCGTCTTTCCATACAACGGCAGCATACCCTACCGCACAAAAACTTCTTTTTCCAGCTTCGGTACAATCTCACCCACAATGGCACAGGGCAGGCCCAGGGCCTGAAGCTCCTCCAGGGCCTTCGGCGCGTCTTCCCGGTCCAAGGCTGCCAGAAGCCCCCCTGAGGTCTGCGGATCAAACAGAATCTCCTCCATTGCAAAAGAGCAATTCTGAAATTCCACACGTTCTGACACATGATTCCGGTTCCGCTGTGCCGCTGCCGTCAGATAAAATTCCTCCACATAAGCTTCGCACTCCGGAATATACGGAATCCGCTCCTTTTCAATCAGCGCTGAATGATTCCCGCCAAGCATCTCACACAGATGAACCAGAAACCCGAAGCCCGTCACATCCGTACAGGCATGGGTCCGGTATTTCCGGAGAATTTCCGAAGCATATTTGTTCAGAGTCGTCATGGACCGCACCGCAAGGTCCAGCGCCTTTTCCCCTGCCGCTCCCATCCGTGACGCAGTTGTCACAATTCCGACTCCCAGGGGTTTTGTCAGAAGCAGCACATCTCCTTCCCTGCACCCATTGTTTGCCAGTGCCTTTTTCGGATGAATCACACCCGTAACAGAAAGACCATATTTAATGTCCGTATCGTTGATGGAATGGCCGCCCGCCAGAACGGCTCCGGCCTCCTGCACCTTCTCACTGCCGCCCTGCAGAATTTCACCCAGAATATTCAGATCCATGCTTTCCGGAAAGCATACGATATTCAGTGCCGTTTTCACATCACCGCCCATGGCATAGACATCACTCATGGCGTTTGCGGCGGCTACCTGCCCGAACAGATAAGGATCCTCCAGCATCGGCGGAAAAAAATCCAGGGTCTGCACAATGGCCAGCTCCTCCGCCAGCTGATAAACAGCTGCATCATCCGAACTCTCATATCCGATCAGAAGCTTTGGGTCCGCTGTCCGCGGAAGCTGTTTTAAAATCCGGTCCAGTACTGAGGGGCCAAGCTTTGCCGTACAGCCGCCGCCTTTGCAGAAAATTTTATGTTCCCTCATTTTGTTCCCTCCATTCCCTCCATTTGTCCCACGGCTCATTCATTTTATGAGCTGCCGGGCCAGGGGGCTTCCATTTGTCCCACGGCTCATTTTATCACGGCTGCCCGAAAATGGGAATCCTGTTCTTTGCATTGTTGGGAAAACCTTCCTGCCATTCATGATCTTTTGCACCGCATAACCTGGAATTCCAATGCAATTCCATACCTGTCCCACGAAGCAGCCATCGGCTACAGCATCAGATGCACCATCCGCTCTGTTTCGATTTCCGCCTCCCGGATACAGTTCTCCAGCCGTTCTCTCTCTTCTTCCGGCGAACACCAGGCCATCCCGCATCCGGCGGAAATCTGCACAGGAACCGGGATCAGCCTGCCGGGAATTCCGGCCGCCTTTCCGTACCGTTCCATTTTCATCGCCTGGGTCGTGGTGGGAAAGGTCACCAGAACCTTTTTCGTCTTTTCCCGAAACATCTCTTTTCCCTCAAAAATCCCGCCGGTCAGTACCTCCGGCGGGATTTCTTTTCTTTCTGATCTCTTATTTCTTGTTTTCGTAGCCGTTCCATCCGGGAATGGTTCCGTCGATATCCCACAGATCCTCCCAGCTGTCAGCGCCTTCCCAGAGGAATACCTGACCTTTGATCAGACGGCAGTTTCTGTCCGCTTTCGCCAGCAGCTTCATTTCTTCCTCTGTCAGCGGATCTTCGAAGGTGCAGCGCAGATTGCCCAGATAATTCTTTCTGGTGGTCGAGAACGGAATCGGCATATGGCCCCTCTGTACCGCCCACTTCAGGCAGACCGTTGCCGGATGGATTCCATGAGCCTTTGCCACTGCCTGTACCTCCGGAAGCTGAGTATCCACCACATCCTCCGGGGTCTTGTCCCGTTCCGGTCTGGCCGGGGAACCAATGGGGCAGAAGCCGATGATTTCAATGCCGTTTTCCTTGCAGAAATCATACAGCTCCGGCTGCTGAAATGCCGGGTGAAGCTCCATCTCATTAACCGCCGGTTTGATGCGGCAGTCCCGCAGAATCAGCTTCAGTTTGGGAATGGTCACATTGGAAACACCGATATGTTTTACCAGGCCCAGATCCACCAGCTTCTCCATCTGTCTCCAGCATGCCATGAATTCCTCGTGGATATAAGGTCTGGAATTGGGATTTCGGGTATCCACGTCACAGCCTGGGGGATGATAGTTCGGAAATGGCCAGTGCACAAAATACAGATCCAGATAATCCAGACGCAGGTCGCGCAGGGTTCTGGCACAGGAGAACAAAACGTCTCCTTTCCCGTGGCAGTCATTCCACACCTTGGAAATCACAAACAAATCTTCCCGTTTGATTCCCGCGTCAAAGACCTTCTCCAGTGCTTCTCCAATTAAACTCTCATTTCCGTAGCAGGCCGCGCAGTCAATCATCCGGTATCCGGAAAGAACGGCATCTTCCACGGCTGCCGCAACTTTTTCTCCGGGTACGCTGTCCGAACCGAAGGTCCCAAGGCCCAGACCCGGCATTTTTGCCCCTGTATACAGGGTGTGATACGGCACCAGCTTCGGGTCTACCGCATCAGCGGGGATTCTGTTTTCTCCCATAGTTTCTCCTCACTTTCTTTTTTATTTTTCACTGTCAATCAGAATCTTTCCTTTTACCAGTCCGGGTGTTTTGAACATTTCAAAGGCATCGGCAATCTGGCTTAAAGGAATCTTTTTGTAAATAAAGGACTCATCAAACTTCAGCTGTCCGGTCTTGAAATAATGAGCAGCCAGCTCCCATTCTTTTCCAGGGAACGGCGCACTGTAGGACATCCAGGAACCGGTCAGCCGGAACTCCTTCCGGTTGATGTTTTCCCATTCCGGAACCGTAAAGCTTAACTCCCTGGTCGGCGTTCCGATAAAGCAGACATCCGCCTTATTGGCAGCCAGCTTGAAGGCCATTTTCATGGTAATCACATTTCCGGCCGTCTCATAAACGTAATCGAAGCCCTTGCCGTCCGTGATCTCCTTCACCTGATCCATGAAATTCTCTTCCAGGGTATTGATCCCGTAATCCGCGCCCAGACGTGCTGCCAGATCCAGTCTTTCCTTCACAATATCAAATACCACAACCTTGGCTGCGCCGAAAATCTTTGCCCACTGCATGGTCAGAAGGCCAATGGTGCCTCCTCCCAGGATGGCTACAGTATGTCCGCCCTTGTAATCGCATCTCTGCAGGCCATGAAGGGCAACGGTGGCCGGTTCAAAAAATGCGCCCTGTTCAAAGGAAACCTCATCGTCGAATTTGACAACATTGGTCTCCGGAACCACCACATATTCCGCAAAGCTTCCGAATTCTCTGGAACCGATAAAGCTGTAATGCTTGCACAGGGAATAATTTCCTTTCTGGCAGTCCTCACACTTCATACAGGGAACCAAGGGCACACCAGCTACCCGATCCCCCGGCTTTACGGCAGTTACGCCTTCTCCCACTTCCTCCACAACGCCGGAGAATTCATGACCCAGCACATTCGGGAAAAAGTGACAGGCATCCCCATTGACCCTGGGAATATCCGATCCGCAGATTCCGGTATATTTTACCTTGACCAGCACCCTGCCGGCTCCTGCCTGGGGCTTGTCAATGTCCTCATAGCGGATGTCATTTTTTGCATGCACAACTCCTGCTTTCATGTTTTCAACCTCTTTCTTTCGTCAGAACTTTTTAAATGTATCCTTTAATTTATCATAAAGCTCTAAATAAAGCTCCATGGACTTCTGGTACTGCTCATGCTTCCCGGGATCCGGCTTCTGCTCTCTGGTAATCACGATGGTCTCCTCCACCGCCTCTTCAAAGCTCTGATAAACACCGGTTCCAACGCCTGCCAGAATGCAGGCTCCCAGGGTCGTCGCTGTATCTGAGGTGGGTACCTTGATGACCTTTCCGGTAACATCCGCCTTGATCTGCGTCCAGAGAACACTGTTGGACGCGCCGCCCATGGCAATGAGCTCGCCCACCTCCACGCCTGCCTCTCTGGCAGTGCGCAGGTTGTGTTCCAGGGAATAAGCCACTCCCTCCAGAGCCGCACGGATCATATGGCCTCTGGTCTTATCAAAGCCCAGACCGTAAAAGACGCCCTTGGCATCCGGATCCCAGATCGGTGACCGTTCTCCTGCCATATAGGGAAGGAAGGTCACGCCTTCGCTGCCTGCCGGAACGGCTTCTGCCAGTCTGGTCAGCTCATCAAAGCTCATCCCGTCTCCCAGCTCCTGCCGGAACCATTTCAGAACACCTCCGCCTCCTACCGTTCCTCCCTGGAGAAGCCACAGACCAGGAACCACATGGGGACTTAAAATCAGCTTCGGATGGGCCACTGCCGCATCCAGGCAGATACTCATGCCTCCTGCCTGACCTCCCTGTTCCTGGGTCTGGCCCTTCCTGCAGACCCCTGCTCCCAGTGTCCCGCAGGCGGCATCCAGCCCTCCGGCCACCACAGGCGTCCCCTGCTTCAGACCGGTGGCCTCTGCCGCTTCCCGGGTGACTGTTCCGATCACCTGATGGCAGGCGTACAGCTCCGGAACCAGATCCACCGAAAGCCCCAGGTCCTCTGCCAGCTCTGCATCATAGGCACAGGTTTCATTGTTGAAAAAATGCAGCCCGTAGCCCTGGGACATCTCCTGACTCATAACCCCCGTCAGCTTATAGCCGATGAAGCTGTTGCTCTGTAAAAATTTATCGGTTTTTTCAAAAATCTCCGGCCGGTTTTCCCGAAACCAGATCATTTTCGGCGTAGAATAGGAAGGCAGAAAATCATTTCCGGCCACCGCAAAAATCCGTTCTGCGCCGACCTCCGCCTTCACCCGCTCACAGATATCTCTGGCTCTGGTGTCCATCCAGATGGGTGTATTGGCAAGACAGCGTCCTTCCTTATCCACGGGAATGGCCGACCAGCTCTGGCCATCGATGCCGATTCCCTGAATCTCCGAAGGATCTGCCTCCGCCTGTGCCAGCACATCCCGGATTCCCAGGCAGATGGCCTGCCACCACTCCTCCGGGTTCTGTTCTGCCCAGCCCGGAGCCGGATAATACAGGGGATACCCCTGATTGGACTGCGCCCTGACTTTTCCGTCCCGTTCAAAAAGGGCAACCTTACAGGCTGATGTTCCGATATCAATTCCTAATAACATACCTAACTCCTTTTCCTGCTGCTGTGCAACATCCTGCAGCATAAGTGAACCGTTTCGCGCTTCAGGCTTCTTCCCCGCTTCTGTCCAGAATGGATTCCCCGGGATAAATACTGGTGGCAAGAGTAATCTGCTTCGTTCCCTCCGAATCCTGCTTCCCTCTGGCCCCGGTCAGCCGCTCCAGCATCAGCTCCGCTGCCTGTCTGGCAATCTCCTCCATGGGCTGCACCACCATCCACAGCCCGGGACGGATCACCCGGGACAGCAGCAGATTATCAAAACCTACAATGGAGACCTTTTCCGGAAAGGCAATCTCCTCTTCGTTCAGGGCAATCACCGCCCCCATGGTGATCTCATAGTTTGACAGAAATACCGCTGTAGGCGGATCTTCCATCTCCATCAGCAGCCGGATGGAATCATAGCCATGCTGCACCTCCAGATCACCCTTGCGGATATACTTGGAATACACCGGAAGATCCGCTTCTTCCATGGCGCGGAAATACCCCTGAAGCCGCCCGCCTGCCGTGTAATATTTCTCATCTCCGCAGATAATCGCGATTTTCCTGTGTCCCTTTTCAATCAAAAGCTTCACTGCCTGGTAAGAGGCCCCTTCATTGTCCACCCGTACACTGTCGAACTCCCGGTCCTCGAAGGTACGGTCAATGAGCACCACCGGCGTCCCCCGGCTGACAGCTCCCTGCAGATAGGCGGAATTTCTGGATGTGGGAATCGTGATAATTCCATCCACCCGTTTTCCCAGCAGGAAACGGATCGACTCCTCCTCAAGCTTCTCATCTCCCCTGCAGTCACAGACAATGGTTCCATAATCGCTGGCCCGCAGGATATCCTCAATCTTGGCAATAATGGTACTGGCAAACACATTGTCCAGCTTCTGGATCAGAACACCTACCGTCTTCGTCCGGTTTGTCGCCAGGCCCCTGGCCACCTCGTTCACCTCATAATGCAGAACTTCGATGGCATGTTCAATCGCCGCCCGATTCTCCGGAAGCACATTTCCTCCGTTTAAATACTTTGATACCGTAGCCAGGGAAAGACCTGTCATTTTTGTAATATCTCTGATCGTCGCAGCCATCGTCCGTCCTCCTTTTCCGGTATGAGCGAACCGTTTCGCTCTCTAACTGAATCATAGCGCAAAAAGCCCCTTCTGTCAAGTGACAAAAGGGGCTTTCCCGCTAACACAACAGTTCTTCATACACACGCAGCACATTTTTATAAAAAATCTTCTCAATCTCGCTTTCGTGGAAGCCTTTTTTTCTCAGAGCATCGGCAATCCGCGGCATAAAGGAAGCATCCGGAACAGCCGGATTGGTGGCGATTCCATCCAGATCGCTTCCCAGACCGCAAACCTCGATTCCGCCCACATCTGCAATATGAGCCACATGCTCCGCCATGGCTGCCAGCAGCTCCGTTTTGTCTCCGCTTCCCGGATCCGTCAGAAAATCTGCCGACAGATTCAGTCCCGTCACACCGCCCCGTTCGCCCAGACAGCGGATCATGTCGTCCGTCAGGTTCCTGCATACGCCGCATTTTGCCGCCGCGTTGGAATGGCTGGCTACAAAAGGCTTCTTCGTATGTTTCGCCACGTCCCAGAAGCCCCCGTCCGAAAGATGGGACACATCGGGGATCATGCCAAGACGTTCCATCTCCTCCACAGCCTGAATACCGAAATCAGTCAGACCGGCCGCCGTCCGTTCATGAAAAAGCGGTTTCTTCTGCTCATCCCTCTTCAGATTCGGAAAGCCGATTTCATTTTCGTAATTCCAGGTCAATGTCATCATCCGCACGCCCAGGCGGTAAAAATCCCGCAGATATTCCAGGCTTCCTTTCACTGTAGCCCCTTCCTCAATGGTCAGCACGGCGCTCATTTTTCCATTCGCCTGATTCTTTACAATATCCTGAAAGCAGAAAGCCGGTGCAATCAGATCTTCGTTTTTCTCCAGCTCCCGGTAATAACGGTCAATGGCTTTCATTGCCTTTTCAAAAGGATTCCTGGTATCCTCCAGGCAGATGAAAACGGCAAAATTCTGCAGCAGATAGTCTGCAGCAGCCATTTTTTCCAGATCCACATGACCGGAGTTTTTTCTCAGGCCTTCTCCCTCTCCCTGATCAAAGAGACGGATCACCGTATCACAGTGCATATCCGCAATTTTCATATTCCTCACCTCATTTTTCTGTTCCTGTTTGCAAAGCCGCAGAAAATCAAATTTTAACCTATCCTCTGTATACTCTTACTCGTTAAGGGACAAATGAACCTGTCCTCCCCATAGACATGAGAACCCATGCAGGCACAGATTTTCATGTCCATTTATCCTTTGGCTCATAAGATATCCACAGGCATATATTCTCCTGTCCATTTGTCTCTCTGGCTCATCTTATCATATCTTTCTCCGGCAGTAAAGCTTTGTTGCCAGGAATCCTGAAATGCGGAACCGCATCACAGCTTTCGCCGTCTCCTCTTTCTCCATGCAGGACAGCTCTTTACTTTTTGGGAAATTCCTCCTATAATAAGGGAGATACTCTCATTCACGACGCGCAATTCAAAAGGAGGAATCCCTTCATGGAATTTGATGATTTTGCTCCAAAATGTGACTATATCCACGCCCACCCGGCCCTGATCCATAAAGTTGAAAAACAAATGCCTGCCGAGGAGCAGTTATATGACCTGGCAGAGCTTTTCAAAATTTTCGGCGATTCTACCCGTATTAAAATCCTGTACGTCCTGCTGGAAAGTGAAATGTGCGTATGCGACATCGCCCAGCTTCTGAATATGACCCAGAGTGCCATTTCCCATCAGCTCCGGATTTTGAAGCAGAGCCGCCTGGTCAAGTTCCGCCGGGAAGGAAAGACGATCTTCTATTCTCTTGAGGATGACCATGTCTGCAGCATATTAAGTCAGGGAATGGAGCACCTGGAGGAATAATTTTCTTTCTCCGGAATCACTCCTGCCTGATTCACCTTCAAAAAAGAAAATGACTCTGAAGAATTTTTCTTTTCTTCAGAGTCTTTCTTATTTTATGCGCTTCCGGAA
Source organism: Candidatus Limivivens sp. (assembly GCA_034101475.1). Lineage (GTDB taxonomy): Bacteria > Bacillota > Clostridia > Lachnospirales > Lachnospiraceae > Limivivens. The sequence continues at coordinate 62,733 of JAXEJQ010000007.1, forward strand.
CAGCATGCTTTTCTTTACAGGTTCGTATAGCCCATCAGAGACTCGTCAACTGCCTTTGCAGCTTCTCTTCCTTCCCGGATTGCCCATACAACCAGAGACTGGCCTCTGTGCATATCTCCTGCTGTAAAAACATTGGGAACGGAAGTCTGAAATCTTCCCATTTCTGTTTTTACATTTGTCCTGCCATCCAGTTCCACCTGGAAAGCATCTGTCACATATTTCTGAGAACCCAGGAAACCTGCGGCAATCAGAACCAGATCCACATCCACCGTCTCCTCGCTGCCCTCTACCGGCACCATCATCATCCGCCCGGTGGCCTCGTCTTTCTTGCCGGCCAGCTTCACCAGCACCGCCTGGCAAACCTCGCCCTTTTTATTCGCCTTAAATTCTTTAACCGTTGTCTGATAAACCCGAGGATCATGGCCGAAGACTGCGATTGCCTCCTCCTGGCCGTAATCGGTTTTGCAGACTCTGGGCCACTCCGGCCAGGGATTGTTTTCCCCTCTGGTATCCGGCAGTTTTGGCATCATTTCCAGCTGCAGAACAGAAGCCGCACCCAGACGGATGGAGGTTCCCACACAGTCATTTCCGGTATCACCGCCGCCGATTACCATAACCTTCTTTCCTTTTGCAGGAATAAACTGCTGATCAGCAAAATTGGAATCCAGCAGACTCTTGGTGGTTGCTTTCAGGAAGTCCACAGCAAAATAGATGCCTTTCGCCTCTCTTCCGGGAACCTTGATATCCCGCGGATTGGAGGCACCGCAGCACAGGAGCACCCGGTCATACTCCTTCAGAAGCTGGGCCGCTTTGATGTCATTTCCCACGTCTGCGTTGGTCACAAACTCGATCCCTTCTGCTTTCATCAGGTCAACCCGCCGGTCAATCACCCATTTTTCCAGCTTCATATTGGGAATCCCGTAACGCAGCAGACCGCCGATCCGGTCATTCCGCTCAAACACCGTTACCTGATGGCCTCTTTTATTCAGCTGCATGGCAGCCGCCAGGCCGGAAGGCCCGCTGCCCACAACAGCTACCTTCTTTCCTGTTCTGGCCTTCGGCACATGGGGCGTTACCAGCCCCGCCGCATAAGCATTTTCAATGATAGCCCGTTCATTTTCCTTGGTGGAAACCGGATCTCCGTTTAAGTTGCAGGTACAGGCTGCCTCACAGAGCGCAGGGCAGACCCTGGAAGTAAATTCCGGAAAGCAGTTTGTTTTCGTCAGGCGCATATAAGCCTGCTCCCAGTTCCCGGAGTACACCAGGTCATTCCACTCCGGCACCAGATTGTTCAGCGGGCATCCGGAGGCCATACCGTTGATCATCTGGCCAAACTGGCAGAAGGGTACGCCGCATGCCATGCATCTGGCACCCTGAATCATCTGTTTTTCCCTGGAAAGAGGGGTGTGGAATTCATTAAAATTTTTAATTCGCTCCTTCGGCTTTACCGCTTCGCTGGTCTGTCTCTCATATTCCATAAATCCTGTTGGTTTTCCCACTGTCTTTCCCTCCTATCCTCTCTTATTTGCATAAAACGCTTCAATCTGAGCCTGTTCGCTGCTTAAGCCTTTTTCTTCCATCTGGACGATGGCCATCAACATCCGGTTATAGTCATGGGGAATAATCTTCTTGAATTTCGGCAGATATTCTCCAAAATTCTCCAGGATTTTCTTGCCCTTTACAGAATTGGTATAGGCCACATGATCCTTGATCATTTCCTTCAGTTCCAGAACATCATATTTATTTGTAATCTGTTCGATGGAAACCATGGATTTGTTGACCTTGGTGTAAATGTCATTGTCCTCATCCAGAACATAGGCAATACCGCCGCTCATACCTGCCGCAAAGTTTTTGCCTGTTTTTCCAAGCACAACTGCACGTCCGCCTGTCATATACTCACACCCGTGGTCACCAACGCCCTCTACCACCGCAATCGCTCCGGAATTCCGGACGCAGAAACGCTCTCCTGCCACACCATTAATATAGGCTTTTCCGCTGGTAGCTCCATACAATGCCACATTTCCGATAATGATATTTTCATCCTGTTTATATTTGATTCCCTTGGGCGGATACACGATCAGCTTGCCGCCGGAAAGTCCCTTTCCGAAGTAGTCGTTGCTGTCTCCTACCAGCTCCAGGGTCAGACCTCTGGGAATAAAGGCTCCGAAGCTCTGTCCGCCGGCTCCGTTGCACTTCACCGTATAAGTATCCTCTTCCAGAGTGTCCCCGTACAGCTTCGTAATCTCAGAACCGAAAATGGTACCGAAAGCACGGTCTGTATTCCCCACATCAATCTCGATGCTTCTCTTCTGACGGGACAGAAGGGCACTCTTCAGCTTCTTCATCAGAACCTTTTCATCCGCTGTTTTCTCAAGCTGGAAATCATAAGCCTGAGCCGGATCAAAGGTCACCTTCTGGTCTACTGCAGAATACGGATTGTTCAGAATCTGGCTCAGATCCACCCGATCTCCGTGAATGCTTTCCGTAACCTCTTTCTTCTTCAGCAGATCGGTGCGTCCAACCAGCTCATCTACCGTACGCACACCCAGTTTTGCCATGTATTCCCGCAGTTCTTCGGCGATAAAGCGCATAAAATTAATCACGTATTCGGGTTTGCCCCTGAAGCGCTTGCGCAGCTCCGGATTTTGAGTTGCAACTCCCACCGGACAGGTATCCAGGTTGCAGACACGCATCATCACACATCCCATGGTTACCAGCGGAGCAGTCGCAAAGCCGAACTCCTCTGCCCCCAGCATTGCTGCGATGGCAACATCCCGGCCGCTCATCAGTTTTCCGTCTGTCTCAATCCGAACCTTATTTCTCAGACCGTTCATGATCAGAGTCTGATGAGTCTCTGCCAGTCCCAGCTCCCAGGGAAGTCCCGCATTGTGAATGGAGCTTCTGGGGGCTGCTCCGGTACCTCCGTCATAACCGGAGATCAGGATTACCTGAGCCCCCGCCTTGGCAACCCCGGCCGCAACGGTTCCGACGCCGGCCTCTGAAACCAGTTTCACGGAAATTCTGGCATCTTTATTGGAATTTTTCAAATCAAAAATCAACTGCGCCAGATCCTCAATGGAATAAATATCATGATGAGGCGGCGGAGAAATCAGGCTGACGCCCGGTGTGGAATGTCTGGTCTTGGCAATCCACGGATAAACCTTTCCTGCCGGCAGATGGCCGCCTTCTCCGGGTTTTGCTCCCTGAGCCATCTTGATCTGGATTTCCTTGGCGCTTACCAGATAACGCGAGGTAACGCCAAAACGTCCGGAAGCCACCTGTTTGATGGCGGAGCAGCGGTTCAGTCCGTCCGGTCCCGGTGTGAGACGTTCCAGGCTCTCACCACCCTCACCGCTGTTTGACTTGCCATGAAGGGTATTCATGGCAATGGCCAGGGTTTCGTGGGCTTCCTGGGAAATAGAACCGTAGGACATGGCTCCGGTTTTGAATCTGGTTACAATCGAATCCACACTCTCCACTTCTTCAATGGGCACTCCCTGCTCCGGATAGTTGAAATCCATCAGGCTTCGCAGATAGCCGGTTTCTTCCTTATCCACCATGGAGGTATACTGCTTGAACATTCTGTAATCCCCGCGTTTGGTGGACTGCTGCAGCAGATGAATGGTCTGTGGATTATACCGGTGATGCTCTCCTGCGCTTCGAAGCTTGTGACGCCCGATACTGGTCAGTGTCAGATCTGTCTCCAGTCCCAGCGGGTCAAAGGCTGCCGTATGCAGACGATCCGTCTGCTTCGCAATATCCTCCAGAGTAATGCCGCCTACCCTGCTCACAGTATTGGTAAAATACTTGTCAATAACTTCCTTGCTGATGCCGATTGCCTCAAAAATCTGAGACCCCTGGTAAGACTGAATAGTGGAAATTCCCATCTTGGATGCAATCTTCACGATTCCGCCCGTAACGGCATGACGATAATCTTCCACAGCCGCATAGTAATCCTTATCCAGCATCCTGGTATCCACCAGCTCACGGATAGTCTCCAGTGCCAGATAGGGGTTGATGGCACTGGCACCATAGCCCAGCAGTGTGGCGAAATGATGCACTTCTCTGGGTTCGCCGGACTCCAGTACCAAAGCGATGGAGGTTCTCTTCTTCGTCTTAACCAGATGCTGATGCACCGCGGAAACAGCCAGCAGGGAAGGAATGGGCACATGATATTCGTCCAGTCCCCGGTCTGTCAGAATCAGCACATTAGCTCCATCCCGGTAAATACGGTCCACTTCCACAAACAGATGGTCAATGGCTTTTTCCAGGCTGGTATTCTTATAATAGGTAATCGGAACCTCGGCTACTTTAAAGCCTTCCACCTTCATATTTTTCAGCTTCAGCATATCCGTATTGGTCAGAATCGGATCCTTCAGCTTGATTACTTTGCAGTTTTCCGCCTCTTCCTTCAGAAGGTTTCCATCTTCTCCAATATAAACGGTGGTAGATGTCACAATTTCCTCGCGGATGGCATCGATGGGCGGATTGGTAACCTGAGCAAACAGCTGCTTGAAATAGTTAAACAGCGGCTGATATTCGTCAGACAGGACTGCCAGAGGCGTATCAATCCCCATAGCTCCAATGCCTTCTGTTCCATTTAATGCCATGTTCCGGATGGAAGTGCGGTATTCCTCATAGGTATAGCCAAAGGCTTTCTGCAGCTTGCCCCGCTCCTCCGGTGTATATTCCTGAACCCGGACATTGGGAATTTTGATACTGTCCAGCTCTACCAGATGGCGGTCAAGCCATTCTCCGTAAGGCTGTCTCCTGGCGTAACGTTCCTTCAGCTCATCATCGTCAATGACCCTTCCCTGCACCGTATCCACCAGAAGCATTTTCCCGGGATGAAGACGTTCCTTCAGAACAATTTTGGTAGGATCCACATTCATGACGCCTACTTCCGAGGAGAGAATCAGATATCCATCCTCTGTAATATAATAGCGGGAAGGACGCAGACCGTTGCGGTCCAGAACAGCTCCTACAATATCGCCGTCGCTGAACAGAATGGAAGCCGGGCCGTCCCATGGCTCCATCATGGTAGCGTAATACTGATAGAAATCTTTTTTACTCTGGCTCATGGTGCGGTTGTTATCCCAGGGTTCCGGAATGGTGATCATAACGGCCAGCGGAAGCTCCATACCGCTCATAACCAGAAATTCCAGGGTATTGTCCAGCATTGCTGAATCCGAACCGGAGGTATCCACTACCGGAAGCACCTTCTGAAGCTGCCCCTTGAAATACCGGGTCGCCATGGTTTCCTCCCGGGCCAGCATCTTATCCGCGTTTCCGCGAATGGTGTTGATTTCTCCGTTGTGTACCAGGAAACGGTTGGGATGGGCACGTTTCCAGCTCGGATTGGTATTCGTACTGAATCTGGAATGTACGATGGCAATAGCCGATTCATAATCTGCATTCTGCAGATCCAGAAAGAAGGTACGGAGCTGCTTCACCAGGAACATTCCCTTATACACGATGGTCCGGCTGGAAAGAGATACCACATAGGTATCATCATTACTCTGCTCGAATACTCTCCTTGCAATATACAGCTTCCGGTCAAAATCCAGGCCCTCTGCCACATCTGCCGGCTTTTTGATAAATGCCTGCATGATACAGGGCATGCATTCCAGAGCTTTCTGTCCCAGAACCTGCGGAACCGTCGGCACCTGCCGCCATCCCAGGAATTCCATTCCCTCTTTTTCCACAATAATCTCGAACATTTTCTTCGCCTGGTTGCGCTTCAGCTCATCCTGTGGAAAGAAAAACATACCGATCCCGTATTCACGTTCTCCGGATAAAAAAATGCCGAGGGACTTACAGACTTTCGAGAAGAATTTATGCGAGATCTGCAGCATAATTCCGACTCCGTCGCCTGTCTTTCCTTCGGCATCCTTGCCAGCTCTGTGTTCTAGGTTTTCAACAATCTTTAATGCGTTCTCAACCGTGGTGTGGGTTTTAACTCCCTTTATATTTACAATCGCTCCGATTCCACAGTTGTCATGTTCGAATTCCGGCCTGTACAATCCCATCTCGGGAGTATCCGGTGACTTCCTGTTCGTATCCATACCTTCATTCCTTTCTTTCTCTGAAAGTCATTTCTTAATATGGACTCTACTATACACCGAAATCCCTCATCTGTAAAGTATTACTTTTTCTTGAATTGTCAGATAATCTGCCAATTTATATTTTCACCATTATTTTTTCTCATTTTACCAGAATTTTTCAATCAACTCATTCAATAAAGGCAGAAAAACCGTACTCAGATTGGCAGACATATGCAGGAGGATCGGCGCAGTCAGGCTTCCCCATTTTTCATAAACCACATTCAGAAGTATTCCCATGGGAAAAGCATAAATCATCTGGATAGGATTTCCATGGTACAGAGCGAAAATCAGGGCTCCAAGCACCACCGCCTGCGCTGCGGAAACATATTTTTTCATATTTCCGTACATCAGTCCCCGAAAAATCAATTCCTCCGCCACAGGGATCAGAATTCCCAGCCCTGCAATCTGAACCGCCAGGTTCCCTGTCAGAAGTTCCTCCTGAACCTCATTGGAAAACCGTCCCGTTACACCAGACAACACCATCAGCCAGCTGCAGAAAAAATTTCCGACAGCTCCGAGAATACAGGGAATCCAATAGGATCCAACGGGCATTTTCTTTTTTTCTGTATGCTGCTTTTTCCGTTCCCTCCGGTAAATCCATCCTGCTGCCGGACAGGCCAGCAGTGCCATCAGCGCCGTTCTGGACAGGGCATCCAGAGCCGTTCCTGTAATCCTGTTCACAAAAATTCCGACCAGATAGTAAAAGAACAGTGGATAAAAGACATCAAGAATGATTGCCAACCTTTTTCTTCCTTTCTCTGCGAGGAGGCACTCCTCTTTTTGTCCTCCAGCATACCACATTTTTTACCGGAAATCCATGCGCCTCAGAAAATAGATGCAAATCAGCAGCAGAAACAGGGATACAGCCAGAACCGCCCATTTCATCCACCCGTCCGGTTCTTCTTCCAGCAGAAGAGCAACGGTTTCCTGTCCTTCCCTTTGAATCCCCGCTACGGTCTTTTCTCCGGATGTATCTTTATTCTTTTCCAGAACCGCCGTCTGTATCACCTCCGCCGCTGTTTCCCCAATGCATTCCTCTCCTGTCTCCTGTGTCATTCCTGTGATATCTCCCTCTTCCGCCTGTACTTCCTCTTCCAGGAACAGGGTCACCGGCTTTGTCCAGGCTTCATTTCCGGCTGCATCCACCATCCGGGCATTTAAAATCTGCTGCCCTCCTTCCCCGGACAAGGTATAAAACAACGGACTGTCCTCGGTTTCGTATACAATTTCTCCATTCACCCAAAGTTCCAGTTTTTTTATTCCATAGGGATCTTCCGCATAAACCGCCACCTCCCGGCACCCTTTCGAATCCACTGCGTCATCCCTGACACAGGAAATCATTCCGGTAGGAGGCGTCCGGTCAATGACAAAAGAAAGCGTTCCGAGGGTATTTCTGCTGTCATTCCGGTTTCCTGCCAGATCCGTGGTAGAGGCAACAACCGAATAGCTCCCTTCCTCTGAAAAGCATTCCTTCGAAATCCGGTACTGATATTTTTTCCACCCGTTTTCCCCGGTGGTAATCGTTTCCGTAAAATCAATATCGGGTTTTAATTCCAGGATCTGCCCATTCCGGACACAAATCAGTTTCCGCACCTCCAGCCCTTCTACATTTTCTATCTCCAGGACCGGTTCAAAGCTTTCGTTCAGATAAAAGCTTTCCTGCTTTCTGCTGGTAGTCTGGTCAGACTGAAAAACTGCTCCAAACCGATTTACGGAAAAAATTCGTGTTTCCTGCCTCTGATTGCCCGCTTTGTCCCTGGCCGTTACGGTAATCTGATACCAGTCATCAAAAGCTGCGCTGTTCTCCAGAGCCGGAATGCTGATCACATAAGTGCCATCCTCTTTTTGCTGAATTCCTTCCAGTTCGATCTGACCATTCTTCTGACCCTTCAGACTCCATCGAATCGAGTC
>JAXEJQ010000008.1:0-5715 GCA_034101475.1 Candidatus Limivivens sp.
CGCGTTACTCACCCGTCCGCCGCTCAGTCACCCTTCCGTCCGAAAACTTCCCGGTGCTTCGCTCGACTTGCATGTGTTAGGCACGCCGCCAGCGTTCATCCTGAGCCAGGATCAAACTCTCAAATAAAGTTTGTTCCAGGATCAAAATTCAGCTTGGCTAAATTTCTTATCCCGTTTATTTACTGTTAGGTCTGTTCTTTTAGAACTAAATTCATTCGAATTTTTCAAGGATATGTCACTGTTCAGTTATCAAGGTTCTTTGGTTTTGTATCCCTCTGTCTCTCGACAGCTTCTATACTCTACCATATCTTTTTTTCTTTGTCAACCGTTTTTTTTTACTTTTTTAAATTGTTTGAATTGTTTGTTTTATTCATTCAATTATCTCGGCGACAGGAAGTATATTACACCCGTTTCCACCAGATGTCAATACCTTTTTTCAATTTTTTTAATCTTTTTCAGCGAAGTACCTGTAAATGTGATCTGACCGCCGGGAAGTGCGGAAAGCAGCCCATTTCGATCGGCTCCTTTCCATGCCCTGCTGATTTTCGGACAATCTCCGAAAAATTCCAGCACTCCTTCCGCAAACATCTGACAAATCTCCAATGCAGAGCGAAGGATCCTCACCGCTTACCTCCGCCGTCCCTGATGACTTCACAGCCTTTCCATCGGTTCCTCCCGAATCCAGACCTGCCCCAGAATTCCCATGGGTGGAAAAACTCTTTCCCGAAATCCCGGCCTTCCTGCTTCCCTCTCCAGTTTCTGAGCATTTCTCTGTAAAGTCGTTGCCACCTGAATGCACAGCTCATTGTTTCCCTCCCGGATTCCATCCAGAGCAAAACGCCAGGGCGGTGCAATACGCATTCCCTGCTCCTTTCCATTGAGAAATACCGTCACATTTCCGAATACTTCCGGAATCTCCAGCCATACACTGCCGCTGTTCCTGCACGTAAATTCGGTTTCATAACGGATATAGCCGGAAAAATCCTTCTGATAATATCCATAATTTCTCAGGGCTTCCGTCCGGAACATTTCCCGGAAAACAGGTTCTCCCGCGGCTTCCGCTGCAGAAATCCGCCACTCTGCCTGCAAGGGCCGAACCGCTCCTCCCGGCTCTCTCCAGCATTCCATTTCTGTATTTCTTTCTGTATTTCTTTCTGCTTCTGTTTCTCTTTCTGCTTCCCTTTCTGTTTCTCCCTTCTGCCGCTCCTTTGCCGAACCTTCTGCTTTTTCTCTCCGCCCCGCATCCGCCGGACTGCCGTTCACATTTCCAATCACAAGGACTGTACTTTCCCAGGGATCAAGGGAAACCGGAATCCACATTTCCGATGCATCTTCCGCCGTTTTTTCTGCTGTCAGCCGATACATCTGTTTCTCCATAACATCAAAACGAATAGCTTCTCCTTTTTCCCGCAGGCGGATCTTTCCATTGAAATGCCGTCCGGTATCTTCATTCTGCAGCAGATAAACAGAAAGCCCATCCCGAAGATAATGGTAATAATGAACCTGAGGCGCCTCTTCTGACAGCTCCACATCCCAGATTCCCTGACTTCGAAGCCAGGAAGACAGGCTGTTCAGCGGCATGCAAAGACAGCCCGCCTTTTCCAGACAGTCTGCCCAGCTTTCCTTCTGCTGTCCGCTGCTGCTTCCTTCCGGAAAATGCTCCAAAAAGATCACCGGATACCCGGTCCGGGCGGCTTTTTCGGCAAATTCCAGTACCTTTCCGGGCAGATACCTGGCCCAGGGAATCACCAGAGCCTGGTAGGTTTCCCCGTTTACCCGGAGCGTTCCGTCAAATTCCATGGGATATCCCTGATCCTCTTCAAAAATATCCGCAGGCAGAATATCAAAATCAATCTGGTGATCCAGCAGCTCTCTGCCAACTTCCTGGTCAAACATACAGTCTCCGGCCCACTGAGCTTCCCCGTGATACAGAACAGCCGCCGGAGCCCGGTGCGTTCCTCCATTCAGCAGATGGCACATCCGGTTCAGATACCCCATTAGTTTTCCAAATCCCTCATACTGAGGATTTTTTCCATGCGCGTAAAAATGAGGCGGGCAGTCTCCATCGGGATATTCCTTTGGTGAAAATGCATGCGGAACAAAATGATTAATCCCCCGCACCAGAAAATGATCCACCAGATACTTCATAGAGGCTGTATCCAGGCTCCAGCCATAGGCTCCGAAAATTTCACACAGGGCTCTCCCCTGTTTCACCGGATCAATGTGCGCCAGGGAGGATCCCAGCTTACCAAGCTCATAGTGATAAAACATACCCTCCACAGCCGGGCCGAACCTGCCGGTTCTTCTGGTGTAAGCCCTTGCCGGAAGCACCTGATTTCCGATGTCATCAATCCCTGCCATATGCTGGCCTTTTAATGCACGGAAAAAGTGCCCCTGGCTGCAGCCCAGACGGCTGTGCATATTTCCGTCCTCAATAATATGACCAATGTATTCCACCTGATGCTCCCGGCACCAGGTTCCCAGCTGTCCCGCAAAGCTTTCGGAAATCAGACGGGTAGCCGCATCCATATAGGCGCAGCGAATCCGCGCCTGAAACGCGCTACTGCCCACATTTCCAAAAAGAGCCGTCAGCTTCACCAGATAATCTGCACCCAGACGCTCCTCCAGAAGCTTCGGCATCCCGTCGCTCCAGGGCAGAGGCATCTGCTTTCGACCGATAGATTCATCAAAACAATACCCTCTGGTATTCCCCACACAGGGCTCATCCGAGAAAAATCCGGCAATGGTTTTTCCGAATTCCTGTCCGTACCGCTCATAATGCTTTTCATAAACGGCATCCAGAAGAACCCGGCAGGAATCCCCATCCAGCATATTGATATAATCCGGATCTCCGCCGCCGTTTCTCGTAAAATACAGCAGAAAAATTCTCCATACTCCTTTCGGGACATCCCATTCCAGCACGCCGTCTCTCACCAGAAAGGTCAGATCCAGGATTTCTTCCGAAAGCCGGTCACTCTCCAGCATCCGGCAGGCGGTCACAGCTGCCAGACAGTCATCCTGGAACCAGGGTTCTCCCGCTTTTGGCCTGGAAAGCTCTGTCACCGGAATCTGTACCTGGGACAGAGGCCCAGCCGCCTCCACGCATTCTGCTGCCAGATAAAGCTTTCTCCTGGAATCCGGCTGATGTTTCATCTCTCCTGCAGCCTGTCCTGTGGGAAAATGGGCATCATCCAGAATCCAGATCCGCATTCCCCGTTTTTTCGCCTCATCCAGAATCACATCCAGATCTCTCCACCATTTGGGGCCGACATACTCCTCATGGCCTCTGGCCTCCACGCAGACCTCCCGGATTCCACAGTCCGCAATCGCCCCCATATATTCCCGGAGTATCTCCTCTGTCTCCCCATGCTGCCAGAAAAAAGGAAAAATATAGTTCTCTCCTATTCCCCGAATCGTTTCTTCAAGCAAATGATGCATGTCCGTCTCCTCTCCTTTACTCCTGACAGGTATTCTGTCCCTCACCGGCATTTTCCTGGAATCTGCCCCGCTTTCCTGCCCGATACTGGGCCGGAGTGGTCTGATTCCGCTCCCGGAATACCTTGGTAAAATAAGCCAGATTTCCATACCCCACCGCATCCGCGATGTCTCCCACCGTCATGTCTGTTTCTTCCAGAAGCTGGGCCGCTTTTTCCATTCTTGTTCTGGTGATGTACTCCGAAAGCTTGATACCCGTTTCCTGCTGAAATACCCTGGACAGGTAATCCGCGCTCATAAAAACCTGTCCTGCCAGCTGATTTCTGCTCAGTTCTTCTCCCAGATGCCCATGAATATAGCGTTTTACTCTGCTTACCACCGTATCGGAATTCTCGATCATTTCCAGATAGGAAGACGCCTTCCGTATCACATCGCTGACCCATTCTTTAAACTCCCGCACAGTAGCTGTTCTTCGCTGGTAGAGATTCATGGATTCCTCATCCTCCAGAAGCAGATGAGCCTGGAGTCCCTTTTCATCCAGGAACCGGTAAAAGCCCTGAGTAAAATCATGACAGAGCTGTCCCAGCACTGCCTTGTCCAGTTTCCGTTCATGAGCCATCCGGTCCACATAGCGTTCAATTTCCTGCCCGGCTTTCTCATATTCCTTTTTCGCCATCCGGTGAATCCAGGCATCGATGTCCGGCCGCTCATAGGGCAGCTTCTTCCCGGCCTCCTCCAGCCCGTAAATACCCGGACGTTCAGCCACATTATTGGCATCCGCCTTCTCCAGAAGCTCATACTGAAGCGCCAGCTCCCCCGGTTCCCGGAATTCTCCGATATAACAGGACATCACAATCCCCAGACGGTTCTGGCAGTTTTTCATATACTGCATACAATTCTGTTCCAGCTTTGCGCGATAGGCTTCCAGATCTCCCGCCTGCTCGGAAATCGCCAGAAGCCGGTCCTCTCGATAGACCGGAATCACTTGGGACCAGTCCGAAAACACGGTATTCTGCATTTCCTCTTTGAGCTCCTGGGTGTTCGTCAGCCAGTTTCCCAGCGATTTAGCTAGATAAATCCGGAACATGACCGGAATACAGCGATGATTTTCATGGAAAACAAGATGTTCTCTGGCAGCCTGTTCCCGGATCGCCTCACTGTCCGGTGAAATCTCCCGCTCCAGAACCTTGCGCCAGAAAGTACGCTGGCGCTCCTTTTCCGCCACCGTCCAGTACTCTGCCCGCTTGTGAATCTCCGTCTTTTCCCGCTCCTGCTTTACCCGCTCCACTGCCTGCTCAAAGGCTGCATACAGCAGCTTCGGATCAATGGGTTTCAGCAGATAATCCATCACACCCAGCTCAATGGCCTGCTTCGCGTAGTTAAACTGCGCATAGCTGGTCAGCAGAATCGTCACCGGATTTTTCCCTTGTTCCTTGATCCAGGCCAGCAGATCCAGCCCGCTGCCCTTCGGCATCTCCACATCAGTCAGGACGATCTCGATCTCCTCCTGCTCCAGAACCCGGACAGCCTGTTTCATACTGTAGGCCGTAAAAACCTGGTCTACCCCAAGTGCATCCCAATCTGTGGAACAGCGTACGCCCTCCGCACAGTGTACTTCATCGTCTACAATCAGTACTCTTATCATCCTCTACCTTCTCTTTCCGTAACGCCGTAAAAGAGGCCGCCGCACGCAGCTTTTCCCGCCGCCTGCGTAGGCCCCCTCGTTCATGGTCAGCTCCTGCTGCTATTATAGAATTTTTACTGTCCAGAGCCAAGCAGAATTTCATGAGCCAAGGGACAAATGGACATGAAAATTCATGCTTGCATGGATTTTCATGTCTATGGGGCCCGCAAAACATGAGCAAGCAGCCATTTTTCGCAGAAAAATGAGCGAATTGCGAATGTTTTCGTCGATTTTGAGGTGCTGCGTCCCAGTGGGACGCGTTAAGCACCGACCGCAGCGAAGCGCAGACGCAGAGCACGGAAAAATCGACGGAAGGCTCATTTGTCGGGTAACTCATTTCATGATGCCAGGTTCAAAAGTCATAAACCACGGTGCGCTTGCGCATACGTGGTTTGATGACTGATAGACCCGCCCCAATCTGAGGATAAACGTGGGACGAATGTCCCACGATATCCGAATATTGGGCAGGATTGTGGGAGTGCGAAGCACGGAAAATCGACGATAGGCTCATTTGCTGAATCACTTATATCATGAGCCAAGGGCCAAATGGACATAAAAATCCATGCCCGCATGGATTTTCATGTCTATGGGGCCCG
>JAXEJQ010000009.1:0-15151 GCA_034101475.1 Candidatus Limivivens sp.
AACTATACCAATAACGCAGAATATTTCTTCGAGTGTGCATGGTAAAAAACGCAGGCGTAGCGGGCTACGCCGAGGCTTTTTGCCATGTGCAATCGGAGAAATAGGCAAGTTATTTGGTGTAGTTATTTCGAAACCGATGTACTAGGTTCTGTGCAAAAAAAGGCACTCCTCAATGTGAGCGCCTTTTCCTGCCTTATAGCTGTTTCTTTCTCCGCCAGGATCTTTATTCCTCCTGCTTCAGTTCACAGATCACCTCTTCCTCTATCCGGAACTGGATTGTCCTGTTATCTGTCTTGATGATATTATAGCCGCTTTCCTCCTGATCCGCTGCCAGACCATAGAGATATCCCCAGTTCGTTCGCTGGTTGTCCAGGAAAAACCGGTCACTTACAGTGGTTTCCAGGGTTTGAGGATCAAAGTAGGTAACCAGAACCACAAAATCATTATACGCGTGATTCTGACTGTACCGCTCATCCACCTGGATGGTAACGGTTATACCATCCCCGGTATAGGTTCCCTCCATCAGGTCAATGGTTTTCCTGGCCTCCAGCTCCGCCTGATAGGTCTCCGATCTCGGCATGAGAGCCCCAGAGGTTCCGGAAGCTTCTGTTTCGGCCGGCTGCTCTCCGGCAGCTTCTTCCGGGTTCCTCTTTTCCAGAGTATCCGTCAGCTTTCCGTTCTGATCATAGCATTCGATGATATGAAAAGATTTCAATAAGAAATAATCCCTCTCATAAGGGGAAGCTCTGTGCTCCATTTTATCCTGTGTACGGGTCATGACAAGGGAAGTGTCCACTGTCATGGAGCCGTCATCGCCGACATTTCCTCTGGAAACCACATAATCTGTGCTTCCATATACATCCCTGGAACCGGGTATGGGCATAAACTGGAGAATCTCTCCGGTAGAATTGGAAATCCAGCTTCCGTAAAAATCTTCCGTTCCGGTGTAATATTCCGCCAACTCTTCCTCTTCCAACTCTGTATTGTTCAGGCTGAACATATGCTCTCCATTATAAAATTCCTGTTCCAATTCTTCATTCACAGTAACCCAAAAGGAAGAGCCCGCGTAAAATGCAATATCCAGCCTGCCGTCCTCGCAAAGCCATGTGTCCGGATATTCTGTATCCACGGTCAGATAATACAGCCTCTGATACTCTCCGGTATCCCAGTCTGTATGCACATGGTCACCATTCAGATCCTCCACTGTCATCTGCACAAAATTCGGATCTGCCGATGGCTCAATTCGGAAAAGATACCCCTCCCTCTGCAGATACCATTCCCCGCAGATTTCATCCAAATAAGACTGGGGGATCTCTGCGGAAACCACCATGGGACTGACTGATAAAAAAAGCACCATCCCTGACAAAAAGAATCCTTTTTTTCCTGTTCTCATAAAATCCTCTCCCTCCCGAACCATTTTTCGACAATATTATACCACGATGATGCCAGGGTCAAAAGTCATAAACCACGGTGCGCTTGCGCATAAGTGGTTTTATGACTGATTGACCCGCCCCAATATTCGGATAAAAGCGGGACGAATGTCCCACGATATCCGAATATTGGGCAGGATTGTGGGAGTGCGAAGCACGGAACAATCTGTATGGCATCTTTCGACCCCAACATCATTATACCACAGAATACCCGGAAAAAATCAACATTCCTAAGAAACAGCGTGATAATAGATTTCTTCCACCTTGCTTTTATCCATCAGAAACGCATCTACAATTTCAGGGTCGAAATCTTCTCCACGCCCATTCCTGATAATTCTATAGCATTCCTCAAGAGGCATGGCATCCCGATAACAGCGTTTCGCTGATACCGCGTCAAATACATCCGCCACTGCCATAATACGTGCGCAAAGAGGGATCTCCGTTCCGGTCAGTCCCTCCGGATACCCTTTTCCATTCCATTTTTCATGATGATACATTGCCACATCATATGCCATTGTCTCATATCCACTGTCAAATAAATGGCCAAAGGTATCTTTGACGATCTTTCCGCCAATGCCAGGATGTTTTTTAATAATCTCAAATTCATCCTTGGTTAGTCTTCCCGGTTTCTGCAAAACGGCATCCGGAATGCCAATTTTACCAATATCGTGCATGGGCGCAGCTTTGTTTAAATTATTCAGATAGTCCTGATTAATCAGATTTTTGTATTTTTTATTCTTGCTCATGTTTTTCGCAATCAGAAGCGCATACGCCGAGGAACGTCTGATATGGCCGCCGGTATTATCGTCTTTATTTTCAATCAAGGTGGCAAATCCCATCACCATCTCATTGTGATAATACTCTAAGCCATGGATTGAAGGGTTTTCCATATTCAGATAAACACTGACAAGAATCAGAGCAACCGCGATACACGAAACCAAAGCTTCCGGAAAAACGATCTGAATTGTAAGAATAATGACGATAAACACTAAGGTTGAAGCCAGTCCGGCCATTTTTCTCTCTGAAATATGTCTGCGGTTAACCGCAATAAAAATCACGGTAAAAAGGATATGAATTGCAACACTGATAAAGCAGATATATACTGCAGTACCCATTGAATAATTCGTATAGGTTCCCTGTATAAACTCAATCTCCGGAAGAAAGAATATGGTCAGGCAGACAGCTATCACACTCGGCAGTATCGCGGCAACCCTTATCCATCGTCTTTTGGGTATCCCCACAGTGACCGATACCCAATACCAGAACAAAAGCGCGATAAAAATTTCATATGATACAAACATCCCCAGATGAACGGCTAAATTGATTGTTCTTGGTACGATTTCCAAATAATTAACCGTACAGGCAGTTATCGCATCAAACAGCACTGCAATTTCCGCAATCACAAAATTCACATCAAAAAAAACATTGCAATAGGACCTTTTTGTCGCATTCTTCAGATAATTTCCTTCTTTAATATAAATGCGTCCTATATACACAAGAATAAGCAGGCACATAATCTGCATCTTGCACCATTGAATGATCTCCATCGTTTCCCTCCCACACGGCTTTCTCCGATTACCCCAACATCATTATAATCTCATCAAAAGCAAAATTCAACCATAAGACAGCGGCAGCCGGAATATATGGCACTTCCGGCGTAAGAACGTGATTCAGGTGTTCGCAGGCTTCTTTTGCGAAGCAAAACTTTAAATAAGCCTGCGAAAGTTACAGTTCACTTGTGCCAGTGAACTGTAACCTTCCGGCCATTTTTCATCCGGCTCACCAAAGCGATATGATCCCCCGAATTTTTCTTCATTCCTCTTGCCCTTCGATTTTGATAGTGCTATAATGCTTTCTGGAAAATTCAGAGAAAACAGTTACAGAAATTTTATCATTTTGGGGGGAATTCTCAATGGAAACCTATGAAATTTTCAAAAGCCTTGCCATTATTCTGGTGGCTGCAAAGCTCTGCGGGCTGATCGCCTCCAGACTGAAAGCACCCCAGGTCGTGGGCGAGATCATTGCGGGACTGCTCATCGGTCCCTGCTGCCTGAATCTGGTTCAGCAGAGTGATTTCATCACTTATATGGCAGAGATCGGCGTTGTGATGCTGATGTTCTTCGCCGGTCTTGGCACAAACCTGAAAAGCCTGCTGAAGACCGGACCCAAGGCCCTGCTGATCGCCTGCGCCGGCGTGTTTGTCCCGCTGCTGGGCGGTTATCTGCTCTACAGCTTTTACTATGGCTTCGCGCCCACCGGCACTGATGAGTTTTATTCTGCGATCTTTATCGGTACGATCATGACCGCAACCTCGGTCAGCATTACCATCGCTGCCCTCCAGGAAATGGGCTATCTGAAAAGCGAAATCGGAACCACGATTCTGAGTGCCGCCATCATCGATGATGTCATCGGTATCATTGTACTGACCTTTGTCATTGGCTTCAAAAATCCGGAATCCAGGCCCTCAGCCATTATCGTCAACACCCTGCTGTTTTTCCTGGTTGCCATTGTCATCGGTTTTCTCGGCTACCGGATTTTCAAGCTTCTGGATACCAAATATCCGCACACACGGCGAATTCCGATCCTGGGCCTGGTTCTGGCTCTGACCCTGGCTTACGTTGCGGAAAAATTTTTCGGAATTGCCGATATTACCGGCGCCTACGTAGCCGGCATCATCCTGTGCAACATTCAGGACGCCGAATACATTGCCCGGAAGATCGACATCAGCTCCTACATGTTCTTCGCCCCGATTTTCTTTGTAAGCATCGGATTGAAAACCACCTTTGGCGGAATGACCCTGGCATTTCTGGGCTTCTCCATCCTGTTCGTGGTCGTTGCCCTGCTCACAAAAATTATCGGCTGCGGCCTGATGTCCAGAATCCTGGGCTTCAAAAATGACGAATGTGTAAAGATCGGCGTCGGGATGATGACCCGTGGAGAGGTCGCTCTGATCGTATCCCAGAAGGGACTTTCGGTGGGAATGATTGACGCGAAATATTTCCCGGCAGTCATTCTGCTGATTATGACTTCCTCCATCATGACACCGATTCTGTTGAAATTATTATATGCCCGGTCCGGTCAGAAAACTTCCGCCTGACCGCGGATCCGGTCATCTGAGCTTTTCTATACCGGAAACCGTGTTTCCTGCGATTCAAAAAACAGCGGCATTTGGAATATGGTCTTTTAACCTCATTCCAAATGCCGCTGTTCCTTACTGCTCCTCTTTGACTGTCCGGGTCAGAAAAATCATATCCAGCAATGTCCGGTCCTTTTTCGAGAAAAAGAACAGGGCACCGGCAATCAGAAGCGGAATAAACAGATAACAAAACAAAAGCTTCACGGCCGTTCTCGTTGGAATAATCAGACACCGGATCAGAAATCCTCCCGCCGTTCCAGGCTTTCCGATGGTACATTCCATCCTTCTCCCGAAAAGCTTCCGTCCCGGCGTCGTTTTCCAGAAAATCAGAAACAACGATTCATACAGGAAATATACCAGAAAAACCTCCATCAATACCTGATCAAACCGGGAATGAATCTCCTCCACCGTCTCCAGATATTCCGAAGGATTGATAATGGCTTTCGCGTCTTCCAGTTCCTGAAAATAGGAAAACATATGCGGATAACCGAAAAGCAGCCAGGTAATCAGCAGTATGCCTGTCAGAATCAGAAGATCCACTGCCAGCCCAAGTATTTTCTCATTTTTATAGCCAAATCCTTTCAGATATTCCTCCAGCCCGTAGGCTTCCAGCACGTCCAGATAATCCTGCCAGTCTTTCTCGCTGGACGGATCGATGGAACGGTAAATAAAGTTCATGCTGGTCTCTTCCACAAAGGTGGAGAGGTTGACTTCCATCTCATCCAGCCGGTTCTCCTCTTCCTCCGTATAATACCCGCGGGGTTTGGAGAAGCTGTAATCCGCCGGTTCCGATGCTTCTGCCGTTTCCAATGCTTTCCGCACGTCCTCATCCAGCATATTCCAGTTTACCGTCCGGTCAATACACAGCATGTCCTGCTTCACATAAGGCGCCATGGCTGCCGCATAGTATTCCTGACTCTCCAGCAGTTCGGGATTGTAAACCCTTCTGCCTTCCTCTTCGATCCAGTGCCTTCCCTCCAGGCCCCAGTTCATCAGCTCCATGCCTTCCTCCGAATACAGATAATCCAGGACCTTCAGAAGTCCTGTCAGCTTTTCCGGCTCGATATCCGCATTGATCACAAAGCCAAATTCCATGACCTGTTCCTCCCGCTGGTCTGTCCGGTAAATGGCCGGCTCCGTCTCTGCAAGCGCATCCAGAGAAAGGTATTCCAGAGAAATGTTATCGCCGTTTTTCTCGGAATAGGCTTCCAGCTTCGCGGCCTGTTCCCCGGTTGTCAGAATGGAGCTGCTCATATTGTTCAGAAAATATTTTTCAAAATCCGTGGTTTCCGTTTCGTACAGATGGGCATCCAGCAGCTCACCCTGATAGAGCTCCTTCAGATAAATCAAATAATTCCGATAGTTCTCCGTAGATGGGCCATAAACTAGGCTGCTTCGGTCTTCCTTCCAGTAAACGCCGGAGGAGGTGCCGAAAAGTCCCTGAAGAAGGTCGATGTAACTGTTATAGGAGGACAGGCCCACATAATATTTTCCCTGGTTCTCTAAAGATCCTTCATCAAACAGCTGCTTCTGAATCCGGTACATGTCCGCGAGATCGGAAAGACTGTCCGGCTTCTCCATGCCGGCCTGCTCCATCCAGTCCCGTCGCACTGCCAGAAGCACTTCCTGGTAACCGTTTTTCCTGATTCCCGGGAAGAAGAGACATTTTCCATCCACTGACGCATACTGGTACAGGAGCGGATTTTCTTCAAACAGCTTTTTCAGGTTCGGCATCTGATCCAGATAGTCCGTATAATCCAGGATCTGTCCGTTTTCGAAACAGGCACGGAGCTGCTCTGCCGAAAAGCGGTAATACACCGCATCCGTCCCCTCCAGATCCAGAAGCAGAGTGGCAAAGGAACTCTCCAGGCTTCCTGTATTCCCCGAAAAATCCAATGAAACTCCCAGCCGGTTTTCCAGCTCCTTCACCACTTCGATGTCATTGAGTTCCTTTTTGCTCAGAATCTCGTATCCCCCCGGATACCAGATATGAATCTCATCTCCCTCTGTTTTTTCCTCTTTCTTCTGACCGTCTAAAAATCCGGTGGTCAAAACCAGAATCAGCGCCAGAATTCCTCCGGCGGCAGCCATTCTCCGTTTTTTCAATCCCATCACCCTTCTGTACCGCTTGCGTTCCGGATGTTCCTTTCCTTTTTATACCCAGGGAAATACGGAAATCCGAAGCTTCGTGCAGGCATAGGGAACCAGCTCCACTTCCTCCGGTTCCTGCATCCGGAATACCGGCGACCACGGCAAGTCTCCGGCCGAATTGCATTCCTCCTGCCACTGGGAAAGCCTGTGTCCTCTGGCCTTTAACACCACCGGTGGATTTTCCTTGGAAAATGCCTGTCTGGACAGGCTACCCTCCTTTTTCTCCACCCGGATGCTGTTCTCTTCCAGTGCGTAATTCCAGGGACTCAGGGGACGAATCTCATAATCCGGATATTCGGGATGCCCGTGGGGAAGCTTCTTCCACTCCTCCTGAATATTCAGCGCAAACACCAGGGGACCATACGCAACGCTCATCCCGTTGTGATACCAGCCCTTTTCCGTCCGCACTTCCATGGCCAGGTTCAGCGTAAGCTCGGCCTCCCGATCCGGTTCTGTCCACACATCCACAGAAACATAACCATCCTTTGCGGAGACTCCCTCCGGAACCGGCTCTCCGTCCCGGAGCAGCTCAAAGGAACTACACCAGCCAGGAATCCGGAAATGACATGGGATCGTTCCCGGACGGTCCGAATGAAGCTTCACCTGAATCTCTCCCCGGAAAGGATAATCCGTAATCTCCTGAATCCGGATGTTTCGGCCATCCTCCGTCTCCCATTGGGTCTCAATGGGCATATAAGCGGCAAAATAGAATCCTTCCCTGCACGCAAATACTGCATTTTTTGTAAATTTCGGCCAGCCCTGGTGCATATTTGCCAGACAGCACCCGAAATTCGGTTCGAATCCGAACAGATTGGCCCGTTCTCCGTTATTATACCACCTTCTCGGCTCCATGGTCACCTTAATCTGATTTGCCTGCTGATCGTACTGATGTCCCCGGAAATCTTCGGTAATGGTTCCCGGAAGGGCATTGTAGGCAACACGCTCCAGCAGGTCGATGATCGTCGGATCCTTTGTCTGCCGGTAAATAAGCTGAAGGGAAAACATCAGCTCCACCACCGAGCAGAGCTCAGATCCCTGGGTGGGATTCGTCCCGCTTAGGTGCTCATCCCCTGCAAAAACCCCGGCAACCTGTCCGTGATACTGTTTCAGGCTTTTCAGCCCGCTGAAAACCGCCTCCAGATACCGCCTGTCACCCCGGACCTTGTACTCCATCACCGGCTTTTTCAGCCCCATGGCCACATTCACAATGTGTGTCAGATGATACTGCATCACACTGTAAAGATCCTTCCGATTTACCTCCGGAAAAACCTTATCCCACGGATAATAGAAACCGGTGGGTCTTGTAAACGGAAAGGTCTCCAGGCAGTCCGTCCAGTCCAGTGCCTGGGCATTGGCCTTTTCTGCCAGCTCCAGCAGAAATTCCTCCCTGGTCTTTTCGTATAACCAGTAAATAGAATAGGCGAAATCTCCTTCTCTGGCCTGATCCCAGCCGCTCATCTCATAGGTGTCCAGAAGGGTCAGACAGAACCGGAAATAGCGGGTCATAAAATCCAGAATCCGCTGCTCCTGCTTCACTTCATAATAGCTGATCAGTACCTTCAGCATGACGAATTTCGGCCAGAATAAGGTATCATCAAATTCATATTTCCAGTAGGATGGTCCGAAATCCCCGTTTTCCCTCTGGGAATTCAGGGTCCATTCCACCCATTTTTCCGCCTTTGCCTCCGCTTTTTCATCTTCCAGCAGAAAAGCCAGCGGAACCAGACCGTCCAGCCAGTAAGGCGGACGCTCCCAGCTGTTGTCCGTCCCCCCGATCCAGTCGGAAAAGGGACCGACACTTCCCCATTTTTCATCCAGACTTCCGGTAATTCCATCCAACTGAAGCTCCAGCTGATCTTTCAGCCAGCCCCGTGGACGGATATTCCGGATTTCCTGGTCTTTTAACAGATATTCCTGATAACGATGCATTTGTTCTGCTCCTGTCTTTTACTCATATTCTCCGAAATTTTTCTCTGTGGGAACACGGAATTTCTGGTAGAGCTTGTCCATCCCGGCCAGTCCGAAACGGTTTCCCATTCCTTCACTCTGGTTCGTTCCATCCCGAACCACTTCCTCATAACAAAGCTTCAGATAATTTTTTCCCCATCCGGTCCGGTTCCGATCCATTACCTTCAGATCACTGATATAACCATAGCTGCCGTCCATCTGGGCAATGCCGTCTCCTACCCAGCGATAGTAGGCACCCTTCTGAATTCCCGCGGCCATGTTCTGCTGCCAGAGCATCAGATGATAGGTTTTTCCGCATTCCAGCTCTTTCCCATCAAATTCCAGAGAAAGTTCCTTGCCCGGATGAATCTCCTCCGACTGCAGGCTCCCCCGGAAAATCAGCCGGGACGCCAGAATGTCTGCTTCGTTGCTCTCATACAGGGCATATTCCAGATCACTCAAATCCGCGTTTTCTCCGCCCTTTTCCACATTCAGTTTCACCACAGCCTTATCCAGATGAAGAACGGAACCGCAGGAGGCATTCTGAATCGCTGTCGTAGCTTTCCGCAGGACCCGGCATCTCCAGATTCCGATCCGGCTGGTATCCTCTTTTTCAAAAGAAATCCGAATCCCCTTTGTCTGTACGTCCAGCCCTTCCGCCAGAACGCCCTCCGGCTTCAGATCAGAAATTTCACGCAGAAGCTGTCCATCCTCTGTCCGGATTTCCATCTTTTTCGGAAGAACAAAATCCTCTCCATCGGTATAAAAACAGATTTCCAGGGCGTTTACCGGCCGCTCCATGCCAAAAGACAGCCTCCACTCTTCCCGGGTACTGTCCCGGGCGCTCTCCCATTTCCTGGTTCCCGTATAGCAATAAGGAACTTCTCCGAAAATCCGCTCATCCATTTTTCCGCTGCTGCACCAGGCTGCTTCTTCCTTCCATGCATCCGGAATTTCCTTCAGACTCCATACCTCCTGATAATCCACCTGCTGTTTCCGGCACAGAATCCCTTCCCGGATGGTCAGCGCGCCGGTTGATTCCATCGGCATCTCAAAGGAAACTCCGACACCGGCAATCTCCTCTCCAAATCCCTCTTCCGTTTCCATCCGGAATCCTTCGGTCTCGGAAAGAGGAATTTCACAGAGCAGCCATTCATATTTTGCTTCATTTTCTTTTCCGCAGATACCGGCAAACAGCGGCTTTTCGGGTGTGATCCGTTTCGTCTTTCCACTGGAATCCACCAGAGTCACCACCGGTCCCTTCACCATTTGTTCCATATCAATGAAATCATTCTGGTAATGGCAGAAAAGTGTCAGATGGGTCTGGTCTTTCAGGGATACCGGACGGATTCGGCAGGCAAAACGTGGATTTTTTTCTTCCTGCCAGGTAAGGCGGACCGTCTGCTTTTCCCCGGACTGCGCCTCTCCCTCATCACTTTGCCAGGCCGGAAGGGCATGCAGCTCGGGAATCCGGATTCCTTTTGGAAGCACGTAAAAATTCCGCTCTCCGGTAGCCAGCTTTTGACCTTCCCGGGCCATCACACGCATCCGGACTCTTCCCGGATGTTCAAAGGAAAATACCGGCTCCTTCTCTCTGACAGAGTATCCCTGATCTGTATAAAACCGGCAGGACTCATACTTCTTATCAATCCAGAAACGACAGGGGGTCTTCTCCTCCAGAATCTCTGTCTCACAGAAAATCTCTGTCTTTTCCCATTTCGTCTCCGGCTCTTCCACATAAACCTCGGAAACATCCTCATCCGAAAAAATGGCTTCCCCTTCATTATCCCGGATTTCATTTCCAATAAAATGCATACCGAATACATGCTTCAGGTAGACACCATGCCCCAGATATCCTCTGGGATCATTGTGATTCCCGCAGATCCGGTTATTGATCAGCACCCAGTTTCTGCTGGGATCCTCCTGCTTAAACCGCACGGCAAGTCCCGGCCCGAAATTATCCTGAATCCGGTTTCCCTCCAGATAAAAATCATTTCCGCTTCCGTTTACCACTGCAATTCCCGCATTTCCAAAAGCTTCCGGAGCATTCTGAAAGCCCTGGCCGTTTCCGATGACTTCATTCTCAATGAGCACCGTATGATCACTGCAGCCCAGCCAGAATCCATAACTGGAATAATTGGCCTTGTTACGGATATAGACATTATAGGCATCCCAGGCCTCAATGGCATTGTTATTGGCAAAAGAGGCATCATTTTCCTCAAACAGGTTATGGATGGACATCATATTGTTCAGAGAACGGATAAACAGACCGTCGCCTCCGAAACGCATATCATTCTTTTTCAGCACATTGAAACAGGAGCCTGCTTCAATCAATACACAGGAAGAGTCTCTGGCGTGAACTTCATCCGGCTCCTTGCGCAGTCCCCAGCTGAAATCATTGTTTTCAATCCGGTTATGACAGGACAGCCACATCCGAAGTCCCACATTGGAGGTATGAGAACAGTTATTATCATGGACAAGATTCTGACTGCATTCCCGCAGAACAAGTGCCGACCACACATCCGTCGCTTTATTCTTCCAGATTTCATTCTGATGGCAGTCTTTCAGAATCATGCCGCCCAGATCTTTGTGTTCCTCCCATCCCCATCCCGGGTTATGGTAATTATAGGAAAAATCATTCTCAAAGATTTCACATTCCTGACATCCTTCCATATACAGCCCAATCTCAAAGCCACGGACACAGACATTGTGCAGCCGCACCTTCCGGCAGTTTTCCATCTGTATTCCAATGCCGAAAAATCCCAGGCCATCGTCTGTCATTTCCCCATAGCCATAGGAAAATTCACTGCTGTAGGAATCATCCACTTTACCCTTCTTGGGTTTCCCGCCAATAAATACACATCCATTTCCATCAATTTCGATGTCTTCTCCGGAAATAACCAGTCCTTCTTTTCCAAAGAAATTATAAACTCCGGGCGCAAACACAACAGATTCCCGAATAACCATACCCGGATACGGTTTTACAATTCTGCGCTCTTTCATATACTCCTCCATCTTCTGTCAGGAAAGGGCTGCAAATACTTTGCAGCCCTTTTTCTTGTCATTCTTTCTATTTGATACGTTCTGCGAAACGACCATAAGCGGTGTTGTAAACTTCGGTGATTTCGTCTACACGCAGAGACTGCAGCACATCCTGGAACTCCTGCCAGGTAGCGTCATCTGTGGGGTCAGCTGCACCAGTCATGAATTTTTCTTTGTATTCCTCAGCTCCGGTCTTCAGGTCTGTCTGAATCTGGCTGATAATATCATTTTCTTCGTCATTGGTCCATAAGAACGGTTCCATTGCTCTGCTGTAATCGGTATTTGCCCACATATCAAAGGTTTCAGCACCACGTTCGTCGATCAGTGCAAAGTTGGTGGTAACATCGGTACGTCCGAAGTCCGGTTTTACATATTTCGCCACTGCAGTGGATGGTGTCCATTCCGGATCATTCATGATCTTGTCTGTGTAAACCTTGCCATTTTCTGTCTCTTCATAGGTGTCGCCTTCGATTCCCCAGCTCATGAGGATCTGGCCTTCCTCAGAATATGCATAATCAAATACTTTGCAGATGTCTTCGATTCTTTCTTCACCGGCTTTTGTGATTGCCCATCCGTAAGGCTGTGCAATTCTCTTTGCGGTGGAGTTGTATTCGTTGATCTGGCCTTCTTCATTTGCCATATAGCCAACGGGTACGTATTCAATGCCGTCAGAGTTCTGCTCTACTTCCTGGAAGGTTCCGTAGCCATCAACAAAACCTGAAGTCATATTGTTGGTATGATGCTGAATGTAAACAGCACGTTCCATACAGAGTACATCCGGGTCAATCAGACCTTCGGTATACAGTTTATAGAACCAGCACATTGCTTCCCGGTATTCCTCGGTGGTCGGCCCATAAACAACCTGATCATCTGCGGTCAGCATGAAATCGTTGGTGGCATCAAAACCGTATGGCAGCTTGATCAGCTGAGTCGGATAACCGCCCAGGCCATAGAATTTTTCGCCTGCGTTGGGCAGTTCGCCCTTATCAAACAGTTCTTTCTCTGCCTTCAGTACCTGATACAGTTCCTCGTTGTTGGTGGGAACCTCCAGTCCGGTAGCCTCCAGCCAGTCTTTCCGGAGCATCAGACCTTCGTAATAATACTTGTCCTCTGTGATCCACGGGAAGTAGTAAATGGCTCCGTCCTCGCTGGTGATCTGAGCTGCCAGATGAGGATTCGCTTCCAGAATGGCTTTCAGGTTCGGCATATACTCGTCAATATAGCCGGACAGATCAATAATATTTCCGTTTGCCGCATATTTCAGAACATCCTGAGGGGTATATTTGTAGAACATTGCCTCCGGCATATCCTCTCCGGAAGTCATGATCATCTGGAACTCATTGGTCGGATCCGCCGGATTCACCCACTCCATGGCAACTCCGGTACGCTCTGCCAGTTCCTGAACAGCCATAACATCCTTGGTGTCCATGCTTCCACATCCGGATCGCCTGCCCCCGTTTATCAAACTCCGTAAAACGCTCTCCCAGGCCCCAGATATGTTCATCCGGACGCAGCCTTGCGCAGATGTTCCAGATTTTCCCCGTTTCTTCATAGCCCATGGGCATCATCCGGTGAAATCCCTCCAGGACGGAATCCACATCTGCCATCTGCTCTTCATAAACGGGTTCTGCCTCTTTTCCGTATACACAGAAAGTAAAGGGGGCTTCTCCCACTTCCACCCGCATTTTTCCGGTGTCCAGAATCACCCTTCCATCCTGACGGGTGATCCCGGCTGTTACCTTTCCGTCCACCTCCTTCTCACAGACGCTGCTTCCGAAGGGAGCGGCAAAGGTTTCCCGGTAAAGACGGATCCGAAGGACCTGCTCCTGTACCGCATCCAGATCAATCCGGAAGGTACCTCCCTGCCGGTCCAGAACCTCCAGTCCCAGTCCCTGGTTCCTGCTCTCTGCAATCGTGATTTTTTCCGGGAACCTGGCATTGTCGTAGTTATATGCTTTCATGAAAACCTCCGGCATTTTGAATTCTTCTCAATGTACTTCAGAATCTCCTTCGCTTCCTCCGGATCCTCGACCTCACAGTGAATATAGAGCTTATCAGCTGACAGATTTTCCAGAAGTACCGGTATATCCGACTTGGGAGCCATGACAATCACACTCTTTCCGGCTGCCTGTATTCTCTGAAGCACCGGAATGAAGTGACCTGCAGAAGGCTGACCTGCCACGTAGGTCCACTGAATCGCCTTGAGCTTTTCCAGACTCAGGATATACTCCAGATGTTTAATCTGCTCTATTCCGTCAAAATGATAAACCGGATAATCCGGCCATTCTATCTGGTCCTCCAGTTCCGGCAGGGCAAATTCCCGATACATATCCGCTGAGATCATCACCGAGATGTCCACCTGCATATGCTGGATTCTGCCCGGCGCCCACAGATGCATCCAGGAATGAACACTTCCCTGGCAGTTTTCCTTTGTCATCTGATAGAACTTTTCGTTGGAATATTTCCATCCTTCATTGATGGTCTTCACCGCCTGCTTCACCAGCTCCGGTTCCTCCAGAAAATCCAGCAGCAGGTTCTGGGATCCATACAGATGGGTAATGGCATCCAGGGTTCCGGTGCTGTCCGGCATTCCTACAAAATAATCATCTCCCGCATGATCTACCAGATATTTACAGATCTCCAGGTGTTTCTCCAGCACTTCCTCATGAAATACGATATTTTCCGGTTCCAGGCTGTCAATCACCTGCGGGAACCAGATGGTATCCTGCTGGTAATCCGGCTTCGCCCCGTAATAATTACAATGACCGGAGGTTCCGTAGTTCTGGAAAATAGAAGGAATCGCATCCCCTCCGAAATAGGTATTCTCAATTTTTGTCAGGTTAACCTTCCGGATGGTTTCCGGGTTGGTCCAGTAATCAATCAAACCCGCCCGATTTCCCGTAAAATCCAGATCGTTCCGGAAGGGAGAAATATTGACGCCCTTTACCTTCGGCGCCACAATGGCAGCACAGGCACGGTCCATCATTTCCTGATTCCAGAAGGCTTCCATTCTTTTTTTAACGATATCAATATCCTCTTTGTATTTCATAGAATCCTCCACTTCTGCGTTCTGCTTTGTAAAAATATTTGTCCGCTATTTTGTACACGTGTACATCTATGATGCCATTATATTTCACATTTTCCCCTTTGTCAAATAGTTTTTCTTCGTCATTTTTGCTGTTTTTGCCTGTTCTAAATTGTTTACATTTCCTTTTTTGTACTTTTGTCTTGCTTTTTTGTTACATTTCATGTACAATTAAACCATCTTGTAATGATGCCAGGGTCAAAAGTCATAAACCACGTTGCGCTTGCGCATAAGTGGTTTTATGACTGATTGACCCGCCCCAATATGAGGATAAAAGTGGGACGAATGTCCCACGATATCCGAATATTGGGCAGGATTGTGGGAGTGCGAAGCACGGAACAATCCGTATGGCATCTTTTG
>JAXEJQ010000010.1:0-15399 GCA_034101475.1 Candidatus Limivivens sp.
TGCGCTTGCGCATAAGTGGTTTTATGACTAATTGACCCGCCTCAATATGAGGATAAAAGTGGGACGAATGTCCCACGATATCCGAATATTGGGCAGGATTGTGGGAGTGCGAAGCACGGAACAATCCGTATGGCATCTTTTTACCCCAACATCATTTCATAAAACAGACATAAAATATTTGCATTCTTAAGGCTGTTTGAAAATTCTGTTTGACGGATACGCCACAAACTCAGGCTACAAAATTGCGCAGATATTTCGCACTCAGCTGCACTGCCTTTTTTGCATCCTCCAGGGAAGCTTCAAAGGCCTTATCCTCTACCTCAATACAGGTATCGCCCTGGTATCCGATATCTGTCAGTGCTGACACATATTTTCCCCAGTCCACATCTCCAAGGCCCGGAAGCTTCGGAGACATATACTGAAGCGGTGTGGCCATCACGCCCACATCTGCCAGTCTGTCCGGATAAATCTTGATGTCCTTGTAATGAACATGGAAGATTTTCTCCTTAAACTCATACAGCGGACGGATGTAATCAATCTGCTGCCAGATAAAATGAGAGGGATCGTAGTTGATTCCAAAATTCTCATAATCCAGTATTTCAAATACCTGACGCCAGATCGCCGGAGTCGTCATCAGATTCTGTCCTCCGGGCCACTCATCCTCCGTAAAGAGCATGGGGCAGTTTTCAATGGCAATCTTTACGCCTTTTTCCTTTGCGTAGTCCAGAATCGGCGGCCAGGTTTCCTTAACCATTTCCAGATTCTGGCTCACCGTTTTCTTCGGATCCCGTCCAAGGAAGGTGGTCACCAGATTGATGCCTAGCTTTGCAGAAGCGTCAAACAGCCGGTACAGATGCAGGATGTATTTTTTCCGCTTCTCCTCATCCGGATCCATGGTATTCGGATAATAGGCCAGGGAAGAAATTTTCACACCCTTCTGTCTGCAGTAATCCTGAATATGCCTGCACTTTTCCTCATCCATCTGCTCCACATCGATGTGGCTGACTCCCGCATAGCGGCGCTCTGCCTTTCCCCTGGGCCAGCAGCAGACCTCCACACATTCCAGTCCGCTCTCTGCCACAAAATCAATCATTTCCTCAAAGGGTAATTCTCCCAGAATTGCGCTGACAACTCCTAATTTCATTTTTGCGCCTCCGTTTTAACAGTTAAAAGAATACTTCTTTCCCGGTTTCTGCAGATTTATAGATTCCTTCCAGAATCTGAGTAACCACAAATGCCTGCTCCGGCTTTACCAGCGGCTCGGTATCATTAAGAATAGCATTCAGCCACTGCATTGCTTCTTTCACTCCGTCCGTCAGAGCCGGGCCGCTGAAGTAAGCAACGGCACTTCCCGGAGAGAAATGCTCTTCCATCAGTCTTCCGTGGATTCCGCGGTTAATAATCAGTTTATCATCTTTATCTTTTACGCTCATACCATTGCGGATCTCAGCACCTGCCTTGGTACCGCACAGGGTAGTGGAAGCTTCTCTGGCATCCAGCATATTCAGAGCCCAGGAGCTCTCAAGATAAATGGTTGCACCATTCTCCATTTTGACAAAACCAAAAGCAGAGTCCTCTACCTCATAGGTTTCGGGATCCCAGGGTCCGAAAATATTGCTCTCTGCTGCTTCCGGCAGATGGCCCAGCTTATAGAACACGGATCCGCTGGCAGAAACGGGTTTGTAATTGTCCATCATCCAAAGAGTCATATCCAGCGCATGGGTTCCGATATCGATCAGCGGACCGCCGCCCTGCAGCGCCTTGTTGGGGAATACGCCCCAGGTAGGAACCGCACGTCTGCGGACTGCATGAGCCTTTGCGAAATAAATCTCACCCAGCTCCCCGGCCTCACAGGCTTTGTGGAGCGCTTCCACATCCGGACGGAAACGGTTCTGGTAACCGATGGTAAATTTCTTTCCGGATTTTCTCCAGGCATCCAGCATCTGCTGAGCAGCTTCGGTGCTGTGTGCCATGGGCTTCTCGCAGAGAACATGCTTGCCGGCTTCAAATGCAGCTACCGTTGCCGGAGCATGAACCACATTGGGGGTCAGCACATGAACCACATCGATGGCCTCATCCTTGAGCATTTCGTTATAATCTGTGTAAACCTTGGCATCCGGCGTACCATATTCCTCTGCCGCCTGTTTTGCGCGCTCTTCCACGATATCACAGAAGGCTACCATTTCACACAGCTCCGGAAGGGCTTTCAGAGAAGGAAAATGCTTGTTAAAAGCGATTCCGCCGCATCCGATGAATCCCATTTGCAACTTTCCATTTTTCATTTTTCTATCCTCCATCTTTTTTATTTGCTTTCTATTTACTTTTTTATCACTCAAAATCCACAGATCTGCGAAGCTTTGCCGATTCTCTGGCTGCTTCCATCACTCCCAGTACCCTGCGCACCTGTTCCGGTTTCACGATCAGCTCTTCCTGTCCGTTGATCACTCCCACAAGATTGCGGAAGAAATCATTCCAGTCATTGTGTCTGCGCTCAATCACCGGAAGGGACTCCGTATAAACCACATCTTCCGCCTTTACAGAAAAAGTTCTGGTAGGTCCGGCATCCAGATTCTTCACGGTCTTCGGAAGAGCCTCCCGGAACTCGCCGGCCCGGTAAATAGCGCCCTCGTCCGCCTTGATGCTTTCCACAACCATGGTACCTGTATCTCCTGCCACATACCAGCGGGGCATTTTCCGGAGCAGGAAGGTTCCCAGCTCAATCTCTGCCGCCAGTCCGTTTTCAAAATAAAGAAGAATCCGGAAATAGTCGTCCACCTTCTCATTGACCGCACATTTCATATCCGCGCTGATCTGGGTGATTTTTCCCGGAATCAGATCCAGCATCTGGTCAATCAGATGCACTCCCCAGTCATACAGCATCCCGCCGCCGAATTCCGGATATTCATGCCAGTCGTGCATCCGGCCGAAGACGCCGTAATGGCTGGACTTCACCATGAATACATTGCCCAGGCGTTTTTCTTCCAGGGCTTTCTTCACCATGGAATAGTCCCGGTCCCACCGGCGGTTCTGATCCACCGTAAAAATCACGCCGTTTTCCCTGGCCGCCTGATACATCTCATCAAATTCCTGCACGTTCAGGGCACAGGGCTTTTCCACAATAATATTTTTCTTCGCCTTCACCGCATCAATGGCAATATCATGATGCAGGTGGTTCGGCACAGAAACCATTACCCATTCCACATCCGGATTTTTCAGAAGCTCCCTGTAATCGGTATACAGCGCTGCGCTCTTCGGCGCCTCCGCCAGCTTCTCAGGATCCGTATCACAGACGGCAACAATTTCCACTTCTTCCAGGGTGCCCGCATGGTTGTTGTGCCACTGCCCCATGAAGCCATAGCCGATGATTCCTAATCTGAGTTTTTTCATCTTTTCGTCATCCTTTCTTTTGTTTCCGTTTCCATTCTGTTCAGTACCTTCACAGATACGAACCGCAAACCCATGAAAATCGGCTGCGCCGATGGGGTTTGCTCACACATGGTTCACGTTCTTACGGCCTCATCAGCAAGCGATTCGGCCTGTTCTGAACAATTACGATGACTCTATTATAGTCGGAAAACGCTTCCCACTCTATGGTCTTCCTTTGTGCAAACTACGCATATTTTTACATCACTTTTCTGGCTCCAGATTCGGGGAGACCTCCCCTTCCTTTTCCAGAATCCGAATCAGCTCCCGGCTGGATTTTTTCTCCTGAAAACTGGTTTCCGCATATTTCCAAATGCGGTCTGCTGCCTGCTCATACTGCTCCCGCTTTTCCAGAACGGAAGCAAATGCCCGTTCCTTTGCTGTCATAAAACTGCCTCCCGAATCAGCCCTTGACTGCTCCAAGGGTGATTCCTTTTGCAAAGTTCCCCTGGATAAACGGATAAATAATTGCGATTGGCAAAATACCGATCACGGCAATGGCCATACGCACGGAGGTTGTGGGAAGGGCGGACATGTCCGCTGCCTGACCTACGGTCATGTTGGAGGCCAGATACTGGATTTCCTGGATCATACGGTTTAACAGATTCTGAATGGTAAACAGATCCGTTCTGGTGGTCAGGTAATAGAGACCGTTCTGCCAGTCGTTCCAGTACAGGATCAGGGTAAACAGGGTAACGGTGGCAATGATCGGTTTCGCCATGGGAATGGAAACCTTGTAGAAAATCTGAAACTCGCTGGCACCGTCGATGGAAGCCGCTTCCAGAATTTCCTCCGGAATACTGGTCTGGAAATAGCTTCTCATCAGCATGACATAGTAGGCTCTTACCAGCAGGTTGGGAACCAGCAATGCCCAGATGGTATTTTTAATATGAAAAACACCGGTATACATCAGGTAGGTGGGAACCAGACCGCCGTTGAACAGCATGGTAAAAAATACGAAAAAGGTCAGGAAGCGCCTGCCGGGCAGTCCCGGTCTGGAAATAGCATAAGCCAGCATGGTGGTAATCACCAGACTCACACATAATCCAAGAGCAGTCACAATGAAGGACATTCCATAGGCACACATAATCAGACTGCCGCTTTTCCACAGATAGGTATAGGCTTCCAGGCTGAGTTTTTCCGGAATAAACTGATAGCCATTCCGGACCAGTGTCATATTATCCGTAAAGGAAGAGACAACCAGCAGAACCAGCGGGATAATACAGCAGGCCACATCCAGTCCCAGAAAGATATTTGCAAAGGCCAGAAAGCCTTTCGTTCTTTTTGATTTCATGCTGTCTACCTCCTAAATAAACGCGCTCTCTTTGTCGATCTTGCGCACAATTGCATTGGCTGCCACAACCACAATAAATCCCACGATTGACTGATACAGACCTGCCGCCGCACTCATACCGATATTTCCCTGCTCCAGCAGTCCCCGGTATACATAAGTGTCGATAACGTTTGTCGTCGAGAAGATGCTTCCGGAATTCATAGGGATCTGATAAAACAGACCAAAGTCTGAATAGAAAATCTTTCCAACGGAAAGCATCACCATGGTAATGATGGTCGGTTTCAGCAGCGGAAGGGTGATATGACGGATCTTCTGCCAGGGACCTGCCCCTTCCAGTTCTGCCGCCTCATAATATCCGCGGTCAAAACCCACCACCGAAGCATAGTAAACAATGCTGGTATAGCCGTGGCTCTGCCACAGATAAACAAGAACCAGAATCACAGGCCAATACCCCGCCTCACTGTACCAGGAGATCCCTTCCTTTCCCAGTTTCGACAGAATGGCATTGTTGATAAAACCAGACTCTGCGCTCAGGAAAGCAAAAACCAGATAACTGATGATAACCCAGGAAATCAGATGCGGGAGCAGGATCACACTCTGGAAGAATTTTGATGCCCGGTGATTCACTTCATTCAGAAGGATTGCAATGGTAAGGGCCAGAATCGTTCCCAAAATGATAAACGCAATGTTGTACAGCAGTGTGTTTCTGGTAATCACCCATGCATCCTGGGTTTTAAACAAGAACTGAAAGTTTTTTAATCCAATCCATTCGCTTCCCCAGATTCCTTTTTTGGCACTGTACTTTTTAAAAGCAACAATCAGACCGCTCATGGGCATATAGTTATTAATCAGTAAATACGCAATGCCTGGCAGTGCCATCAGGTAAAAAGGCAGATAACGGCGGATTTTTTTCTTCTTTTTCGAAGCTGTCATATCCAATTCCTCCAAAATTTCGTCAAAAAGAGCCCGGCGGAGTCCGCCGAGCCCCTTCCTTTCTGTTTTCTTTATTCCCTTTCCGCAAGCCATGCATCCAGCTGACTCTGCTTGTCATCAATGATCGTCTGCAGTCCTGCCGCATACATCTTTTCATTCATTTCAGCCAGAGTGGTTTCCGGATCCAGAACACCGGATTCCAGAGCCAGACGATACTCATCATAAACGCTCTGTACTGCTGTGATTTCCGTGGTTACCGCACTGTTATCATAGAAGAAGCCATATGCCTTGGAAACAACACCGGTCTCGTTCCACGCCTGTGTCTGCTCCCAGATATCCGGATCATTGGTCTCCCAGACTTTGGAAAGGAATTCATTTCCAACTGCCCATGCGTTTGCGGACATGTTATAGCCGACTGTGGAAGCGTCTTTTCCTTCCGGCCAGGTGATGGTTCCATCATCCTTCACTACATAGTGTTCGCCTTCGATACCGTAGCACATCAGATTCACAATATCTTCATCAGTAAAGAGCAGGTTGATAAATTCCATTGCCTTTTCCGGATATTCACAGTTTTCCGGAATGGTCCACTGCCAGTTGGTAGCTGTGGTCTTCATGGTTTCCAGAACCTGAACAGCTGTCAGATCCACACCGCCGGAAGCATTTTCTTCCTGAGCTTCAATACCCGGTTTGTTTGCGCTGATGTAGCAGAAGAGATTTCCTGCTGCCATCATGCTGGCACCTGCTTCTGTGGAGGTGGTAACGTCTTTGCTGATGTAGCCGCTTTCATACCAGCCGTGCATCACATTCAGATAATTGATGTAATCTTCTGCCTCAAAGAGGTTGGTAACCGTTGTGGTCTGGCCGTGATCTTCCAGAACACCGAAGTAATTGGACAGTTTATCCCATTCTACGCAGTACTGCATGTTGGAATATCCCGGGGAAGCCGGTGCCACTACCGTCATATCCGGCTCATTTTCATGAATAATCGCAAAGATTTCTGATACATCTTCGTAGCTGTCAACCTCGGAAACATCAATATCATATTTTTCCAGGAGGTCTGTCCGCATCATAAAGGTTCCATATCCGACAGCGGAATCACACATAACCGGGATTCCATACTGAACACCGTTTACTTTTCCCTGCTCCAGATGAGCTTCTCCGGCTTTTTCAATGATTCCTGTGCCATGCTCTGCCAGCAGATCATCCAGAGGCTTCAGCGCTTCGCTTGCCATTGCAGTATTGTAAACACCCAGGTTTGCTCCCATGACATCCAGTTTCTCATCACCGGAGAGCATCAGGGTCATCTGCTGTGCATAGCTTCCGGAGGGGATAATCAGCAGTTCTACTTCCGCACCGATTTTCTCTCTGGTAATCTCACTGATTGCTTCCTGTACAACAGCCACTTCTGCCGGAGTGGTTCCGGTGATTCTCAGGGATACGACCAGCTTGTCAACATCCTCTGCGCTTACGCCCATTGCCATGCCTGTTGCCATTGCGCCTGCCATCATAGTGGCTAATACTTTTTTCTTCATCCATATTCTCCTTTCCTCTAACGGGGTCTCTTATTAAGTAATTAAACTTTATCACGCCAAAGACTCCGGCAAGTATAAAAATTCCGTTCTGAACTATCATTATTCCGAACTGTTTTTTATCCCGCCTTTCGAACCGATGAAGCAGCCCGCTCTCTGAAAGCAGAACCTTCTGTCTCTGAAGGCCTCCCATTGTTTCAGGGCAGTTCAGAATGTTCCACAATGTCATCCGGCAGAAGGATCCTTACATAGGCCCCTCCGGTCAGCGGATGATTGGAAAAGTCAATCGCCACATTTTCATGATAAATCAGCCGCAGGCGCTGGCGCACATTCCGGATTCCATAATGCTCACCCCGCTCATCAAAAATCTTCCGGTCATTTACCAGGCAATCCAATACTTTTTCCGGGTACCCCTCTCCATCATCCCAGATCTCAATCAGAATCCTGTGATAGTTTTCCGGGCTTCTTACCAGACGAATATAAATATGGGTGATATCCCCCGCCACCACCTGATATTTCACCGTATTTTCCACAAAGGTCTGAATCAGCAGCGGCGGTGCCTGCACCTGCCGCACGCTGTCCTCCACCTCCATCTCACAGACAATGCTGTCCGGAAAACGGAGCTGCTGGATTTTCAGATAATTCTCCACACAGGCAATTTCCCGGTTCAGAGTATCCACCGCGCTGCCCTCCATGGTATAGCGCAGATGATTGCCCAGATAGGTAGTCATCTGCTGAATCAGATCATTCTGTTTCATCAGGGAGAGATTGTGAATAATATTCAGACAGTTGATATAAAAATGGGGATTGACCTGAAGCTTCATATACTGGAGTTCTGCCCGCTGCCGCCGGATTTTTTCTTCGTATACACCGATTTTTAAAGTCTCAATCTGTTCTGTCATATCATCAAAAGCTTTATTTACAATCGAAAATTCTTCACAATCTGCCTTTTTGCTTAACCGTATGCCAAATTCTCCCCGACTCAGGCAATGCATTCCGTGAATCAGCTTATCCAGCGGCAGAATTACCCAGCGCCGCATTGCCGCAATATAGGCCACCAGAAAAACAGCCAGAATGGCCAGCAGAAGCCAGATCAGCAGCTGAAAGGATTTCAGACCCTCCAGAATATTGTTGTCCCTGATCAGAGCCACCAGTCCATAATCTCCGCAGCCTGACAGCACCGAAAGCATCATATAGCTGTCCCGCTTTCCAACCATCCGGTAATACTCCTGGTCTGTTTTCAGCTGGATCATCTCATTCAGCTGCGGAAGCTGATTTCCCAGATCCTCTCCGGTATCCGTACAGAAGGACAGACATTCCATTTCTCCGAATCCATCTGCCCGCAGCCGTTCCACAAGGGTAGACACCTTTACGCAGCCCCCCATATAGGTACTGCGCGTCCGAAGAATCCGGACCAGATATGCTTCCTCACCAATCCATCCCCAGACCCATTTCCCGGCATTTTCCTGAGTGTAAACTTCCTCCTGAATCATTTGCAGCATCATCCTGCGAACCGCTGCCCGCTCACTTCCATCAATTTCATAATGAGACGCGTCCATGTACTGATCCCGCCCTTCAAAGTACACAAAAAGATCCTCAATATAACTGTTTGAAATCACATAGGCTCCCATTTCTTTCTGGAGGCGGGCCTGAGCCGTATAAAAAGCGATTTCTTCGCTGGTCGATCCGGCCGTAATCAGATTGCTGTTGGACTGCAGTCCCACAAAGTAATCTTCCATCTCCTCAAAGGCATGATCCACATTATTCATGTACAGCCGGAGTACCCGATAATTAGCCTCAAATACCTGCTGCCGTACAATTTTAATGGCATAGATATTATTAAATATCAGTATTCCCAGCAAAATGAACACTGCCAGGAATGTCACTGCCACCACCCGAAACCGGAACGATTTCCACTTCACCCGGAATTTTCCGGAATTTTTCTCTTCCATTCGCAACCTCCCCTGAAAAATTTCAGTCCTCTGTCAGACCAGTGCCGGATCCCAAAAGGCGAACGGCTCCTCAATGGCTTCAAAGGTTTCCAAAAAAGGATCCTTCGTCCGGTACAGCGTCCCTTTTTCTTTTCGGGAGGCACAAAAATAGAGCCATTCACCGATTACCGTCACATCCGGCGCATAATCAAAAACGGGAAGGGCATCCCGACGGTCCACATAGGTCCATTCTGCCAGATTCTCAGAATACCAGAAGCCTGCACTCATAGAAGGAAACAGGAGATACCGGTCCTTCCACCGAATCATGGTCGGGTCGGCGGCTTCCCGAAACAGAAGATCCCGATCTCCCCGGCGCTCCCGCTGATATTTATATGAAAGATTCATGGGATTACAAATATATTTTTTCATTTTTCTTCCTCTCCTGAATTTTTTTCTTTTGATTGAGTCTGGTACATCGGTTTCCTGTTTGATATTCAGTGTACTACAGATCTTTCTGAAAGAGTTATCATTTTTCTGCCTGATTGCAGAAAAATTACCATTCACTTTTCCGAAAACCTACAAAGAAAGGATGCCGCATAATTTCCCATTATGCGGCATCCTGCCTGAAATCATTTTTCTGTTATTTTATGAGTTACCCGACAAATGAACCTTCTGCCGATTTTTCCGTGCTTTGCACTCTCAAAATCGACGAAAGCATTCGCAATTCACTCATTTTATAATGCCAGTGTTCCGATCAGCCTTACAGCAAAAGCTGCAATCCATGCGATCACACACTGTCCCAGAGCAACGCCAACAGCCCATTTTCCTCCCAGTTCCTTCTTCACAGAAGCAATGGCGGCTACACAGGGCGTATAAAGCAGGCAGAAAATCAGCAGACTGCCGGCAGCCAGCGGCGTAATCGCAGTAACCAGGCTTTGCGTTGAGCCAAAGAGGACGGAAAGGGTAGAAACAACACTTTCCTTCGCCATAAATCCGGTAACCAGGGCTGTGGAAATTCTCCAGTCGCCAAAGCCCAGAGGAGCAAAGATCGGCGCAATCCATCCCGCCGCCACAGCCAGAATGCTGTCCTTGGAGTCGGTCACAATATTCAGATGTCCGTCAAAGGTCTGCAGGAACCAGATCACAATGGTAGCTACAAAAATAACAGTAAAGGCTCTCTGTAAAAAGTCCTTTGCCTTCTCCCAGAGAAGCTGGCCCACATTTTTTGCCCCCGGCATACGGTAGTTGGGAAGTTCCATGACGAAAGGAACTGCCTCTCCCCGGAACATGGTCTTCCGCAGCAGAACCGCCATCAGAATCCCGACAAAAATACCGATAAAATACAGGGCAACCATAATCACCGCCCCGTTCTTCGGGAAAAAGGCGGCGGTAAAAAACGCGTAAATCGGAAGCTTTGCCGAACAGCTCATAAAGGGGGTCAGCAGAATCGTCATCTTTCGGTCCCTCTCTGACGGAAGAGTCCGGCTGGCCATAACGCCCGGAACCGTACAGCCGAAGCCTACCAGCATGGGAACAATGCTTCGGCCGGACAAACCGATTTTTCGCAAAAGCTTATCCATCACAAAAGCGACTCTGGCCATGTAGCCGCTGTCCTCCAGCATGGACAGGAAGAAGAACAGGGTCACGATAATCGGCAGAAAGCTTAACACACTCCCCACACCGTTGAAGATTCCATCGATCACCAGGGACTGCAGTACCTCATTGACATTGGCAGCCTCCATCGCTGCTGCTGTCACATCCGTCAGCCAGCCGATGGCGATTTCCAGAAGTCCGGAAAGCCAGGCGCCGATCACATTGAAGGTCAGCCAGAAAACAGCTGCCATAATGCCGATAAATGCAGGGATCGCCGTATATTTTCCGGTCAGAATGCTGTCAATTTTCATACTGCGGATATGCTCTTTGCTCTCTCTGGGCTTCACCACCGTTTTCTGACAAACCTTCTGAATGAAGCTGAAACGCATATCCGCAATGGCTGCCGAGCGATCCAGTCCCCGCTCCGTTTCCATCTGCTGAATAATATGCTCCAGCGTTTCTTTTTCATTCTGATCCAGATGCAGTCTTTCCAGAATCAGCTGATCGCCCTCCGCAATCTTGCTGGCAGCAAACCGAATCGGAATGCCGGCCTTCTTCGCATGGTCCTCGATAAAATGCATGATACCGTGCAGACAACGGTGAACCGCTCCTCCATGTTCATCCGCGTCACAGAAATCCTGACGTCCCGGACGTTCCTGATATTTGGCCACATGAAGGGCATGATCAATCAGCTCACCAATCCCTTCATTCTTTGCCGCTGAGATGGGCACCACCGGAATCCCAAGCATCTGCTCCATTTCATTGACCAGAATGGAACCGCCGTTTTCCCGGACCTCATCCATCATATTCAGGGCCAGTACCATGGGAATATCCAGCTCCATCAGCTGCATGGTCAGATACAGGTTTCGTTCAATATTCGTGGCATCCACAATGTTGATAATCCCACGGGGATGCTCATCCAGCACAAACCGCCTGGTTACAATCTCCTCACTGGAGTAGGGGGACATGGAATAAATCCCCGGCAGGTCCGTCACCATCGTATTGCTGTGCCCCTTTATGGCACCGTCCTTCCGGTCCACCGTCACTCCCGGAAAATTTCCCACATGTTGATTGGCACCGGTAAGCTGGTTAAACAGGGTGGTTTTTCCGCAGTTCTGATTTCCTGCCAGGGCAAAGGTCAATCTCTCTCCATCCGGAAGTGGATGCTCATCTGCTTTAATATGATATTTCCCGCCTTCACCCAGACCAGGATGAGATATTTTCTTCTTTGCCCTGCCTGTCGCCTCCTCCTGAATGTCATCCCGGACATCTTCAATCTCTATTTTCTCCGCATCGGCCAGTCTCAGCGTCAGTTCGTAGCTGTGAATCCGAAGCTCCACCGGATCCCCCATGGGCGCATGCTTCACCATGGTAACATCTGCGGTGGGAATGATACCCATATCCAGAAAATGCTGACGCAGCGCACCTTCCCCACCGACAGAAAGAACCGTTGCCGTTTTCCCGATGGGTAAATCTTTTAATGTCATTTCAACTTCCTCCCTTTTATCTCCTGGCCCAATTCTTTTCTTCGGGTCAATCCGTATTTCGGGTAATTGCGAAACTTTCTCATTATCTTTACGGGGGTTAGTCTACTCTAATTTATTTTATTTGTCAAGATTTTTCCTTCAGGATTTTACAATTTTCACACCGGAAGCCTGGCCCTTCTTTTTCAGAAGCTTTGTATAATCCGCATATTTTGCAGACGGTACCTTGATTACCGCCTTCTTGTATATACCGCTGAAGGCACTCTTTCCTACTTTTTTCAGAGACAGAGACTTGATGGTAATACTGCGGAGATTCTTTGCTTTCAGGAATGCCTGGCTGCCAATGGTGGTCACGTACTTTCCGATCATAATTTTTTTCACTTTCGTGTTGCTGCCGAAAGCCTTCGCTCCAATCTCCGTGATTCGATAAGTATAGCCTTTGTACTGCACGGTATCCGGAATCTTCACTTCCGCTGTCTTTTTCACCGTTTTCACAAGGGTTACATTTCCTCCGGCTCCCGTTACCTTTGTGATCCTATACTGGAGATTTCCTGACTGGAATGTGGTTCCCTTCTTCGGTTTCACGGAAGATGCCACGACAACGCTGAACTCCCGATTGCCGGCTTCTTTTTTGATTACGGAGGTTTTTCCCTGTAAAGAATACTGATACCGTTCCCTGGTGCTCAGTTTCGATACCGTGATATTCTCGGTAACCGGATTCACCAGCTCTCCGATGTCATTCTCTTTTCCTTTCTGTTTTGTAATGCTGAGGCTCGTGCTCCCTTCAATCTCAACCGTGTAGTTTGTTCTCTGATAAACCGTAGCCTTGACACCCTTTTTCCCGCTGCCCTTTACCGTGGTAACTTCCGTTATCTCAGAATCCGCGGAAGAATCTGAAAATACAACGCTATAGGAGCCGTTCTCCTTCATATCCAGAGAAACAAAATTGTCTGCGATATCATCCACATCGAAATAGAGATCGGCTTTTGCGCCTGTTTTTACCGTCACACTGTGGTACGGTGCCGCAACGGTGATTTCAGATCCCTTCGGCACATTTTCCAGGGTAAAGGACGGATATGGAATCTGACGCACAAAATAGATGCCCGATGTGCCAGAGCCGCTTCCATTTGTCTGTATGGGCTCAAGGAAAGAAATATCTTTCTTCTTCAGCGCTTTTTTCACGTCAAAGGATTTGCTGCCCGCGGAAACAGAAACAACCAGGTCCGCATTCTCCTCCGGGCTGTTTTCCGCGAATTCCTCCAGGAAATTGTCCACTGGCTCCTCAAAGGTAATGACGTCATTCTTTTCGCCGGACCGAAATACTGTCAGGCCGTCTCTTCCTGTCAGAGTTTGAGATCCAACCTGATATTCCCAGGAGTGAAAGGTCAGAGACGAATTGGTACGGTACAGATGAAGCACCTTTTTTTCATTTCTCGGTTCGTTGGGATCATAAATTTTAATCTGTACTTCCCTGCTCGATTCAGACAGAATGCCAAGAGCTACAATTGAATGACAAAACGTGTCCTTTCCGCTGTCATCAATCTGAAGAATCCGAATCGCCACTCCCCGGCTGAGTTTACTGTTGCGCTTCACTGCATCATACAGCAGCCGCAGTTTTCCAAAATGTTTGCTTAGTTCCTCATCCGCCTTTGCCGTCTGCAAAAATGCCTGCGCATAATAAATATAATCCCGGGCGCTCATTCCAAGGGCAGAATTTCTCTTTCCGCTGGAGGTAATATCCGACAAGAACTCCACGCCCATCAGCCCATAGGAGCTCAATGAAGGTGAATTTTTTTCCAAAGTTGCCAGCGCTGCCACATTCATTCCAAAGCAGACTCCATTGGTGCCATTCACCGTTTTATTTTTTGCCAATATTTTCGCCTGCTCTTTTCCAAAATATCGTTCAAAATATTTCTTCGTAATCTTTCCGCTGAAATTTCCAAATCCCCAGAAATCCCTGGCACTCAGCTCCGGATCTGTCACCGCATATACAGAATTTGACCATTCTGAATAATAATTCTTGTTATTCACAGTCTTATAGGCACGTACCCGGAAAAACCTGGAATCCGACGCATGGAGATCCTCCAGCAGATATCCGGTAGTCTGAACGGCTGCTCCATTGGTCACCTTCGCCTTCTCACTTATCAGAAAAGAAAGGTCTTCTGAATATTCGACCTCATAGCCAGTCACATAACCGGCAGACGCTCTCCAGGCGGTGCGAATATTTCTGCCATCTTCACATCTGGCTGTCAGATTTTTCGGTGCCGGCGGTAAAATCGTATAGCTTTGCGTCACCTTCCCCTGGAATCTCCCGAAGCCCTGAACGTTGATCGTCACCTTTCCAATATTGGTGATATCCCCGCTGACTGTCACATTGTAATCGCCAAATTGAGCAGTCCCCGGTTCCAGTTCAATCCCGTCATACCAGACTTTTACCTCAGGCTTCTGCGGATTTCCGGTATAGATATACGACGTCTGGGACAGGTTCACCATATCCGCAGACATGGAAATCGGATCTCCCCATTCACACAGAAATCCGTCTGCCTTATTTGAAGGCGCTTTCTCCAATGTCCATTCATTGATCGTATACCAGTGCGGATACGTAGCAATTCCAACGCGATTGTCACCCAATCCAAATTCCTTCGTTGTCACTACATGATATCTCTCCGAATTTCCGATCAGATAATTTTCCCCCTCCCGTGGTGTGGGGAGAAGCTTCTCCAGCAGATTTTTCTCTCCACTGGAAGAATAGGTAGCCAGATAACCGCCCTTTGTCGCACAGTAATCTGCGGCTTCTTCTGGAGTCATATCCATATTTTCATACAATCTGTAATAATGACCGCACCACTTTTCAGCATCTGACGGTACCGCAGCCTCCGCCCTGATTCCTCCCGCCGCAAAACACAGCATTACTGTACACAACAAAAAAACACCATTCCATAACTTCTCTTTCCAGAATTTCATCTTTTCCTCCCTGCTTCCTTTCCATCTTTGGGAACTTCCTCTGCCGGAATAAACAGAATGTTTGTCCCTTGGCTCATTATACTACTGAAACAGAGTAATTGAAATACAAAAAACTGCTGTATTTCTACAGCAGTCCGTGTCATTCGATATTCGTATGGTACATATGTACCTTCAAAACCACATACAGATTTTAAACATCCAACCCAAACCTAGGATAAGCCTTCGACCTATTAGTATCAGTCAGCTCC
>JAXEJQ010000011.1:0-11103 GCA_034101475.1 Candidatus Limivivens sp.
ATCCACAATTTCCGAATCGAACTGCGTCTCTCTGCCTTTGCGAAGCTCTGCTTCCGCAGCAGAAAGGCTTAAGCTGTTCCGATAGCTGCGTTTGGAGGTCATGGCGTCAAAAGCGTCTGCCACTGCGATGATCCGGGCTTCTTCCGGAATATTCCGTCCCTTCAGGCCGAAGGGATATCCGGTTCCGTCAAAATGCTCATGATGGCACTCAACGGCCGGCAGAATACTGTTCAGATAAGAAATGGAAGAAAGAATCTGTCTTCCAAGGGAAGGATGCTTTTTGATCGCTTCATATTCCTCGCTGGTGAGTCTGGAATTTTTCCGCAGAATATTGTCGTAAATGCCGATTTTTCCAATATCATGGAACAGACCGGCCACCCGAACCCGTTCAATATAGTCGGAGTCCCTTCCCATTCGCTCCGCAATTTTAGCGGAATAAAAGGCAACCCGGTCCGAATGACCCCTGGTATAGGAATCATTGGCTTCCACCATTCTGCGCAGGGTATCGATGGTTTCCAGGGTATTTCTGCGCAGGGTATCATTGGCCTGGCAAAGCTCCCGGTTCTGGATCTGCAGCAGGGT
Source organism: Candidatus Limivivens sp. (assembly GCA_034101475.1). GTDB lineage: Bacteria > Bacillota > Clostridia > Lachnospirales > Lachnospiraceae > Limivivens. The sequence goes on from JAXEJQ010000011.1 coordinate 583, forward strand.
CTGAAGCAGACAGTTGTTGACGGCGGCTCCCACCTGTTTGGCATAAATCTGGAAGATCTGATCCAGCTCATCGGAAATCACCTGCTCTGTCCGGATTTTCAGGACCCCCAGAGGTTCCCGTTTTTCTGTATAGAGAACCGCCTCCAGAAAATATCCGTCCAGCTGACGGGATCTTTCTTCCAGATCGGCCCCATTGATTCCTGCAAAGGCGCCAATTCCCAGAAATGCCGGATATTTCAGCTCAGAAAGCTTCCGGAAATCCTCACCCTCCAGGCCCGAAAAATCCAACCGGATAAAGGCGTCTTTACAGGGCAGATGTTCAGTAATCTGTTTCATGGTTTCTTCCAGAACTCCGAACAGCTCTTTCTGTCCGGACAGCTTCGGAACTTTTTCCAGAATCCCGCGCAGGCCGTCCCGGTAACGCCGGATAGTACGCATCTGCCGGATGGATTTGGCACAGGACTCAATCAGCAGCTCCAGCTGGTCAAACCGGTCGCTCTTTTCATAATACCCCTGAATATCCAGCTCCCGGATCGTCCGTATGGGTGGAGCCATGCTTTTGTGACCGGTCAGCAGAATAATGAACAGATCCCGGTCAAACTCCCGGATCTGACGGACAACTTCATCGCCGCAGATTGGCTGCATCAAAAAATCCAGAAGCAGGATATCGTATCCGCCCTGGCGAATGCGTTCAATGGCTCTGCGGGGATCATTTTCCATATCGACCTGATAACCCACAGCCTGAAAATAGGACTGGACCGCTTCTGTCATCAGACGGTCGTCATCCAAAGTTAAAATCGTAAACTCACTCTTCTGCCCGGAAATTCTATTTTTTCTCAATCCTGCTCACCCCTTTCCCGCCGCAATATCCACATTTTCCAGCGGAATGGAAATCACCCAGACGGTACCGCCCTCCGGATTATCCTCAAACCGCATGTTTCCGCCAAATTTTGCACGAATCACGGTATTGGAAATAAAAACGCCGAGTCCCGTACCTTTGGTTCCCTTGCTGGTAACCATCTGGGACAGCAGCTTCTTGCGGACGTTATCCGGAATTCCGCTTCCGTAGTCGATGACACAGAGCAGCAGATCCGGCTCTTCCTTTCGCACTTCCAGAAGAATCTCATGCCTGCCGCCGGGAAGCTGGGCATCGATGGCATTGGATACCAGATTGCTCAGCACCTGAACCAGGTTGTTGATGTCACCGTTTAAGGTGACCAGACGGCTTTCCAGACCGTCAAAGTGCAGCGAGCAGCCGGCACTTACCAGTTCATGGCGCAGCAACAGAGAAACCCGTTTGAAGGCTTCTTCCAGAGAGAATTCCACCTGCTCGCTGGTATTCATGTTGCTGGCCTGGCCCTTTACCGTGCTGATGATGTCTGACATATAGGCACAGGCATCCCGCATCCGGCTGATCCAGGTATCCATTTCTCCGTAAATCTCCCGGTAGTCATCCAGGGTAACCTCCGGATCCCCCAGGCTTGCCTGGCTCTCCAGAATCAGGTTTTCGATGGAGGTCAGCCCGCCGGAAATACTCATAATGGGCGTTTTCAGGTTGTGGGCCAGCCCGCCCACCATCTGTCCGAGAAATGCAAGACGCTCCTGCTCCATCATTTTTACCTGGCTGTCCTGGAGCTTCTGCATGTTGACTTTAATCTCCGTAATATCCTTGAAAACCGTCAGCAGACCGCAGAGCTGTTCCTTGACAATCAGCGGTGTCACTTCCACCAGATAAAAGCAGCGGGCCAACTCCCCTGCTTTCGCCTGGTATATCACCTGCTCATAGGTAACTCTGGAACGGGATTCGCTGCTGGTGCTTATGGCTGTCAGAAGGTTGTAAATCGCCGTTTTATTTTCCATATCTTCGTTTCGGATACAGTTATGTAAAAAGACATTTTCTTTTATGCCGTATTGCCTGCCCAGTACATTCCGGAAAGACTGGTTGGAAGAAATAATCAGGCCGGAAGGATTGGTAACCAGATAACCGTCGTGGGTCAGCTCAATCAGCTGTTTCATTGCCAGAGGCTGGATATCGAAGAAATGCAGCCGGTAGATAATGATTCCGTGGAATACCATGGTTACGATGAAGCTTATGGGTGTGGCCACCACGGAAGTTTCGATGGTATTGGAAAGAATCAGGAGATTCACCACACTGGGAGCCAGGCTTCCGATATCAAAGAGCGCCGCCTGCCAGTAATGCAGCCGGGATTTACTTTTTACTGCATAGCTGGTAATCAGGATAACTGAGAGAGCCACGCAGGAAAAGGTATAGATACAGTGCACAAAAAAATAGGGACCGAAAACCACAGAGGCGTTAAAAAAGGAAAACACCCTGTAATACAGATGATGGAGCTGGTTTGTGGATACCATGAAGATGGTCAGTCCAGGCACCGCAAAGAGCCACCAGAATTTTTTCGGCAGCTTCTTTTCATACTCACGGGTATAGCAGATGGCAAACAGCAGGGAGCAGGCCGGCAGCAGCGCTGCCCCGGAGGTTGTCAGGCTGTCCCAGAAGTACAGCATGGACAGATTGTCCGGGGAGGTAAAATTAATTCCAATCAGCGCAAGCAGCCAGATGATCAGAACAATTGCAGCTCCGAAATAAATCTTATGAATGAGCATGACATTCCGGGTGCTCACAATGCTGAGAATAAAGACCACCATGCAAAAAATTGTAATGATAAAAAAGATCAGTAAGGTATTGGAGATATCCAAGGCCTTTCCTCCTTCTCACGATCAAATCTGATTTTGGATCCCTTTTGAGGGAAGATATCGCTTCAATCCTCCGGAAGGAAGCATTTCAGCAGCTTTGCCGCATCCGGTACTTCCCAGGAAAAGCCCATCGCTTCCAGACACTTTACGGTTTCCCGGCAAACCGGGAAAACCCTGGGGGGAACCTGCCGAAAGCGGTTGTACTGGGAAAGCAGCATGGAAATCTGCGGGCCATGGCCGCAACGGGTCAGGCTGCGAAGATGTGCTTCAAATTCTTCACGGTCCACTTCTTTCAGGGGATGATGTAATTCACATAGAATCTGGCGGATCGTCAGCGGGTAGGGATTGAAAATATGGAACACCCGCTCCTGACTTTCCATCAGGGAGACAACCGCCCGGGCACAGGTATCCACCGCTGTCATCTCCATCGGCATGTCAGCCAGTTCGCCGGAAATTTTTTCCAGACAGGTTATGCCTCTGACCATTGCACAGAAAGCATTTGTTTCCGGATTTTTCTGGAAAATGCCATCGCTGTTTCGGCCTACCAGACGGCCGATCCGCATAATCACAGCATCCAGACCATTTTCGGCCTCCTGGCGTACCTGCTGTTCTGCCGCGTATTTGCCTCTCAGATAAACGCTGTCCATCCAGTTCTGTCCGATTTCAAAATCCTGTTCGGAAAACTCTGCCGTTTCCTGAGGAGCGTTAGGCAGGTATTCGCCGCATAAGCTGACCGTGGAAATATGGATCAACCGGGCCCCTGCTTCCCTTGCAAAGGCGGCCGCATGGGCAGTGCCGCGGACATTGGTGAGCTCTGCTTCCTGATCGCTGGCATAATGACGAACATCTGCCGCTGCATGAATCACAGAGCCGATTTCCTTCTGAATCGTCCTGGCAGCCGTGTCGTCCAGTCCTAATTTTTCATCCAGAATATCTCCGGAAACTGCAATCAGACGCTTCTGGTTTCCGTACAGCCATCCATTGCCAAAATACCATGCCAGCGTATCCGGAAGTCGTTCCGGATTCGCACCGCGGATCAGGCAGTAAATTTTGGGATAGCCCTGATCCAGCAGCTCCTTTGCCAGATGGGCACCGAAAAAGCCAGTTGCTCCGGTCAGAAGAACCGGGCGCTTTTCTTTTTTCGGAGTGGGTACCGTCTGGAAATCTGTTTTGGCGGCAGGCACCGCTGCGGGCTCTTCAGTCTCAGGCAGGGATGGACTTTCGGCCTTCTTCTCTTCTGCAGTTCTGCAGTCGTCTGCCGGAATGTGGAAAAATCCGGCCTGGGCTTTCAAGGTTGGATATTCATAAAATTCGGTAAGGGACATCACCAGTCCCAGGTTATAGTAGCCGCCCAGCAGAACCAGTGCGCCGAAGGAGGTTCCTCCCTGATCAAAGAAGGAAGTATCCGGATCAATGGCATCACTGCCCAGGGCCTCCTTCCAGAGTGCCTCCAGGTCTGTCATTGCCGGGAGTGCTGTGGGAGCCTGATCCTCTGCACGGGTGTCTACGGTCTGGTCTTCTGTGGTACTCTGGGCGGGTGCAGCCGTTTCTTCCGGCTCCCGGAGCGGTTCTTCCATGCGTTCTTCCTGCCTGGCAGACTGTGCTGGTTCGCCGATGGTGGGAACAGCACATTCCTCCTTTCCTTCATAGGCTTCCAGAGCTTTCCGGTCAATTTTGCCGGAAGCCGTGCAGGGAAGCTTGGGAAGTACCACAATCTCAGAGGGAACCATGTAGGCAGGCAGCTCCTGTTCCAGATACGCCCGAAGCTGTCCGGCTTCCAGCTGCTCTTCTTCTCTGGCATCCACGAAAGCACGAAGCTTTGTGACGGTTTCGTTTTTTATCACGATGGTCGCAGCCTGGGCAGCCAGGCCGGAACTCAGAATTTTTTTCGTAATTTCGTCAAGTTCAACGCGCTGGCCGTTCAGCTTGATCTGATGATCCCGGCGTCCCACGTAGTCGATCTGTCCGTTTGCCAGCAGCCGTACCAGGTCACCGCTGCGGTACATTCGCTGTCCCGGTACAAAAGGATCCGGCACAAACATTTCACTGGTCAGGTCTTCCCGGTTCACATAACCGGCAGCCAGACACTCGCCGGCCAGATACAGCTCTCCCAGCGCGGTGGGCATTACCGGCCGCTGTTTTTCGTCCAGCACATACCCCCTGCAGTTTGGGAATACCTTTCCGATGGTAATCCGCCGGGCATCGGTGACATCCGCCATGGTGACATACACCGTAGCTTCCGTGGGGCCATAAAGGTTCAGAATTTTTTTGCAGCCGGCCGTCCGGAATTTCTCCACCAGCTTCTGATCCAGGGCTTCTCCTGCCGTCGCGGCCAGAGAAATACCGGAAACAGCCTGGAAAAAGTCGGGATTATCCATAAATAAGGAAGCACGGGAGGGCGTAAACTGAAACATCTCTGCGTGGTGCTCCCGAACCAGTCTGGCGGCTTTCCAGGGAAGAAGCATTTCTTCCTCATCCGCCATCACAACACATTTGCCGAAAGCCAAAGCAGCCAGTGATTCCGTCAGGAAGATATCAAAAATAAAATTTGTGGTACATAAAACAGCGCCGTCCAGATCCGCCATCTCTCCGGCAAGGACTGCCAGAAGATTGGAAACCGAGCGGTGTCGGACCATGACGCCCTTGGGGGCGCCTGTGGAGCCTGAGGTAAAGAGTACAAAGCAGGGATCTTCCCCGCTGCGTCCTTCCGGTTTGACAAAGGAAACCTTTGCCGCACAGGCCGCTTCCAGATCCAGAACACGTCCCGGCATTTCCTCCGGAATCCGTTCCGGGGTTCCGGGGCCGCAGAGGGTCAGGCGAAGACCGCTGATCCTGGCCATTTCCTTTAAGCGGTTCTCCGGAAAATCAGGCAGCATGGGCACATACGCGCCTCCGGCCTTCAGAATGCCCAGAAGTCCGATCAGAAGCTGTGGTCCTCTTCTGCAGAGCAGTCCCACCGGATCTCCCGGACGGACTCCTTCCTGAATCAGGGATCCGGCCAGAGCGTCACTACGGTTTTTCAGTTCAGCGAAGGACGTTTCCTCTCTGTGGAAAATGACACCGGGCTTATCGTCCATCATTCGTGCCATCATGTCAATCTGCTCATCGATGGGCAGATCCACAAATGGCATCCGAAGAGAACGTGGTCTTTCCACCAGCCGGTACCAGTCTGACAGATCGGTGGTTCTGCAGGAACCAAGCGACCGATTTTCGCCCTGGATCAGCTCCTGAACAGTGGTTTTGATTCCACGGATATACAGGGCTGCCGTTTCCTTTTCAAACAGCCCAGCCGCATATTCCAGTCGCAGGTGATAACGGCCTTCGCTGCGGTATACTTCCAGATTTAAATCCACTTTCGCGCTTTTGGCTGACACTTCCTCCGGGCGAACCGGCTGTCCGTCAAAGGAAAGTGTGTCCGTCTCGACGGGACGTAAGGAGATCATCGTCCGGTAGAAGGGGTTCTGACCGGGCAGGCGTTTCACACCGGAAAGAGATACCAGCTCTTCCATGGACAGATCCGGATGATCCAGAAGTCCGGTCACCTGTTCCCGCACCTTCCGCAGGTACTCGCCGGCTGCAAGGCCTTCTTCCGGTTCCAGCCGCAGGGGAAGGGTATTGACCAACAGCCCGGACGTTTCCGTCAGTGAAGGCAGTCTTCTGGCGGAAACCGGTGTTCCAACCAGCAGTTTTGTATTCCCGGTGAGCCTGGACAGAAATAATCCGAAGGCTCCGGCAAACAGTACAAAGGGCGTGATTCCCAGTTTTTCACAGAAACGTCTGCAGGTTTCACTGTCGGAAGGAGAAAGAACCGCCTCAAGCTGGGCCCCGTCATGGCGGAAATATTTTCCCCGGGGATAATCTGTGGGAATTTCAGCCAGAGGAGGCAGCTCCTGCAGCTGCTCCTTCCAGTATGGACGCTGATTTTTCAGAATCTGTTCCTGATTGGCGGCAAACCAGCAGGCATAATCCGGAAAGGTTACCGGTGGGCTTTCCGGATCTTTCTCCTCGTACAGACAGTTCAGCCGCTTCAGCAGCAGAAGTGCCGTCACGGCATCTCCTACAATATGGTGGAGATCCATAAACAGAACAGATTTTTCTTTTCCCTGCCAGAGTCCAAGACGGAACAGCGGACCCTCCCGCAGCGAAAAAGGACGCACAAACGTATCTCTGGCCTCTTCCAGAGATACGGAATATTCTTCAAAAGATGGGGTGACGGTGTCCAGAACCTTCTGACGGATTCCGTCCTTTCCTGCTGTAAAAACGGTGCGCAGAATCGGCTCTTCTTCAGTCAGTTTCCGTACAGCCTGGAAAAGCCGCCGGCTGTCCAGTCTGCCGGATATGGAAAAGGCACAGGGCATATTATAGGTCAGGGAATCCGGTTCCATTTGTGTTTCAAAATAGATCCCCATCTGGGCAGGTGTCAGCGGATAGCTTTCCTGCTTTTCTGCCCGCGGGATTTCTTCCGGAACGGCTCTGACTTCCTGTTCGCCAAAATGCAAAGCCAGTCTCCCCGCGGTTCTGCATGCATACAGGTCTGCAACCCGCAGGCGGATTCCAAAGGATTCCTCCAGGTCAGACAGGGTTTCCAGGGCATTCAGGGAATCACCGCCCCAGAGGAAATAATCATCTTCCTGGCCCATCTGCGGCTTATTCAGGTTTCTGCGGAAAATATCCAGAATCTGTCCTGTGACACTGCTTTCCGTCTGAACGCTTCCAAAAGCCTGTTTCCGCACCGGATCCGGAAGAGCCGCATAATCAATTTTCCCGTTCGCGGTCAGAGGAATCTCCTGCATGGCAATAAAAACAGATGGTATCATATATTCCGGCAGGTAAAGGGCAGAAAATTCCAGAAGCTCCCGTTCTTCCAGCGGTTCCTGTGAGACATAATATCCGGCAAGAACCTGCTGTCCTTCCAGATTCCGAAGGCAGACGGCAGCCTGGCGGATTCTCGGATGCATCAGCAGCCTGGCACGGATTTCCTCCAGTTCAAGCCGCTGTCCGCGCAGCTTCACCTGGCCGTCTTCTCTTCCTTTTAACAGAATCTCCCCCTCTTCTGTCCAGGCAGCCAGATCTCCTGTCCGGTAAATGCGTTCGCCTGGTTCAAAGGGATTTTCCAGAAAAGCTTCCGCTGTGAGAACCGGTTCTCCACGGTATCCTCGGCCGACACAGCTGCCTCCTACATAGAGTTCTCCGAACATTCCGATGGGTAAGGGCTTTTGGTGGCGGTCCAGTACGTACAGCCGGCAGCCGGGCATGGGACGGCCCACGGTAATGTGAGACGCGCCATTTAACAGAGCCGTGCTGACTCCAACCGTGGTTTCCGTAGGACCATATTGATTATAAATCCGGGCATGGGTAGAACGTTTCAGGGTGTTCAGCAGGCTTCCCGGAAATGCCTCGCCTCCACAGAGTATCGCATCCAGGCGGCCTGCAGCCCGGAGAAATTCCGGATTTTTCAGGTAAGCTGCCAGTCGGGAAGGCGTAAGGGCCAGAAATCCCACTGCATACTGGCGGATCAGTGCGCCGATCCGTGCAGGATTTTCCGTTTCTCCCTCTTCGGGCAGAACTACCGTCTGTCCGTTTAACAGGGACACCACACTTTCCAGAAGGAAAGCGTCAAAACTGATGCTGCACAGGGACAAAACAGCACCGCCTCCGTAAAGGAACCTGCAGCCTTCCGCAAAATTCAGCAGGGAATGCTGTTCGATCTCAACGCCTTTGGGCTTTCCGGTGCTTCCTGAGGTATAGGCCAGATAAGCCAGACTCCCAGGTCCGGCCTGACAGGGAGAAACCGGCTCCCAGACCGTTCGGAGTTCTTCCAGCAGAAGTACCGGAGCCGTGTTTTCGTCCGGAAGAACTTTCCGGTATTCCCGGCTGGTAAAAATGCCTTCTGCCTGACTTTCAGAAAGGATATCCCGCATCCGCTCCCCGGGCAGGGACGGAGACAGAATCAGCCAGGCGCAGCCGCTGCGGATGACTCCGGCCAGAACCGCAAGAAGCTCAAAGGATTTCGGAAGCAGAACGGAAAAGACACTGTCCGCTCTCCCGCCTCTTCGGAAGATCTCTGCAGCCACAGTCTCCGCGCGCTTCCAGAGCACTTCATAGGAATAGCGCTCTCCCCTCCAGATCACAGCCGCCCTCTGAGGATAATTCTTACATACCGTTTCCAGTTTCTGGCAAAGATTCTCATGGAGGCTGCAGTGATAGGTCTGATTGAAGGTGTAAATGACCTTCTCTTCTTCTTCAGCACCAAGAATGGAAAGCTCCCGGATGGGCTTCTGCGGAAAAGCCAGGGCCTGAGTCAGAATATTGACCAGATAATGATGGAAATCTTCGATTTCGTATTTGGAAAACAGCTGGGTCAGATAATCGTAATTGACAGAAAATCTGCGCTCGTCTTCGATATTATTTAAATGAATGCAGAGATGCTCTGCCTGGTATCCGGCATAATGCCACTGACCTGAGAATGCTACAGAGGTATCCTGATTGTGATAGGCATGGCTGTTATGAAAGGACAGTACCAGATGAAAGAGCCTGGTGGTTCCGGGATTTTCTTCTCTCGCCAGGGCCAGGATCTCTCCGTAGGGATATTTCTGATGGCGCAGCAGATCCAGCCAGTTCTCTGTCAGATAATCGTTAAATTCTTCAAAGCTCCAGTTTTCGTCCAGTTCGCAGAAAAAGGGAAGGGTGCTCACGAACATGCCGGTCATTTTCCGCTCATCGACGGTGCTTCGATTGTGGATCGGTGCACCGATACAGATCCGTCCGGCATTTTTCACCCGTTTCAGGTAAATGGCCAGAGCCATATAAAAAACGGCAAAGGGCGCAACCCGGTGACTGGTACAGAAGGAAGAAAGGGCATGGTTCAGAAGCTCCGTCAGCCGGAAGGATTTCCGCTGTCCTACGGGGCTTAATTCCAGTCCGCTGCTGTCTTTAATGGAAACAGGATAAGGAATTTCTTTTAAAATTTTTTTCCAGAATGCCTCATCTTTTCGATAAGCTCTGGACGCCAAATAAGCCTGCTCCTCTTCCACATGAATGCGATAGCTTGGCGCAGGCTTCAGTTTTGATTCTTCTCCGTTCAGTAAAGCAAGATAGGTCTGGGCAATCCGGTTAATCAGGGAAACCTGGGACCAGCCGTCTGAAATCAGATGATGGGTTTTTACCAGGATGCCGCCCTCATGCTCTCCGATTTTCACAATGGCAAAATAAAAAAGAGGGGCATTTAAAACAGGCATTACCTCCCGTGTAATGCTGTCTTCCCAATGCCATAGACCATTTCGATTGGTCGTGGAAAAATCGAAAACCGGAAAGGATACCGGATGGTAGGTCGTCTCATATTGCACCGGATGCTGGTTCTCGTCCAGCGTAATTCTAGTACGCAGTGTACAATCTGATTCTAAAACGGTATTCAGGCATTTCTGCACCAGAGCAATATCAAAGGTTCCCTGAATCCGGATGGTTTCGCAGATATTATTAATAGAGGTACCCTGGAAGGATTGTTCCAGCCTCCAGATATTGAGCTGGCTGTTGGATAATGGATAGCAGCTTCTATCGTTCTTCTGTTCTTTCACCCGTGAGTGCTCCTTTTACAAATGTACCGCAGCTTTACAGCTTTCTCTCGTTTCTGCCAAAAGGCCGAACTGCAATAAAAATGATGTTGGGGTCAAAAGATGCCATACGGATTGTTCCGTGCTTCGCACTCCCACAATCCTGCCCAATATTCGGATATCGTGGGACATTCGTCCCACTTTTATCCTCATATTGAGGCGGGTCAATTAGTCATAAAACCACTTATGCGCAAGCGCA
>JAXEJQ010000012.1:0-6569 GCA_034101475.1 Candidatus Limivivens sp.
CGTCTGCTTTTTTTCCGTTCAGGGTAATATTTTTTTTACGCAGCATTTTGTAAAGAAAGCTTTTGGGGGCCTGATTCAGATATTTCGCGAGATATTTGTCAAAACGCTGGCCGGCGTCCTGATCCCGGATTACTAATTCTCTCATAAATTCACCTTACAGGGCCACGCCAAGCAGCACAGCCCGGACTTCTTTGTTTTTTTCCTCCAGTGCCTGAAATTTCGGGTCACCGGGATCCTTATGACTTTCCAGTGTGCGGACCCGATCCAGAAAAGGCTTCAGGTCCCGGAATATTTTTACATCCCTGCTTCTGCCGCCTTTTTTCAGGACATCCTTCAGATGCTTTTCCAGAAACGCCGGATCCGCCTTGGGGCTGCTGGAATAGCCCACCACGTTGGAGCCGCACAGATACAGACAGTCCACCGGAGTCGTCTTTTCGTAAGCGGTAAAGCAGAGCTCGTAAAGCATCATACCGTCTCCCGCCGCCTGGCTGGCTTTCTCATAAACCTCGTCGGACATGGGCTTCTGGAGGAACATCATAATCATGCCCACAGCGCTTTTGCAGGCAGGCAGACAGCCCATAATTGCAACAAAGGTAAAGAGATTCAGTCTCGTCTTTGTCTGAATCAGACCGGTAACAAAAATCACGATGGGAATCAGAAACAGGACAAAGGTAATAAGCGTCCGCTTGACCTTCTGATCCCGAATATAACCCCGGTCTCCTTTGGTTATTTTTTTCTTTGCTGTATTTTTCATAGGATTCCTTTCTGTGTTTCTCTTTCCGTAAATCCATTTCTCGGACCCTGGGCATCCTGGGTTGTCCTTTCCCGTCTGCGTTCCGAATGGGCAAAAGCATCCATCAGCCGGATAATCAGGCTGTGAGGCAAAAGCTTGCAGGCTGCCCGGGCACCCTTCATGGGCAGGCCGCAGACTGAAATTTCCCGGCCGGTAGCCGCGTCCCGGATGGCTTTTTTCACCACCTTTCCGGGTTCTGCCATCACAGCCCGTTTGGCCGGCAGCCGTTTCTCATACTGTTCCGCCCGGTCGAAAAACGGTGTGTCAACGGGGCCGGGGCATACGGCTGTCACCGTGATTTCCCGGTCCTGCAGCTCTTTCCTGAGTGCTCTGGAAAAGCTCAGGGCATAAGCCTTGGAAGCCGCGTAAACGGCAAATTCCGGCTGAGGCACAAAGGCAGAGGCCGATACCATCTGAATGATCCGGCTGCCCCGTTTCAGATAGGGAAGACACATATGAGTGACGGCGGTCAGCGCTTCGCAGTTAATCCGGATGGTTTCCAGCTGAGGCTTTGCCGGAAGCTGTTCGATCTTCCCGATGACGCCCATTCCGGCTGCATTTACCAGCAGCTTGATCCGGGGAGTTTCTTTTTCCAGTTTTTCTGCCAGGCGCTTCCGCTCCCCGGGAATTGTCAGATCCATGGAGAGGCAGCAGACCTCTGCGGTCCCGGAAAGCGCCGTGGCTTCCAGCGCTTTTTTTACCTGCTCCAGTTTTCCGATGCTTCTTCCGATCAGCCAGAGCTGATCCAGCCAGGGATAATCCAGGGCAATCTGGCGGGCAAATTCCCGCCCAATACCGGAGGAAGCTCCGGTGATAACAGCAATATTCATGGCATTTACCTCTTTTTCTGAGAAAGCCCCCGCTGCCCGGCAGGGAGACTGTAAATCGGCTATCTGACCGCTTTTTTATGGACATTCCGGATGGTTTTCTTTTTGGAAGGGCTGCTGCTTCTCTTCTTTTCCCCGCGGCCCTTTCCTACATGACTGTTTTTCATGTCTCCGGATTCTTTCCCGGTATGGCTGTTTTCCCTGTCTGCGTGTCCCTTTCCGGGACGGATCAGGCACTGAGGCCCGTAGCCGATGAGATCCGTCCGCCCTGCCCGTTCCAGGGCTTCCTTCACCAGTTCATAATTGGCCGGATTCCGGTACTGGATCAGCGCCCGCTGCATGGCCTTTTCATGAGGATTCTTCGGCACATAGACCGGCTCCATGGTTCTGGGATCCACCCCGGTATAGTACATGCAAGTGGAAATGGTGGAGGGTGTGGGATAAAAATCCTGAACCTGCTCCGGCATATAGCCCAGAGTCCGCAGGTATTCTGCCAGCTTCACCGCATCCTTTAAGGTACTTCCCGGATGGGAGGACATCAGATAGGGAACCAGGAACTGATTCATGCCTTCTTCCTGATTGATCTGCCGGTAGGCCTTCGTAAACTCCAGATAAACACTGTGGGCAGGTTTTCCCATACAGGCCAGGACCCGGTCGGAAACGTGTTCCGGAGCCACTTTCAGCTGACCGCTGATGTGATATTTTACCAGCTCCCGGAAAAAACGGTTATCCCTGTCCCGGATCAGATAATCAAACCGGATTCCGGAACGGATAAAGACCTTTTTGACTTTGGGAAGCGACCGGAGCTTTCGCAGCAGAGCCAGGTAGTCGCTGTGATCGATTTTCAGATTCCTGCAGGGAACCGGAAAGAGGCACTGTTTCTTCGGGCAGGCTCCCTTTGTTTTCTGCTTTTCACAGGCCGTATCCCGGAAATTGGCCGTAGGGCCGCCTACATCGTGAATGTAGCCTTTAAAATCCGGATCCTCCGTGCAGAGTCTGGCTTCCCGGAGAATGGAATCGTGGCTTCTGGTCTGGATAATCCGTCCCTGATGAAAGGTAAGGGCGCAGAAATTGCAGCCGCCGAAACAGCCCCGGTTGCTGACCAGACTGAATTTCACCTCATCAATGGCCGGAATGCCGCCGGCACTTTCGTAGGAGGGGTGGTAGGTGCGCATATAGGGATAATCGTAAATATCATCCATTTCCTGCTGGGTCAGGGGCAAGGCTGCCGGATTCTGCACTACCCAGATCCCGCCGGGATATCCTTCCGCCAGCCGCTTTCCGGCATAGGGATCGGTGTTGCAGTACTGTGTATAAAAGCTCCTGGCATAATTCAAAGGATCCGCCTGAACCTCCTCAAAGGAGGGCAGAAGCTCATAATCATAGACATTTTCCAGGCTTCTGGTCCGGTAAACCGTCCCATTTACAAAAGTAATATCGGAAACGGCCAGTCCGCTGTCCAGCGCCTGGGCAATTTCCAGAATGCTGTGCTCTCCCATTCCATAGGACAGCAGATCCGCTCCGGAATCCAGCAGGACAGAACGGCGGATGGCATTCTCCCAATAATCATAATGGGCAAGTCTGCGCAGGCTTGCCTCAATTCCGCCGATGATCACCGGCACATCCTTATAGGTCTGGCGAATCAGGTTTCCATAGACAACCACGGCGCGGTCCGGCCGCCTGCCCATCACGCCTCCCGGCGTGTAAGCATCGGTACTGCGGCGTTTTTTTGAAACCGTGTAATGGTTCACCATGGAATCCATATTGCCGGCACTGACCAGAAACCCAAGGCGGGGCCTTCCGAGCACCGTAATACTGTCTTTGTCTTTCCAGTCCGGCTGGGCGATGATGCCCACGGAAAAGCCGTTGGCCTCCAGCATCCGGGTAATAATGGCATGACCGAAGGACGGGTGATCCACATAGGCATCCCCGCTGATATAGACAAAGTCCAGCTGGCGGATTCCCCGCTTTTCCATATCCTCTTTTGAAATCGGTAAAAAATCATGGATCATTTCTGCAAACCTCGCGTATTTTTTCCAGTGCCTGATGATAATCTTCGATATACCAGTCTGCCAGGCGCATTTTTTCTGCCCGCTGCCCGGCGGAAAAGTCATCTTCCACGGCACAGACCGTCATTCCGGCGTTTTTTCCCGCCAGGATTCCCATGGGAATATCTTCAAAGACAAGACATTCCTCCGGCGGCATATGGAGCTCCATGGCGGCCTTCCGGTAAATGTCCGGAGCCGGCTTGCCCTTGGGCACCATGCATCCGGTAATAATAACCGGAAACAGTTCCAGAATGCCATGGTGCTTCAGTGCGGCCTCGATCAGATCCATACTGTTGCTGGAAGCGATGCCGCAGGGAATTCTCTCTTTTTTCAGATATTCCAGAAAGGAACGGGCTCCGGGCTTTAACGGCACTTCCCGGGCATATTTTTCATAGGCCATGTCGGTCCAGTCCTGCTTGATCTCTTCCAGCGTTCTGGGAATCCGGAAGGTTTCTTTAAAATAGACGGCCGTCTCTGTAAAGCTCATGCCTTCAATATCCTTCTGGAGAGTGGGCGGCATGGGAATCTGATAGCGGCCCAGATACTCGATGTCAATATCCTTCCACATCCACATGGAATCCACCAGAGTGCCGTCCAGGTCAAAAATCACTGCATGAATCTGTTTTTTCATTGCTGTCATCCTTTCAGCTTCCGGATTTCTTCCGGAGTCAGGCTGCGAAAAGTCCCTCTGGGAAGGTCGTCTGTCAGAATCAGCGGGCCCATGGCCGTGCGCTTCAGGTACAGAACCTCCATCCCCACCGCCTGAAACATCCGCTTGACCTGATGGTAGCGGCCCTCCCGGATGGTCAGGGATATTTCGGACTCTTCGCCGCTGTTTAAAACGGTGAGAGCAGCCGGAAGAGTCGGTTTTTCATCGCCGATATCCAGGCCCTCCGCAAAACGACGGACCTCTTCCTCCGTGACCTGGCCCCGGATCCGCGCGTAATAGGTCTTATCCACATGTTTTCTGGGAGAAAGCAGGTTATGGGCCAGACCTCCGTCATTGGTAATCAGAAGCAGTCCCTCGGTATCCTTATCCAGCCTTCCCACCGGAAACAGTTCTTTCTCTCTGACCCCCTTCAGATAATCCATGACCGTGGGAAACCGGTCATCTTTTGCAGCCGTGACGCATCCGGCCGGCTTATGAAGGAGAAAGTAGACATAACCGCTGCCGGATACCACTTCCCCGTCACAGACAACAGTGGAAAGGGAAGGATCGAATTTATAGTCCGGCTCTTTGATACAGCAGCCGTCTACCGTCACCTTTCCCCTGCGGATCTGCTCCTTGACCTGCGTTCGGGTGCCAATGCCCGCGTTTGCGAGAAATTTATCCAGACGTGTGAATCCCATTACTGTAATCTCCATCCTGTACAATATTTGTTCTTAAACGTTCCCCTGTCCCCTTTTGCCCAGCCAAGAGGAAATCCATCCGTGCAGATTAGCGTCCAGCCTTTCCAGTGGCTCTCCGGGCATTCCAGAGTTTCCCCCTTCAGATAGCGAAGCACCCGTCCGTCGTCGGAGGGCAGATCCACCGTATGGGCAAATTCTTCTTTCCGCAGATACATGGCAAGAGCCTGGGAAGGCTCAAAACGGCTTTTCTTCAGTTCCCCCAGATAAAGCCCGGTTCGAAGAAAGCTTAAGCCCTTCAGGCCTGGAAGCCCCTCCGGAAGCGCATAGGCTTTTCCGCCGCGGATTTCTATGGCTTTTCCATCCAGGACACTGCCGGATACCATGTTGAAAAATTCCTGCATTTCAGCTGGAAGAACCGGTATTTTTGCACTCTTTTTTTCGGGTTCTTTCTTCCTGGCTCCGGTCTCTTCTGAAATCCCCGGGGAATCTGTGCCTTCCTTTTTCAGCAGTGCGGCAAAGTGGCCTTCTCCCTTTACCTTATGAGGCCAGATACGGATGGTTCCCGGCAGCAGTCCCTCAGAAAAGCCCGGTCCGAAAGCAGCGGGAACCAGCTGCAGATCCGGACACTCTTCCATCAGCCAGGCCAGGTTTTCCTCATTTTCCCGCTGATCAAAGGTGCAGGTGGAATACAGAAGCTCTCCGCCCGGCATCAGAAGCTTTGCCGCTTCCCGGAGAATCTGCCGCTGAATGGGAACGTAGGATTCTGGTCCCCGTTCCTCCCAGCTGCGGATCATGGAAGGATCCCGACGGAACATCCCCTCACCGGAACAGGGGGCATCCACCAGAATTTTATGAAAATAGCCCCTGAAATACTTCAGAAGAGTTTCAGGAGGCTCACTGGTAACCAGAAGATTCCCGATGCCGAAAAGCTCCAGATTCTTCAGAAGCCCGACCGCCCGGGAACGGCTGATATCGTTGGAAACCAGGATTCCGGTTCCACAAAGACGGGCCCCCAGTTCTGTGGACTTTCCGCCGGGGGCCGCGCAGAGATCCAGAACACGCTCGCCCTTTTCAACCGGCAGGCGGGAAGCCGGAACCATGGCGCTGGGTTCCTGAATATAATACAGGCCCGCATGGTAATGGGGATGCTTTGTCACAGGCTCTGATGGATCATAGTAAAACCCATTTTCCGTCCAGGGAACCGGTGTCAGATGAAACGGCGTCAGCTTCCGGAAATCTTCCACCGAAATCTTGGCCTGATTCACCCGAAGACCGCAGACACGGTCTTCCTGAAAGCTGGCTTCGTATGCCGGGTATTCCTCTCCCAGCAGATGTTTCATCTCATCCTGAAACTTGGCAGGCAGATACATTCGTATGTTTCCTTTCTTTAATAAGTAGATGCCAGGGTCAAAAGTCATAAACCACGATGCGCTTGCGCATAAGTGGTTTTATGACTGATTGACCCGCCCCAATATGAGGATAAAAGTGGGACGAATGTCCCACGATATCCGAATATTGGGCAGGATTGTGGGAGTGCGAAGCACGGAACAA
>JAXEJQ010000013.1:0-57716 GCA_034101475.1 Candidatus Limivivens sp.
ATGACCTTTTCCATTGAACCGGGCATCTATCTGGAAGGAAATGTGGGTGTGCGCATCGAAGACCTGGCTCTGGTGACGGAGACAGGCGCTCAGATTCTGAATACCTTCTCCAAAGAACTGGAAGTTCTCGGCTGAGACGTCGAACCGGGGCGGCCTGCGCCTCCCCCGGTTCGCTTTCTTTTTCTTTTTCGGATTTACTTTATTTCCGGATCTGATTCCGGTATTCATTGGGTGAACTTCCCGCATATTTCCTGAACACATTATAGAAGCTCTGGGGATTGTTAAATCCCACCGTATAAGCGATTTCACTGGTTTTATTTTCAGTAATGGAAAGCAGAAGCTTCGCCTTCTCCACCCGGATTTTATTTAAAAATTCATTCAGTGTCTGCCCGGTTTCGGCTTTAAAGGTTCTGGCCAGATAGACTTTATGAACGCCGAACTGTTCCGCCACCGACTGAAGGCTGATATCATAAAAATAGTTTTCCTGCAGATACTTGATCACATTCTGGATTCGGATACTGTAATCCTCCCCGGCCGCGCTCAGCCGCTTCATCTCCTCAATCCATCCGCACAGAATCTCACAGCATTCCTCCGGCCTTTCCCGGGTCAGAAGCAGCTCCTCATCCGCCTTTTCATATGGTCCCAGTACCTGCTCGGCAGAAATCCCGTTTTTCCGGCACTGGCTGTAAATCAGGTTGTGTGTGAACTGATTAATCCGGTTCAGGAGATGATACCGCACCATACCGTCAAAGGGCACCTGATAAAGCCTGCGCACCAGTTTCTTGGCTTCCTCATAGTCATGGGCCATCAGACTGCTCTGCAATAAATCCATACGGTTCTCCACCCTGGACAGATAATCCGGATAAGCCTGCTTCAGAGTCTCATCGGGCTCGCTTCGCAGAACAAATTTCTTAATTCCGGTACCGTGCTGTTTTTCCTCCGACTCCCGGATCTGTTCCTTCGCGCGCTCCAGACATTTCTGCAGCTGCTCCCCCGTGAGCATATCCTTAATCAGGTAGTCCTTTACCCCCAGGCGGATGGCCTGCTGCGCATAGGCGAAGGACTCATGACAGCTCAGAATGACCATACACGCATCCCTTTTTTCTCTGCGGATGGCCTCAATCAGCTGAATGCCGTCCATAACCGGCATCTGAATATCAGTAATCAACAGATCCGGCCGGTACTTCCGATACAGCTCCAGAGCCTGCTTCCCATTCTCTGCCTTCGCGATCAGACGAAAATCGTTTTCTTCCCAGTCAACCAGCAGATCCAGCATGTTTCTGGCCGGATATTCATCATCCACAATCATTGCGGTATACATTCCATTTCCTCCTTATAGGGTACCCGGAAATAAATCGTTGTCCCTGAGTGATATTCACTTGTGATTATGAATTTACAATCCGTACGGTACATCAGATTCAGCCGTTCCTTTACATTGTTCAGGCCCACATGATTATAACCGTTCGTGACCCGCAGCTCCCCTTCATTCATTTTTTTCAGCTTTTCCTCCGGAATACCGATTCCGTTATCCGTGATGTACACATGGAGAAATCCCTGATCCACAAAGCAGACCACCTTGATACTTCCGGGCTTTCCCTCCAGAGGCAGAATTCCGTGAAACAGAGAATTCTCCACCAGGGGCTGGAGGATCAGCCTGGGCAGAAGGCCCTGGGAAGCCGCCCGATCCACATGGGCTGTGCAGGTAATCTCACTGGAGGCATAGCGTTTTTTCTGAATATTCATATATTCCATGACGTAATGGCATTCCTCTTCCACCGTCGTATACTCGGTATTCGTACTGATGGAAGCCCGAAGCAGGGAATTAAAGCTGGTAATGGTACTGGCAAGCTCCGTATTTCCTGCCGACAGCGCCATGTATTTCAGCGCATTCAGCGTATTATGGATAAAATGCGGATTTACCTGGGACTGCAGAAGCTCCAGCTGTGCCTTTACCTTTTCCACCTCATACCGCCTTTTTTCTTCCTGTTCTCTGGCAATTTCTTCACTGAGCTTTTCCAGACTCTCGATCATATGATTAAATCCCTGAATCAGATCGTTGGTCTCATCGGAAGACTGGGACTGCAGCGGCGCCGGAAACTCACCTTTCTCGACCTGAGCCATGGCTTTGTTTACCGTCATGATCGGACTGGTAATTTTTTTCGAGATAAAGAAGCTGATCAGAAGAATCAGGCACACGGAAAGCACGGCCAGCAGAAACAGAAGGATCGTAAGCTGCCAGACCTCCCTGCCGTAAATACTGTAGTCCACCATGGCAACCAGTTCCCATTCCGCATATTCCGCATTTCTCTGGCGGAATGCCACATACTGTCCGCTTTCTTCCTGAAACTGCCCGGCAGAATCCGCCTGACGCACAAGCTCCTCATTCAGCGCTTTCCCCTCCCGGGCTACCACCTTCTCATCCGCGAATACGTAGACACTGTCAAAGGTTTCCCGGGCCTTGTTGTTGGTATTGTAAAACAGGCGGGCAGGATCCAGCACAACCGCCGTATATGCCTCGTACTGATACTGGTATCCGCTCTCATTTTCCAGATAAAGAGCCCCGTAAGGGCGATGTGATTTTAGAGGTAAAGCACCTGCGCAATCCTTGGGTGCATGATGTGAGCTTTCAGCTGCACCGCGGTGAGATTCTGGGCTTTGCGGGACTGGTTGGAGCCGGACGGACGGAAACCATGCGGGCGATTTTCGGGGCAGACCCCTGGAAGGAAGGCGAAATCATTCTGGACGGCAAAAGCGTCCACTTCAAAAGCCCCAAAGCAGCCATCCGGGGCGGTATCGGCCTGGCCACGGAGGACCGGAAGGATCAGGGAATTTTCGCAATACGCTCTGTCATGGATAATATTAATGTCGCCTCCATGGAAAAGGTCAGCAAAGGCCAGTGGCTGATTCCTGCTCTGGAACGGAAAACGGCCCTCCAGGGCATTGAGGATTTTCATATTAAAACACCCGATGAAGAAAAGCATATCGGAGAATTGTCCGGTGGAAATCAGCAGAAAGTGATTCTGGCCCGCTGGCTGGCAGCCGATCCCAAGGTTCTGATTCTGGATGAACCGACCAAAGGAATCGATGTGGGAGCCAAAGCCGAAATCTATCAGATGGCCTGCGACCTGGCAAAGAAGGGAATCGGTGTCATTATCATTTCCAGTGAGCTTCCGGAAATCATCGGTCTCAGTGACCGGATTCTTGTAATGCACAACGGACGGATCACCGGAGAGCTGAATCCCAAAACCACCACGGAAGCAGAAATATTAAGCTATGCTATGAAAGAAACGTAAGGCAGGAGGTTCCCATGGAAAAAAACAAGAAAAACAATTTTCTGACCAGTATTCGTAAATCCTCGAATCTTGGAATCTTTATTGCGCTGGTCGTTATGATTATCATTTTTACAGCGCTGAAGAGCAACTATCTCTCAAAGGCGAATATCCTGAATATTCTGGTATCCTGTTCCGTCGTGGGTCTGGTTGCCATTGGGGAGACTTATCTGATGATTGCCGGACAGATTGACATGTCCTGCGGTTCCATCAGCGCTTTTTCCGGCGTTTTCATCGCCGTTCTGCTGAAAGCCGGCTGGCCGGTGATTCCATCCATTCTTCTGGTTATGGCGGTGGGCGCCATGATCGGCCTGATTAATGCCCTTCTGGTTACCCGGCTGGAAATCAGCTTTTTCATCGCCACCCTGGCTACCCAGTCCATTTTCCGTGGTCTGGCCTATATCATCTGCGGCGGCAAGTCCATTGCGGTATCCCATGCGGCATTCCTGAAAATCGGCTCCACCAGGCTGTTCGGAATTTCGCTTCCGGTATACATTTTCCTGATTCTGGTCATTGTCTTCGGAGTGATCCTGGCCAGAACCCGGTTCGGCCGGAGTATCTACATGGTAGGCGGCAACAGCAACGCTGCCAGACTGGCCGGTATCCAGTCGAAAAAAGTGATTACCATCCTTTTCATCCTGTCATCCCTGATGGCTGCCATGGGTGGAATCATCCTGGCTTCCCGTATGAACAGCGGACAGCCCTCCGCCTCGGAAGGACTGGAATTTGACGCAGTTACCGGATGCGTTCTGGGCGGTGTTGCCATGAGCGGCGGTATCGGAAACATGACAGGTGCCTTCATCGGTCTGATGATCATGCAGGGCTTCTCCAACGGTCTGTCCGTACTGAACGTACAGTCCTTCTGGCAGAAGGTCGCAAAAGGCCTGCTCCTGATTGTTGCTCTGACCTTCGATTACGTCCGTAATCAGCAGAGAAAGCGGGAGGCGCTGAAGCTTTTATCTGAACGGTAATAATGAACGAACACATATTATTACAAAAAAATGTATTGGAGGACAAACACATGAAGAAAAAATTATTGGCACTCGCAATGGCCGGCGCAATGCTGGCAGGTATCAGCACAACTGCCTGCGCGGAAGAAGGGGACTGGGTAATCGGCTATATCTGTAAAGACCTTTCCCAGGAATGGTTTCAGGGAACTCTGAATGCCATCGAAGACACCGCTCTCTCCATGGGCGCAAAAGAAGTCATTGCCCTGGACTGCGAAATGAATCCGGAAAAATGTCTGAACAACCTGGACAACCTGATTGCACAGAATGTGGATATCATCATCATCTGCACTCCTGACCAGGAATTATCCCAGACAATCGTAGACCGCTGTGATGCCGCGGAAATCCCGGTTTTCGCAGATGCTGACGGTCTGATCGTAGACGGCAAACATATCGCACCGGCTCTGGAATTAAACGCATACGTTGTAGGAAGCGGCATGGGCGAATGGCTTGCAAATTATGTTAATACCGAAATGGACCTGGCTGCTGACGCAGAATCCATCGGCTATATGCGTATGACCATGAACGAAGTAAGCTCCTGTGTTCCCCGTGCAGAAGGCGCAAAGGATTCCTTCCTGGCAGGCTGCCCGGACTTTGATGAATCCAGAATCATTGATGCTAACTATGACGGAACCACTGAGGCAGGCTACGATGTAGCTGCTGCAACCATTACGGCTCATCCGGAAATCACCAAATGGCTGGTAACCGCTCCCAACGATGAAGGCGCTGCCGGTGCAACCCGTGCTCTGGAAGCTGCTTCCCTGGACGGCGAGGCCTGTGTGGTAGGTGCCGGTGCCTATATCGCAAAGGATGAGTTCAAGAAAGATTACTCCTGCTTCAAGGCTGCAGCCTACTTCTCTTCCACTGAGACCGGTACACAGGAAGCAACCGCTGCCATTGAATACTTAAGAGACGGCAAGGAAATTTTCGGTGACTACAAAGATACTTACGAAGGCGACAATGAATACGGTACGTATCCTCTGGGCGGAATTATGGTTGACCCCACCAACTACGAAGAAGTGATGGGCGCAGACGCAGAATAAGGATCATGGGGCTGCCTGTCGGCAGCCCCTGTTTTCGTCAGAGCAAACACGGCTTTGTTTCGACGAAAGCAGGATACGCACACCGGCCACACCGACGAAATGTAAAGCATTTTGGAGGTTGGCTCTGAACAGTTACGATTTCTTAATGAAAAGGAGAACGCATATGACGAAAAAAGAACTTGTCATCCAGACTCTGCAGCACAAGCCGGTTCCGGTCATCCCCTATTATCTGGACCTGACCGAAGGCGAACTGGAAAAAATGATCCGCTACACCGGAGATCCCCTTTATTTTGAACACAGTGAATCCTATCTTGCCCAGGAGCGAAACGAATCCTTTACCGATCTGGGCAACGGCATGTTTAAGGATATGTTCGGCGTCATCTGGGATAAAGGTGTCCAGGAGGGAGACTTTGGAATTGCAAAAATCCATCCGATTCCGGAAGCATCCATCGGGGACTATCAGTTCCCGGAGCCGGACGAGGCACTGATCCGTGAAAAATGTGAACGTCTGGCAGCACAGAAGGATAAATTCACCATGTATATAATCGGTTTTTCCCTGTATGAACGGCTCTGGACCCTTCACGGCACCTTTGAAACACTGGTGGATTTCATTGAGGAGCCGGAATTCATCCGGGAAGTCCTGGATAAAATTGTGGAGTATAACTGTAAAGTTGTTGATATTGTGGCGCAGTACCCCATTGACTGCATTTTCTTTGGGGACGACTGGGGACAGCAGATTGGTCTTCAGATGGGACTTCCGATCTGGAAGGAATTTCTGAAACCGCAGCTCAAAAAAATGTATGACCATGTGAAGAGCTACGGCATGTATGTGGCCCAGCATGCCTGCGGCGACTGCCGGGAGGTTTTCCCGGATCTGGTGGAGCTGGGTCTGGATATTTACAATACCTTCCAGCCCGAGGTTTACGATATTGTGGATTTTAAGAAACGTTTTGGTGACCACATTACCTTCTTCGGAGGCATTTCCACCCAGTGTATCCTGCCCTTCAAGACACCGGAAGAGGTCAAGGCCGAGATGCATCGGGTAATGGACATTCTGGGAGAGAACGGCGGCTACATCCTGGCTCCCACCCATGCCATGCCCTGCGATATTCCGCCTGAAAATGTCGTCGCCTTTATGGAAGTGGCAAAAAACGAAAACCCACGCTGAATCATCTTTCTCTTCCATAACAGAAAAACGCTTCAGAACAGCATGAAAAGAAAAAGGAGGATTTATCCATGACTTCCAGAGAACGACTCATTGCAGCACTGAATCATCAGCAGACCGACCGGCCCCCCATTGACCTTGGTGCCACCGGCCAGACCGGCATCAGCGCCAGCACTCTGTACCGCCTGCGTCAGGCCCTTGGCCTTGAAGAACGCCGGATCCGGATCATTGAGCCCGGACAGATGCTGGGCGAAGTAGAAGAAGATGTGCTCAAAGCACTGCATTGTGATGTGGTTGGTATATGGAATACCGGCAATTTCTACGGATATAAAAACCAGGACTGGAAGCCCTGGCAGATGGACGACGGTACGCCTGTCTGGATGGGCGGCGGTTTTGAATACGATGTGGACGCAAAAGGGACCAAATGGGTCTATCCCCAGGGTGACCGGACTGCCGAATACAGCGCCATGATGCCCAAAGACGGCTCCTTCTTCGACGCAGCTCCCAGAGCCGCCTTTGATATGGATCTGGACGAAGAGGATCTGACGCCTCTGGAGGATTTCAAAGAGGATTTCAGCGTTGCGTCTGATGAGGAGGCCCGTTACTGGGAAAAACGTTCCATCGAGCTTTACGAAAATACAGAATACGGGATCGTGGGCCTGTTAGGCGGCGCAGGCCTTGGAGATGCCGCCATGGTTCCCGGCCCCTTTACCAAACATCCCCGGGGAATCCGGCGGGTAGATGACTGGCTGCTGGCACATATGCTCTATCCGGAATATATCCGGGAAATCTTCCGTTATCAGACCGATATTATGCTGAAGAACCTGGAAATTTACAAACAGGCCGTGGGCGACCGCATTCAGGTCGTATGGATTTCCGGTACGGACTTCGGAAACCAGCGCGGACTGATGCTTGGAAAAGACATCTTCCGTGACCTTTATAAACCCTTCTACAAGGAAATCAATGACTGGGTACATAAAAATACCAACTGGAAGACCTTCTATCACACCTGCGGCGCGGTCTACGATCTTCTGGATGATTTCGCAGAGATGGGGCTGGACTGCCTGAATCCCGTTCAGCTTTCCGCTGACGGCATGGATGCGGCAAAAATCAAGGCAAACTACGGAGATAAATTTATTTTCTGGGGCGGCGGCGTGGACACCCAGCGCACCCTTCCCTTCAGAACGCCCGAAGAGGTACGCCGTCAGGTACGGGAACGTGTGGACATATTCCGGAAAGACGGTGGTTTTGTTTTCAATACCATCCACAATATCGTTGCCAATGTCCCCACTGAAAATCTGATTGCCATGTATGATGAACTGCTCAAAGGATGAGCCTGAGTGCGAAAAAAGCCGGCGCATACGCGCCGGCTTACTTCTATTTCAGGCTTCCGGACTGTCCCGGAAAATCAGAGGGAATCCAGCTGGCTTCCCCGCTCAATGATCCCCCATTCCCCGTCCGGAAACTGCCCTTCTTCCGGAACCGCTCCTCCCTGACCCGGGATCATCCCGGCGTCATCCGGAATGCTGCCTTCACCCCCCGGCACCATTCCGTCTTCTCCGGGGGCAGGTACCTGCCCATCCGGCATAGTTCCTTTCCGTCCCATCGTACCCCGGCCTCCCATCATGGAGCCGCCTTTGCCAAAGCCTTCACCGGAACCGTAAATCAGGCCGCTCATCTCAATGGTCTGAGTTTCTGTTCCCGCCGTCAGCGTATAGGTTCCGTTTCCTTCCAGCTCCGGTACACTGACCACAACGCTCTGATACCGGCTCTCCGGTGTATAGCTGACCAGCACATTTCCGTCGCTGTCTGAGAGTGTCACAGTGGTACCTGCTTCCTGCGTGGATGATAAATTGCACAGAATCGATCCCTGGGAAGAATCCGATCCAAAATTGGCATTCATGCCTGCTGCGCTGACTGCTGCCACCGTGCCTCCGGTGATGATGCCGCTGCCTTCGTAGTCCAGAGCGCCGTTTCCGGAATTTTCCGGGCCGCTGACATAGACAGTGCCGCCGGAAACCAGCAGGCTTCCATTGGAGTCAATGCCGTCACCGGAAGCCTTTACCGTCACTTCCCCGCCGGAAATCGTGATGCTGGCACTGCTTCCGCCGGTGAATCCGTTCTGTCCCATTCTTCCGTTGATACTGGAGCCGTCGTTTCCGCCTGCCGCATTCAGTCCGTCATCAGAAGCCGTCACCTTCACCCTGCCGCCGGAAATCACCACGGTGGTACCCTCAATTCCTTCATAGCTCTTTGCGATATCCACTTCTCCGTCCTGAATGGTCAAAGCGGCATCCGCATGCATTCCATCGTCTCCGGAGGAGATGGAAAAACTGCCGCCGGAGACTGTCAGATCACTGTTTGTGTGGACAGCATCATCCGCCGTATCCATCCGGAAAGACCCTCCGGTAATCCAAATGGAACCGTTTGCCTTCATCCCTTTCCAGGAATCAGATGTGGTTTCAGTGGTTTCAGTCGCTTCACCGGTTTCCACAGTGGCCGTACCCGTTTCCGTTCCGGCTGCTCCGTCTCCTTCACCGCCCTTCCAGAATCGTTCCATTCCTCCTCCAAAGCCGCCGTAGCCACTGGTTTTCTGGGCCGCATTTTCACTGCCGCCATTGGTGGTGATGGTGTAATCCCCATCCAGAACGGTTATGGTACCGGACGCATCGAAGCCGTCATTGCCGCAGGTCATCTGCAGGACCCCGCCGCAAAGGTAAAGGAAACCTTTTTCCGCGTCCTCGTGCTCCGAATGAACACCGTCTGTGCCGCTCTCAATGGTGATTTCCCCTCCGGCAATGCGGACGCTGTCTTTCCCGTACATTCCCCGCTTTGCTGCTGTGATCCGATAAGTTCCGCCGGTGATCTTCAGATCATCCTTCGTGACAACACCATGGCCGGTTTCGCAGGAAACATTCAGAATCCCCTCCCCGTTCATGGTCAGATCCACAGCTGCATAGATCGCGCCGCTCACCTTATTTTCGTCTGTCTGAACAAATTCTCCGGAGGTACAGAGAGTATTTTCCGAGCCGGCCGCCGTTGTCAGGAATGCCTTATCCGCGTTCCGGACGTAAAGAGCCGCACTGTTCCCATTGGATACCGAAACATTGTCCAGAACAATCTGTACCTTATCCGAATCTCCCGCATCCACAGCCACCTGTCCCTCTGTCAGCGTTCCCGTCAGCAGATAAACGCCCTCCTGCTCAATGGTTATGAGATTGTCCGCAATGGATACCCCGCTGCCCTCTGCCACAGATCCGCCGTCACGCAGTGTCACCGTTACATAATCCGAATAACCGGTCTCATAATCCCTCTCGGTAAACATCTCCTCCGGCGAAAGGATTCCCGCTGTTCCGGAACCGTCTCCGCCTGCTTTTTCCTCCAGAGTTTCTTCTGTGGATGTTTCAGAAGCTTCTCCCTCTGCGTATGCCATATTTCCCATGCAGAGAGAAACCGCCAGAATCACCGCAGCCGCCTTTTTTCTCATCATCATTCCCACCTTTCTTTCTGACTTTTTCAGCCCTTTCCGTGCCGCCTTACAGCACGCTGTTGTCCGTTCCCTGAACGGAAAGATTGATTTCCAGGTTGCCGTTCCGGCAGCGAAGCTCATCAATCAGTGCCTTTTCACAGTTCTCTTCACGCAGTGTAATCTGATAGGTCAGTCTGTTCAGGCTTCCAAGATCCGTGGTCTTCACACGGACCAGTTTTGCCTCTGTGGTATATTTCCGGAAAAGATCATCAAACATTCCTCCGTACTCCAGATCCTCCGGAACGGTAATCTGGAGGTTTTTGCACAGCCCGGTCTGTTTTTCCTCAAATCCAATGGCCCGGTAAATCAGATTTACCGCACACATAATAACCGTAAACAGAACAGCGAATCCCGGATATCCCATACCGCAGGCCAGGCCCACTGCCATGGCCAGAAAAATGGCGCTGATTTCCTTTGCCGTCCCCGGAACGGAGCGGAACCGCACCAGCGAAAAGGTCCCGGCCACTGCCACACCGGCTCCCAGGCTTCCGCTGACCATCATAATTACAACACAGACAATGGCCGGCAGGGTTGCCAGAGTAACCGCAAAGCTTTTTGTACAGGTGCTGCGGTATGTATAAACCAGCATCACCACCGCTCCCAGAATCAATGCGGCCGCAAGGCTGATCAGAAATCCGGAAAGCGTAATTTTCCCGGAAGCCGTACTGTACAAACCTGTAAATAAAGAATCAAGCACAGGAAACACCTCTTCTTTCTGTCAAATATTCTTTTTCGCCTGCTTCACAAGCTCTGCCGCCAAAGGAAGTTCTCAGCTCCCGGTAGGCCATCCCGTACTTGGAAAAGGAACACTGGCGGATTTCTCCTTCCTCCAGAATTCCCACCAGCCAGAGAGGCATGGCCGAGGCGGCCTTAATCTCCATCAGCGAACAGCTGGGCTTCAGAATCTGCTTTCCCCCCGGCGGCGCCTCCAGACTGAGGTCTTCTGTCCTCCAGCAGATATTCCGGTCAAAGGTAATCCGCAGATCCGGATCCTCCGCCGAAAAAAAAGCCGAGCGGTCATAGCACAGATACACAGCCGGAACCAGCTTTCGGTAAAACGCCCGGAAATAGGCGATTTCCTTTGCGATCTGACTTTGATTTTCCAGCGGTCCTTCTCCGGCCAGATATGCAGAAGCTGCCTGTTCTTCAATGGAAATCCGTCGTTTGTAAACAATTCCTTTGTATTTTTTCTTCAGTTCCAGAAATACCAGGTCTCCAGGCACCGCCTGGCCATAGCTTCGCAGCCGCATTTTTTCCTTATACACCGGCTTTTCCAGGGAATGACGGATCAGCCTGAAATCCGGTGTATCGTAATAAACGTTGCAGATGGTGTTCCGGTCGTGAGGATCCGGAACCATATGCTCCCGAAAGCCCTGTTCCAGCAGTTCCCGCTGACGGTTATCCACCAGGTACTTCAATTCATGTCTCTGAAAAACATGGGTATCACTCAATCCTGATTTCCTCCTCTTTTTTTATGAGTCCATCCTGTCTGTTTCGTACCTTCCCAGGCAGGACCCGCAGATTCATCATACAGAAATTACCTAAACCGAACTTAAAATTTCCTTCTAATTCACAGAAAAATCAAAAAGTTCCGAACATGCTGCTGTTCGGAACTTTTCTTTCCTTATAAAAAAACAGTAATCACCATTCGCTTCCCATCCGGGCTTTTCGCTTCGATTTTTCCTCCGTGCGCAGCCACGATACTCTGTGCCATGGACAGGCCGATTCCATATCCGGGCCGTTCGCTGCTTCTGGAGGAATCTCCCCGGTAAAACCGGTCAAAAATCCTGTTCTGGCTGCCTCTCACAAGTCCTTCCGCCGGATTTTCCGAAACCAGCAGGATCCGCCGTCCCTTCCGGAAGAGAGAAAAGCAGATCACGCCCTCTCCGGAAGCATATTTTACCGCATTGTCAGCCAGAATTGAACACAGCTGCCGCAGAGCACACTCATTCCCCCTTCGGATAATGTCCGGCTGAATATTCAAAACAAATTCCAGATTCTGATTCTGAGCCATGAGCGCAAAGGGTTCCAGCGTTTCCCGCACCGCTTCGGAAAGAGAAAATTCCTCCATCGGAAGTTTTGCGGAAGCTTCCTCCATCTTCGCCAGACTGACCAGCTCCCGGGTCAGGGTTTCCAGCCGCCCGGTCTGACCGCGGATTCCCTGAATCCATTTATTATCTCCCTGCTCAAGCTCCAGGACGTCCACACAGGAATTGATAATGGTCAGAGGCGTCTTGATTTCATGTCCGGCATTGGTAATGAAAATCTTCTGTTTTTCGTAGCTCTCGGCAACCGGCCGAAGAACTCTCCCGGACAGGAATACGATCAGAAGAAAAATAGCCCCAATACCGAAAAGAGAAATCAGCAGGCTGTTTCGCAAAAACTCCCGGACAGAATTCAGATCTCTGGTACAGTCCAGAAACACATATTTAATCCCGGACTCTCCCTGCTGTGCCAGGTACTTGTAGGTCCCCAGATAACCGGAAATCTTTCCCTCGCTTTGCAGCTTCCGGGCCATGTCAGCAGCCTCCCGGGCGGAAACCGCTGCGATTTTCCTGGTATCTGTGTACACCAGGCTTCCGTCCGGATTCAGAACGACCACAAAGTATCGGGTCTCATAGGGCGCCTCAGCCGACAGCTTCAGCCGGGGTCCCGGGCGCTCTCCAAGCATCCCGGGCACGTCACCGTTCTCCTCCCGTGCTCCCTTTTCCTCCGGTTTTTCAACGTGTTTTTCTTCCTCCGGGAACATGCCGCCATTCTCCATCAGAACCTCCAGAACCTCCGCGGCCTTCCGGTCCTTCTCCACATAATTCAGCAGATTGATCAGGCCCATTAGAACGGCAAGCACAAAAATCACCGAAGCCATGGCAGTCAGGATGAAATTTTTTCTCAGTCGGTGAATCATCGGATTTCCTCCAGCAAATATCCCACGCCTCTGGTTGCCTTGATCTGAACCTTTGCCTGGAGTCCCGCAAGCTTCTTCCGAAGCCCGGAGAGATTGACCCAGACCACATTCACCTCCGGTTCACTGCCGTATCCCCAGATTTTTTCCAGAAAGCGCTCCGTGGAAATCACCTGATTCGGATTGCTCATCATCAGTTCCAGCATCTGAAATTCCTTGTTGGTCAGATGGACAAAACCGGATGGCCCCGACAGCGTAAAGTCCGTCCGGCTCAGAATCAGATCCCCGAAGCGCAGTTCATTATCCTGAAGCATGGGCTGGCGGCGGGTTATC
This sequence comes from Candidatus Limivivens sp., assembly GCA_034101475.1. Classification (GTDB taxonomy): domain Bacteria; phylum Bacillota; class Clostridia; order Lachnospirales; family Lachnospiraceae; genus Limivivens. Next base: position 13,309 of record JAXEJQ010000013.1, read on the forward strand.
GCCCGGATCCTGGCCAGAAGCTCCTTCATGGCAAAGGGCTTGGTCAGGTAATCATCCGCCCCGCTGTCCAGTCCCAGAACCCGGTCGTCAATCTCGCTTTTCGCAGTCAGCAGCAGCACCGGGATCCGGTTCCCGGCTGCCCGCAGACTCTTCAGGACCGTCAGTCCGTCAATCTTCGGCATCATAATATCCAGGATGGCCCCGTCATACACTCCTGTTTCCAGATAATCCAGGGCATCCTGCCCGTTATAAACGGCATCCACCGTATAATGACTGTGAGCCAGAATCGTCGTCAGCGCATCCGCTAAAATTTTTTCATCTTCCGCCAGCAGCAGCCGCATCGTCATCCTCCTTTCAGACACAAACTCTTCCGCCACCCGGTCAGCGGTTCAGAAGACACTGTTTTTTCCATGTTCCGCTGAAATATCTCCACACAAAAAACAGAATCCGGAACACCCAGTCCACCACCATGGCAATCCATACACCGATTGCTCCCATCCCCATCTGTATACCCATAAGATAACTGAGCCCGATCCGAAATGTAAACATGGAGCAAATCGACACCACCATGGTAAATTTCACATCATTGCAGGCACGCAGCATATTGGGCAGGACAAAAGCCGCCGGCCACAGGAACATGGCACATCCGTCATGAATCATAACCAGAATATAGGACAGACGCCGTGTCTCCTCACTCAGCCCGTACAGACTCAGAATCCGGTTCAAATTCAGAAGTATCAGAATATTTACAATGGCTGTGGCCGTATAGGTAATCTGCATCAGCTTTTTCGTATAGTAACGGATCTGCTTCTCGTCATTGGCGCCCACACAGCGTCCGATCACCGTAATCATGGCCAGGCTCATGGCCTGTCCCACAATGCAGCCCATATTGTCCAGGTTGTTGGCAACGCCGTTGGCCGCGATCTGCACCGTTCCGAAACCGGAAATAATGCTGACCACCAGCACCCGACCCAGCTGGAAAATTCCATTTTCAATACCGCTGGGAATCCCGATATATAAAATCCGCCGGATCACCGTCCATTCAATTCGGAACTTTTCTTTTACAAAATGGACGGTCAGCTTTGGATTGCGCAGCAGAAGATACAGAATGATCCCGCCGGTGGCCCTGGAGATCAGAGAGGGAAGCGCCACACCTGCAACCCCCATTTTCAGCACAAAAATGCAGACCGCATTTCCCACCACATTGATCACATTGATCAGAACCGAAACCTTCAGCGTGATCTGGGCATTTCCCATGGAGCGGAACAGGGCCGCGCAGGCATTATACACCGCAAGAAAGGGAAAGGACACCGCCGAAATCATCAGATAAATCACAGCGTTTTCCATCACATCCGCGTCAATACTTCCAAAAAACAGCCGAAGCAGCGGATTTCTCGCCAGCATCACCAGCGCGGCAACCCCAATCCCTGCCACGATCACCGTATAAAACAGCTGCTTCGCCGACCTGCAGGCCTCCTCCGGCCTCCCGGCGCCGATATTCTGAGAGGTCACCACCGCTCCGCCGGTGGCAAGGGCAGACAAAATGCTGAAAATCAGCATGTTAATCATATCCACCAGAGAAACCCCTGAAATCGCAGCTTCTCCCACGGAAGAAACCATCATGGTATCCGCCATGCCCACCGTAATCGCCAGCGCCTGTTCAAATACCAGCGGAATAATCAAACGGCGCAAATCCTTTTTTGAAAAAAGCAGTTCCATACCCATCCTCCAGCCCAATTTCTTTTCAGACTCTTATTATAATGATGCCAGGGACCCATAGACATGAAAATCCATGCAAGCATGGATTTTCATGTCCATTTGTCCCTTGGCTCATTATAATGCAAAAAAGATCCCTGTACCAGACCTTTTTTCTTCTTTCGAAGATCTGATACAGGGAATTTCACTTCCCATCAGAAACCCGGGACGCGCCCGCCGAGTCGAGTTCTCAGACAGCCTTTAATCCACGGTCGATCCAAAAGGCATCAGCGCCAGCTTCGCAAGCTTAAAATGCTGCAGTCCAAAGGGGATTCCCACAATGGTACAGCAAAGAATCACGCCCATCACCAGCGATTCCACCGCCAGCGGGATTCCGGAAACCAGAAGCCAGATCACATTGAACAGAAAAGAAACTGCTCCGCCTCCGTAACGCACTTCCTTTCCAAAAGGAAAGAAGCAAAGGGACGCAAACTTAAAACACTGTCTTCCAATTGGAATTCCCACAATCGTAATACTCCATAAAAGTCCTGCCACAGCCCAGCTCAGGCCGCTTAAACATCCTCCGCACAGAAACCATAAAAGATTACCCAAACATCCCATTTTCTTCTCCTCCTCCTTACGGTAAAAGTCTGCTTTCCCAGCTGTGAAGATCAGCCAGAATCTCCAGAACCCGTGCCTTCGCTGTCGATACCTGGTCTCTGGCTTCACTGATCCGGGACTGCACCAGCCAGTCCGCGATTATGCCGTCAAAGAAAAAATCCGCGAAGGTCAGAAATCCGTTCACATCCACCCGGATATCTGCCGGTACATCGATATCCCGCAGCTCCTTCTGGAGCTGCTGCAGATAATAGCGTGCCTCTTCCATCTGCATCTTCGCCTCATCCAGGCGGCTGTGCTTCATCATACTCACAAACACACCGCCTCCGAACATATCCCAAAGTCCCAGATTCCTTGCACCGGAAAGGCTCTTCTCCACCCGCTCCAGACTGTCCAGTGAACGGTTCGCCGCGGCAATTGCTTCTCTGATTTCTTTTACATTTTCCTGATTTGTCATGTCATTTACTCCTTTCCTATTCCCTTTTCTGAAGAGGGCCTGTCCCTTCTGCCCTCTGAATTCCTGTGCGCGGCAGAGCACCTGAGGTCTGAATAAAAAAAGACCTTTATCGTGGTTCCTGCCACAATAAAAGTCTTGCACATCTCATTTTATACGGATGTCCTGCGGACATCGAGTGACGATCTAAAATCCACCCTGCGGTGATCGGCTACTCCCTTTTATTGTGTCACATTGTAACATGCGCAGAGAAAAATGTCAAGTGTCTTAATCAATCGTTTTTGTTTCATTTTTGTTTAGCCTTTTCAAACCTCATCGCAGCAAAAGTATACACAAAATTCAAACTTTGTATTTGTATAAAGTGTCAATAGTATTTTTGATATATTTGTATTATACTCTTTTTAAATCCTTACGGAATTTTCAGAGAAAGTCATCGTTTTTATTCAGTGGCTTTTTTTTATAAAGACTTCCGTTAACGCACACGGTGATGACATGAGAGCGACCATCAAAGATATTGCTGAACACTGTAACGTTTCTGTAGGAACTGTTGACAGAGCCCTGAATGATCGTCCGGGAATCAGTCAGAAAACAAAGGAAAAAATTCTCCAGGCTGTTGAAGAACTGGACTATCATCCCAATTATATGGGCAGAAGCCTTGCCCGTGGAAAAACCATGACCATTGGCGTGGTCTGTTTTGACCTGTATAACAATTTTTTCCCCGAGCTGATTGACACCATTGAAGCCCGTGCAAAAGAAAAAGGGTATTTCATCCATTTGATTTTGACTCACAGGGATTTTTCTCTGGAGAAGGGCGGCCTGAATTATTTGTATGAACGCCAGGTAGACGGCATTATCCTTTTTCCTATCGGACTGAGCAAACGTTATATCGATGAATTAAAGAAAATGAAAATCCCCATTGTGACCATCTACAATAAGCTGGACAGCAGCTTCCCCTTTGTGGGGGTTGATGACCGATCGGCCATGGAAGATGCGGTAAAGTTTCTTTATGAAAAGGGTTACCGAACCATCCTTTATTTAACGCCCGACATGGAGCTGCAGGAGGAAGCCGGACTAAACACTTACACACTGCGCCAACGGGCCGATGGCTACTTAAACGGTATGAGCCAATGCGGACTTGCCAATGCGAAAATTCTGGCAAAGGGCAGTCTGGAAGAAAAACTTGATCATTTTCTTGCTTCTAACCGTTTCCTGGAAAAAACCGCTGTTCTATGCCTGTGTGATTCTTATGCAATCAAAGCGTTAACGTATCTGCAGGGAAAGGGCATCCAGGTTCCCGGACAGGTCGGCCTCATGGGCTACGATGACATTGAACCCTTAAAATACATTCATCCCAGAATAGCGACAATTAAGTATTCCGTACTGCGCATGGGGCAGACTGCCATTGATCTTTTATTTGAATGCATGGGCAATCCGGAATGCTCCAGGGAGTATCTTCTGGATTACACGATTGTAGACGGCGAAAGTTTAACCTGAATCTTAAAACAGATATTTGTATATCTGTTTTAAATTTTAAAAATATCGTGTGCGCACACGTTATAAATTTTACACAAAAAAACTATAAAAGGAGGTTGCTTATGAAAATCAGAGAGGTAACTTATGTTCCTTTCTCTGCCACTCTTCTTCAGGAAAAAGTCGATGATCTGACCAGGTACTTAAGACTTTCTGCGGAATTTGGCTGCAGCCAGGAAGGGCGCAGAATCTTTGAGGAGTTTGAACAGGGACTTGATGAAAAGATTGCGGAATTTCAGAATCTTGTTCTGGCTCAGGCAGATCCGGATGAGCCGGATGATCTGGAAAGCATAAAAGCGCTCCGTCCCAAGGGTCCGAGGAGAATGACGGATACGGTCCCTGCTGATTATCCGGACCGGCTGCGAGGTGCTTTCTACGGAAGGATGGCCGGATGCACCCTGGGCGCTGCACTGGAATTCAATCCGGTTGAAACCATGAAAGCCTGGGCAGAGTATTTCGGAGATGAATATCCGCTGACAGATTACTGGAGCCACATCAAAGATCCCATGAATCCCCATTATATCACCGGGAAAAAGATTGACCTGACAAAAGACCATATGGATGCGGTTCCCCCGGATGATGATACCATTTACACCCTGCTCGGGCTTCTGATTCTGGAACAATATGGAATGAATTTTACCCATCAGGACATGGCTGCAGTCTGGAATCGTTATCTTCCCATCGAAGGCTCCAATGGAAGCCGCGGCTGCTACTGGGGAGAACGGAATATGATGCTGAATTTCCAGAAGGGAATGACTCTACCGGAAGCCGGCATCGCCGGAAATCCCAACCTTCAGAATATCGCCGGATGGACCAGGGCGGATGCCTACGGTTTTTCCTGTCCCGGCTGGCCGGAAAAAGCAGCCGAGCTGGCGTATAAGGACTGTTCTATCAATCACAGACGAAACGGGGTATACGGCTCCATGTTTATGGCTGCTGCCATTTCAGCTGCTTTTGTTGTGGATGATCCCATGGAAGCGGTCCGAATCGGTCTGACTGAAATTCCTGAAAACTGCCTCTTTGCCGAAGCTATTCGCTGGGCTCTGGACAACAAATCCAAAAATTATCAGGAAGCCTATGAAAAAACCTGGAAAGTCTACGATGGGATGTTTAATGGAAGCGCTGTCACCAATGCCATTCATGTTGTAATGGGGCTCGATATCGGAGAAAAAGATTTCACAAAAACAATTGGAGAAACCATCGCCATGAGCGGCGACAATGACTGCACCGGCGCCACTGCCGGCAGTATCGTCGGAGCAGTGATCGGGAAAAAACAGATTCCGGAAAACTGGACAGCACCCTTCCAGGGAAGAATGCATATTTATTTAAAGGAGCATCCCGAGTACCTGGAAATTGAAGACGTCTGCAGACGCTTTGAAGCCCTTGCTGAGAAGTTCGTAAATGAAAAGTAAAATCCGTATACAGAGCAAAAAGGAGGAACACTCATGAATAAAAAATTCTTATCGATGATCCTGACAACTGCTATGGCAGCATCCCTGCTTCCCGGAGCTGCAGCTTTTGCGGAGGAATCTGCCACACTTACCATCTGGGATACCTTTGTGGATGGTTCCCTGGGACAGGCACAGGAGAATATTGTCGCCGCATTTGAGGAAGCAAACCCGAACGTAACGGTGGAACGTGTTCCAAAGGAGCTTTCCGTTCTTGAAGAAACGCTGAAAGCTGCCTTTATGGCCGGAGACGCACCGGATCTGATTTATCTTGAGGCAGGTATCGGTACTGTCGGAAACTATGTAAAAGCCGGTTATTATGAGGATCTGACTGCCGCCTACGAACAGTATGGCTGGAAAGACAGCATTATGTCCGCCTGCTGGGAGATCCCCAGTGCAGACAATTTCATCTGGGGTGTGGGCAATGAAATGGAAACCATGAGTCTCTATGTTAATCAGGATATTTTTGACGAACTCGGTCTGGCTCAGCCGAAAACAGTAGAGGAACTGACTGCAGATATGCAGATCATCCAGGATGCCGGCTATCATGTGCTGGCAAATACCCTGGACTCTGCCTGGTACAATAATATGAATTTTATCGGCACAATCCTGTACGCTTTCATGAGCCAGGAAGAAATTGCGGACTGTATGAACAACGATGGTTCCTGGGATAAGGATTCGGTGCGCGCTGCTGTCTCCTGCATCAAGGACTGGCTTGACAAAGGCTATTTCCCGTCTCATCCGGAAGTAGACGGTGACCAGGAGCAAATGTTCTTCAGCGGCGAATATGCCTGCTGGGTTACCGGAAACTGGGAAGTGGGAAATCTGACCGAAAAAACAGATTTCAACACCTCCATTTATCCCTTCCCGGGTTCAGAAACCTGTGCGGACGGAGGCTCTCAGGTGAACTTTGCCGGCGGCGCCTACCTGGTATATTCCGGTTCCGAAGTAAAGGATACGGTTTATCAGTTTATTGACTTCTCCGTGAATAATCCGGATACCGCAAAAATCTGGGCGGAAGTCGGCGGAACCATGCCGCCTTATACACAGGAATACGATGTTGATCTGTCACCTCTGGCAGAGCGTGTCGTGGAACTGCTGGGCGATGAATCCCTTCAGAATACAGCCGGTATCAATATGTGGCTGGGTACCAACTCCTTTGATTTCTTCTCAGAAGCCGGTCAGAAGCTTGTCATCGGCGCTTTGGATGTGGATTCCTTTATCGCAGAAGCCGATGCTGCCAAAGACAAAGATGTTGAAACAGGACTCACGAAAGGTTCCTTTAAAGTAAAGTAAAATGATGTTGGAGTCAAAAAATGCCATATGGATTGTTTCTCCCACAATCCTGCCCAATATCTGGATATCGTAGGACATACATCCCACGTTTATCCTCATAGGAAAGCGGGTCAATTAGTCATAGAACCACTTATGCGCGAGCGCATCGTGGTTCATGACTTTTGACCCTGGCATCATCAGAAGAGCTGATGGCTCATAATAGAATCCTGAAACATTCAGGAGGAGGTTGGGTGCTTTGCAAAAACAAATCTTCAAAAAATCACTGTACAGGAATCAGGTCATTATGGGGTATGTTCTGATTATTCCTGCATTTATCTTTTTTTGTGTATTTTTTGGATACAGCCTGATACAGGCCATCCATTACAGCACCCTGGACTGGGATGGGGTGACCCAGGCCGTTTATGTAGGTGCGCAGAATTACATAAATCTTCTCCAGGATCCGGTATTCTGGAAAGCGTTTTTAAACAATATTTTTTATACCATCGGTATTCTGGCATTCGGTGTCGCTCCCGGATTATTTCTGGCCTATTTGCTCTCCCGGCCGCATATCAAGGGACGCACTTTATTCCGATCCGTTTATTTTTTCCCAAGGATCATATCGGCCGTTGTTTATGGAGCTGTATGGAAATGGATCTATGATCCCAGGAACGGCCTTTTGTCAATGATCATTGATCTTCTGGGCGGAAACGGATCTGATTTTGCGATTACAGGAAATGTAAAAACAGCAATGCTCGCAATTACCATAACCGGAGGCTGGACCTACTTTGGCTTTTGTATGGTCATCTTTATCGCTGCCTTTATGGGAACGGATCTGGAACTGGAAGAAGCCGCCAAATTAGACGGAGCCAACAGCCTGCAGCTGTTCTCCCGCGTGACACTGCCCCAGATTCGCCCCGTCATAAATATGGTCTTCGTCTATACCGTAATCGACAGCTTTAAGGTTTACGACCTGGTACTGGTCATGACCAGCGGCGGACCAAACGATGCCACCCAGATTATGACCTATTATATCTACAAACAGGCCTTTACGTTCAATCGCTTCGGATACGGATCTGCCGCGGCGATAATGCTTGGTATTTTTATGGTACTTTTTACGGTTCTCTTTAACAAATATGCAGAAAAGGGGGATACCTGATGCTGACAAAACAAAGCAAAAAGACAAATAAGATCATACTTGGTATCCTGACCTATACCATATTGATCCTTACTTTGATCTATACTCTGATTCCCTTCGCAACCATATTGCTGACTTCCTTTCGTACCGCCAAGGATGCTGTCAGAGGTCCCTTTACCTGGCCCCACGATTGGAGTATTATCAGCAACTATATCGAAGCCTGGCAAATCGGAAAATTCAGCCATTATCTGCTGAACAGTCTCTATATGATGGTTTTCACCGTACTTGGCACTCTGGTTGTAGCCACTCTGGCCGGATACTCTTTCGCCAAATTCCGCTATCCTGGGAAAAAAATCCTGTACTATGTACTGCTGATCGGTATGATGATCCCGTTTCAGACAATTATGCTTCCCTTGTATTTTACTTTAAAATCAATGGGCCTTCTGAATTCTCTGACAGGAATCGCACTGCTTTCCATCGGTACCGGAGAAGGTTTCGCCATCATGATGATGCGGTCCTTTTTTGTCTCAATTCCGGATTCCATGATTGAAGCTGCAAGGCTGGACGGATGTTCCGAAGTGCAGGTTCTGGCAAGGGTCGTTCTTCCCAACACGTTTCCGGCCTGGTCATCCTTGATCGTCATTACCGCAATGGGCTCCTGGAACAATCTTCTTGCACCGATGATCTATATCTTCAAACAGGAAAAATATCCGATTCCCTATGCGCTGTACGCTTTCCAGTCTGCCCATACCACAGACTATCAGCTGCTGGCAGCCGGAATGATGATTTCGATCATTCCAATTGTAATCGTCTATATTCTCTTCCAAAGCAGTTTTCAGAACGGACTTATGGCCGGTGCCGTAAAGGGGTAACAGGAACTTCCGTCCATCCGGAGTTCTGTATTCTCTCCCTTCCAGGCAGAACGGTCTCGTGTGTTCTCCATGTATTCTGCGCATCAGAATGGGAAGAATCCGCCTGTTCCTGCGCAGAATGCATCTGATTATCAAAGTTTCTGATTTTGTATCTGTTCAGTACCTTCACAGATACCTGATTTTCTCATTATCATTTGACCACCCGGTTTTCCCGCACAATTTCACGCACAAAAGAACCGCAACGGTAGAATTTTCAATCCAATCGTCCAATCTTCTATTTTAATCTTTCTATTTCTCTGGATTTTTCTATTTTTTCGTATTATAATGAGCCTTACGTTATGATGAGCCAAGGGACAAAGGAACATAAAAATACATGCTTGCAGATACACGCTACGCGAGGATACGCAGGGATTCGGATTCGTAGCTTGTCTGCTTTGCAAACCTGAATCCCGCACTAAGACTCGCGAGCGAGTGTACTGACAAAATCTACTTACACGGAGGTACTGCTGCTATGTCACACTTTACTCTTACTCCCATTCGATTCGTTCTCACCCCAAAAAGGTACGCTGGTCTTTTCATCATCGGTGCCGGCATCTGCTGGGGCATCATCGGTCTGTTTTCCAATCTTCTCTCCGCAGGCGGCTGCAGCCCGGTACAGATCACCTTTCTGCGCAGTCTGATCACCGCCGTTTGTCTCTGGATCTGGCTCGCTCTCACAGATCGCCGAAAGCTGAAAATCCATTTGAAGGATCTCTGGATGTTTCTCGGTACCGGGATGCTGAGTATCGTACTATTCAATGTCCTCTACTTTATGACCATCGAATCCACAACACTTTCCCTGGCTGTCATTCTGCTCTATACCGCTCCATGCTTTGTCATGATTCTCTCGGCAATCCTTTTCCGTGAAAAAATAACGCCCAGGAAAGCCGGTGCTTTCCTGCTGGCACTCCTGGGCTGCGCATGTACCACCGGGGGACTGGATGCCTCATCTTTTTCCGTTTTTGGCATTCTGACCGGAGTAGGCTCCGGCTTTTGCTATGCACTCTATACCATTTTCGGAAATATTGCGCTGAAAAAATACCACCCTCTGACAGTAACCTCCTATACCTTCCTGATCGCCAGCCTGACCCTGCTGCCATTCTGCGATATCGCAGTTCTGCCGGAAATGCTGTCTGCCGGAAATTTATATCTCCCGGCCCTGGCTCTCGGACTGCTGTCCACCCTGACTCCGTTTCTGCTGTATACCGCAGGACTGCGCTATATTGATGGAGGGAAAGCCTCCGTAATGGCGTTTGTCGAACCTATGGTAGGAACCCTGGTGGGGATCTGCTTCCTGCATGAACCGCTGACACTCATCGGAATGGCCGGAGTCACTTTGATGTTTGGTTCTATTGTTCTGCTGAATCTTCATCCCCGTCCCCGCAGAACCTGCGCCTGAAAACGCCTGTCAGGAGCAGGCCTGCAGTATGTACTGCACAGCCTGCTCTCAGTTCCAGAAATCTACCGGTTCAAAATTCCGCAGGGCTGCCAGAAATCCCTTTTCCTTTAAGGCTTTCTGAATCAGATCCAGAGTTTTCTCCGAATCCGCTGCCACCGTATGATAATGATAATCATTGGTAATACGCATCAAAGGACTGGAGATTCCATTTTTCAGATTTTCCAGATATTCTGCCACTTCCCGGCGCGACCGAATTCCCATGGGTGCTTTGATCACCCCATAAACTTTGTGATAGACAAAAACATCCAGAATCTCTCCACCCTGATCCACAATGCAGTTCATCTCTTCCTCAATCTGCTGATCCGTATGCTGAACCTTAAAAATGCGAACAGCTTCTCTCTTTTTTTCCTGCAGCATATACCCTCTGTTCGTGGAAAGAATCTCTTCCTTCTGCGCCCTCAAAAGAGCAATATCCTGAACAATAACCTGTCTGCTCACCTGAAGCTTTCTGGCAAGTTCCGCTCCCGGTACCGGCTTTTGGCTCTGGGAAAGTATATTCAGCAGTTCCTGTCTGCGTGACGCTCCATCCATAGTAAACCAAATCCTTTCTATCTGTCTTTCTATCATACCTTGATTTTTTGTACCGGTCAATATTCTTCCTCCAAAACCTGCCCCTGGGCCCATTTGTCAGGCAGATCCTCTTAGAAAAGGAAGACCGTCTGCCGCGCATTCAGGCAAACGATCTTCTCTCCATCAGATCTCCCACAAGGGCTCTCTTTCCTCATTTTCGTACTGCCAGTTTTCTTCCTCCTCAAATTCCTCTCCCGGCGTCTCTTTTTCTGCTTCCTCTGCCTTTCGGTTCTTCAGCTTCTCGCGGATATTCCGGAAAATTTTCCTTGCCTTCGGGACGGCTTTCTCCTCTGTAAACACCTGAAGTTTATCCAGAGCTGCTGCTGCCCCATATACTGCCGCAGTAGCAAAGCCTGTTCCAACCACACATGCGCCCAGGCTGAACAATACCATCATCGGTGTCGAAACCGCTTCTCCGATCAGGAAGTTGTAAAGAAGCTCTGCAAATGCAATCATTCCAAAACCGCAGGCATAAAACAAAATCAATAGTACCAGAATCTCCACAACCAGCATGATCGTCTCCAGGACACTCTCTGCACCTTCCTCAGAAGCCTTCGAGATCTCAGTAACAGCCTGCCCCTGGGCTCCCACATCCTGTCCGATCACTTCCGGATACAGAGCCAGCTGTCCGTCAGCCTCCCCACTGACACTGGCTGCATAGATGCTGGCTGCCGTCACCAGCCACTGATCTTCCTTTGACCATTTCTCATTTCCTGCCGGTTCTTCTCCGGATAACTCCTCTTCTGCCGCCTTCAGGAACTGGTTCATCTCCTTTACAGCCAGAATACAGGCTTCACCATAAAGAATCTGATACAGCCCCTCTTTCATCTCCTCCTCCGGAAGTTCTGCCAGAAACCTCGCCATTTCGCCGGTCATATCCGCATATTCCAAATCCTTATGCAGGATCTGATACAGGCTCATAAGAAAACCTTTTTTCTGAGCGGTGGACATATTTTGGGTACACTCCTGAATCTTATCCTGAAGCAGGGCATCCACGTCGCCCATTTCCGTATAATACCGGACCTCCGCCGCACCATTCCGGATCCCGGCCTTCATCTTCCCGCAGGCACGGGTCAGTTCCTCTGTACTTTTATCCGGGCAGATCTGCTGAAGCGCCTGAATCAGTTCCTCTTCTTTCATTTCCTCTTCCGAAAGAAGAGATACCAGCTGCTTCCGGATCGCCTTGATTTTTTCGATCTGTCCGTTTTCTTTCTCTTCTGCCATCTTTCTGCCTCCTTTATGGTCCTGATTCACAGGTTCACCGAAAATGCGAAAACCATCTCTCAAGAGTAAAGCCGGCGATCCGTTTCCGCCTGTTTCATCGGCTGTGAATCATAACTTTTATGACCTCATTATACAGGATCTTCCAAAAAGAAGTGCACCTTCCGGTATGGCAAATTCACTCTTTCTCATTCAGCAGTTTCTGCCTTTCTGTGATTTTTCCACTGATCACCGCAAACATATATCGGTCATAGGGACTGTCCGCATATCTCTCCCTGCACGCAGCGGAAAATTCCGCTTTCTCCTCATCAAAAGCGGAGAACGGCATAAAATCCTCTCCGGATGCAGAAAGATACTGATTTTCCCTGGCTTCAAACCACATAGCCGCAATGTCCTTCATATTTGTCTGCCCGTGAGGCCGCATCTCCAGTGCGGTTCGAATCAGCCTTTTTTCATATTCTTCCCAGGGATATGGCTTCGGAACTCCAAAATCCAGCCGCAGCTCATTATTCACAGCCGCAATCAGCTTCGCAATATTCGCCCCGGTAAAGAAAGGCCATCTTCCGGTCTCTTCCCCCAGCAGACCGATCTGGCTTATCACATGCCTTCCCGTCTCTCTGGTTCGGATCCGTTCCTGAAGACCACTGTCAAACAGCCGTCCTTCTGTCTCAAGATCAATCCTGCGAAGCTTTTCGCAGAGAATTCGTGCCAGCTCCTCGCTGGTGGGCATAAACACAAAAAAACGCTCGCTGAGCCTTCCATCCCGCAGCAGCTCCGGCGGAAGCTTATTCTGAATGCTGTTCGCTGTGATAAACGTAAAGACCGGCGCTCTCCGCTTCTGCATCCAGTCCAGAAGCTGCCCAAGCATATTCAGCTTCACTTCATGGGTGTGGTCATCGATCCGGAATATTTTCTCTACCTCATCAATGAGAAGCACACAGGGCGCCATCGCTTCGATCCGCTCCAGACACCTGCGCATATTGGACTCGGATTCTCCAAAGCTGTTGGACTGAATCCGGTCAATCTGAAATTTAATCAGCGTGGCACCATCCAGGATCCTGGCTGCTTCCTCCGCCATCAGCGATTTCCCCGTTCCCGGAATCCCGGTAAGCAAAACACCTTTTGGCGCTTCCACACCCTCCAGATATTTTCCCTGCTCCGGATGCAGAAAAATATCTTTCTGCCCTTCCAGCCAGTTCTGAATTCCGTCCAGCCCCACCGCACGCTCTTCCGCCCCATGGCCCGTTTTCTCTCCGGCATGTTCATAATCCATAATCACGATTGTCGGATCCTTCTGCGCAGCATTTTCTTTTTCTCTGCGGATCAGCTCTTTCATACGTTCCGAGCAAAGGCTCTGTGTTTCCGGAAGCTCCGCGTCCAGTTCGCAGCTTACCCCATATTCGCTTTTCAGCGACTGGAGAATCGTATCAATCTGATACTCTGACATCCCCTTAAATCTTTTTGCAATCTCCCGCAATCTTCCCGAATCCGGTTCTTTTCGCAGGCTTCTCCGGATAATCTCCTGAATGTCCTCCATATCAATATGGCACATCCTCAGCAGCTCGATTTCATCTCCGAATCCGTCTGGAATCAGCGTATGGGGTGTCGAAATCAGAAGAAACGCGTTTTCCGCCCACTCCGCATCCAGAAAAGCCTTAATCATCCGTTCCCGCTGCTGCTTCTCCCAGACATGAAAATCCTTCAGGGTAAAAAAACAGGCATACCGGTAAATCCCGGGAATTTCCCCTTCCTCCCGCCTGCTCCTGCTTTCCGGACAGCAATACCGGAAATAAATCTCACTGAAATCAAACAGTCTGTTCTGTTCCTTCAGGTAAGCGTAACGTTTTCCTTTCTCTTTCTGATGCTGGAGAGGCCGCTTTCCCTCCCGCTGCCTCTGAACCAGAAGTTCCCAGAGAACTGCAGACCGGTTCACTGCCTGCTCGATGATGTGTCTGTCCTCCGACTGAAAATACAGAACCCTTTTTCTCGTATGGGAAACCTGAACGTCTATATCATGGATCAATGTCATATGCTTTTTCCCCCGCTGTATTCGTATCACTCTCGCAGATCATATGAGTTGCCCGACAAATGAGCTTTCCGTCGATTTTTTTGTGCTCTGCGTCTGCGCTTCGCTGCGGTCGGTGCTTAACGCGTCCCACCGGGACGCAGCACCTCAAAATCGACGAAAACATTCACAATTCGCTCATGTTTCTGTGAAAAATGGCTGCTTGCTCATGCTTTGCGGGCCTTATAGACATGAAAATCCATGCAGGCATGAATTTTCATGTCCATTTGTCCCTTGGCTCATCATATGAAAATAGGGTGTCATATACTCCACATGTGCCTTCAGAGATGGTTCCAGAGCCTCCAGAAGCTGTTCCTGAATGTTCTCCCGGATATTCAGCTGACTCTGGTATGCGCCCGTCAGATCCCTCTGAATCTTTTCTGCCCGGGACTTTGCTTTCTCATAGCAGTATTTCCTCTCCAGAGAACTGCGGATCCTTCCCGGCCTCCAGCCATTGATAATACCGAAAACCCGCATGGGATGGATGTGAAGCTTTACTTCTGTTCCCTGAAAGGTGTTTATCACCGCTTTCCGGTCTATCTGAAAACAGAATTTATCTTCAAATCCCGGAAACAGACTGTCAAAACGCTCTTTCAGACTCTGATTAATCTTCTCTTCAATCCCATCTCTTCGATACCAGAGCAGAAGCCCTTCCTCTGCTGCCCGCCCGATCTCCAGTTCCTCCCGGCAGGCTTCCTGGAACCGTTGCTTCCACTCCAGCAGACTGCTGTCTTTCGGATCCTCCTTCCAGTCTGCCATGGTCCGTATCAGAATCCGATAGGTCTCGAAGGCTGCGTACCTAGCCACCGTCAGTTCCATACTCTGCGCGCACTCACTGAGAATCTTTCTGACGCAGGCTGTCAGCTCCAGCAATTCCCGGTGCTTCAGAACCTCCAGGGCAGCCACATAGGCCAGTCCTTCCACCACGGAATAGTTTGGCAGTTCTGCCATGATCGGCTCTCTTCCAAAACACTCTTTCACCAGTCTGCGCACCTCCGGCATGGCGGAAACGCCCCCTGTCAGAATGACTTTATCCGCAGGGCGGCCTCTCAGATATTTTTCCATCTGCCGGCTGGCTTCCCGAAATACACTCCTTCCCGCCGCATACCAGGATGGAAAAGTGCGGACTGATTCCTCTGACTCCAGTAAAGATGCGCTGCCTGCCCGCACCGGCATACGATACAGAACCTGCCCCATAAACGGCTTTTTAATAAACCAGCTTTCATATTCCTGATCCGCTTCCGTCTCTGACTCCGGCTCAAAAAAAACCGCATAAATCCCGGTATCTGTCCCATCCTCACCGGTTTTTCCATAATAATCCTCTTTCTTCTTCCGAAGCTCCAGCTTATGATGGGAACATACCATCCGATCCGGGGTATGCCTGCCCTCGCCGCAGTACTGCCGCAGTCTCAAAAGTCTCCCGGGCCATCTGTCCTCCGGCGGCTCCTTTCCCAGGCAGAAACACTGCAGCATCAGATCTTCAATCATCCCTCCGCCAAACTGTCGGCTGTATTCTCCATCCTCCGGAATCCGATCCTCCGTAACCAGTGTCACATCAAAGGTACTGGAACCGCAGTCTACAATCAAAACGGTCTCGCCTCTTTGAATTCGTTTTTCTTCCGGGAGCTTTGGATTCGTTTCTCTGGCAAAGGCAGCCAGTGATTCTGACACCACCACGATATCAATGGGTTTCTCATATCCCTCGATTTTCAGACCGTCCATCAGCAGCTCTGCATATTCCTTTTCCCTCTTTTTCCATTTGGAGCCTGCAGGACGTCCCACCACCAGAATCGTCCTTTTTTCCCGGCTGATGGCATGCGCGTTGTACGTAAACAAAAGCCGGATAAACTGCTGAAAAGCCAGTTTCATAATTTCCTCATAGGTGTATTCATCGGACTGCCCGTTATCCATCCGATATCTGGTTCTTGCCTCATTTGTGCCCGGACATTTTTTAAAATTGTAGTAAACCTTTCCGTTCTGGAAATTTCCGATCCCCATTTTCCAGGGGAGGCTCCGATCAGAAGGGATAAAAAGGACATTCGGACATTTATAGCCAGCTCGGGTACTGTCCGGAAACAGGGGATCATTATCAATTTTTCCGTCTTTCACCCTGGCCAGAGCCGCACTGACTTCTCCATCCCCAAAGTCCACTCCGATCAGGTTCACATCCTCTACATTCTCCGGAAGCTCCACTCCAAACCGTTCAAATAAGCTCTCCATCTTTCCTCCTGTCAAATTGTTGCGATTCCGCCTTTCACTGTTACGTCAAATTCAGCGATACCAGCCCGTCGTAATCCGCTCGTAAACTGCTTTTCCATCCTGCACGTCCCGCCAGTACAGACCGGGACAGAGAATCTGATAGCCCCCGGCCTTTTTAAACTCCATCCGGATTTCCTCCGGAAGCTGCTCTTCTTCATGAAAAAGCAGGCAAAGTCGGTTCTTCCCGGAATTTTCCCACAGCTTCAGCAGCCTCTTCCCCTGAATCAGATCTGCCTGCCAGTTACCCTCTTCTCTCTGAATCAGTTCCGATACAATGGGATAGACTTCCTGGACAGCCTCTTTCATAATAAAATGCTTCTCCCGGTCTGCGAGCTTTCGTTTCAGATAATCTGCCGTCTTCCCGAATAATTCCTGTTTTTCCCTCAGCAGGCGCAGATTTTCCTTCTGTTCCTTCCGCAGACGCCGGATCAGTCCGCGCAGCTCCTCCTGCCTGGTTTTTGCCAGAGGAAGCGGCATGTTTTTCCGTTCTTTCTCTCCCAGGCGCATCAGAATCTCCAGCTCCGCAAAAGTCAGCTCCGGCATTTTGATCTCCGACAAATGAAATTCTTCCGCTTTTTCGAATTCCCTGGACTCCCAGACCTCCGGAAGGGTGAAAACCCCGTTCTGCACAGATCCCCCGCTCTGTGCAAAGGCAAGGGCGAGGCTGTTTCTGGCATTGATCAGCTGCGGACCGTATTTTTCCGGCTCCTGACTGTGATAGAAAGCAAAGCCCGCAAACAGGCATAGACTTTCCGCAATCCTGCTGAACAGATCTGCATATGCCATGATTTCTGCCACATACGTATTCCACTCAGATACCGTCTTCTGATAAGATGCATGGATCAGAAAGCATCTTTCCGTTTCTCTCAGAATCCGTTCCTCATCTGCCGTTTTCTTTCTCTGAAACTCCAGATAAACCTCCGGCACGATCTGTTCCCGTTTTCCATCCTTCTCTGACGCTGTCATGCACGTTCCCCTTTCCGGATTCCCCAGCATTCCTGCAGAAGAATATAATTCTCTCCCTGCTTCTCATAAAGCCCCGGATAGCCTGTAGCATAAGGGCTTCCTGTTTCAAACTCCTGCTGCCGCTTCGGATTCTGCCGGAAATCCTCGTAGAACATCGGATAAATCCCGGCATCGCACAGAGCACCGGAAATGCTGCGGATATCTCCCCGGATCTTGGCAGCCTGGTCGATCCTGTCGGATCCCCTGGCAATCCGGTAAAGAAGCGCTCCGGTCTGCTCCAGAACCTGCCTGAAGGCCTGTCGGTTCTCCCGCTCCCGGATCCCTTCCCTGGTTCTCTGAATCTCCTTCCGGAGCTCCCCGGGTTCCAGAGCTGCTTTCCGTCTGATAAACGCCTGCCTGTCCACAGAAACGGCCGGAACAGACACCACAAAACCCTCGGGAGTCAGGTTCTTCATACTGAGAAGACTCACATACTCCGTCTGGAGTCTCTGCATAAATCTCCTGTCATCCCGATACTCCCGTTCAATTCCGATCAGTGCCTGAAAAGCCCTGGCATTTCTCAGAAAAATCCCCGCGTAAACATCATAGCTTTTCAACATCTGATACTGTTTCTCCAGTTCATAAAGCTGCCTCGCTTTTCTTCTGCGCTTTCCGCGATGCAGACAAAAAGCCAGAAGCAGAAACAGAAAAACACCCAGGACTGCCAGAGCAATGCTCCATCCGTAAACCGCCGTTTCTTTTTCCATCCTGCATTTCCTTCTTTCAGGGAGAAACAGAAATCATATGAACCTGCCTCTCCTCCAGAGTCCGATAAGCCAGAAGCATATCCGACATTGCCATTTCCAGTATGTTTGTCTCCGCTCTTACAAGGGGCGCTTCTTCTTCCCCTTTCTCCTCCCGGACAGTAAAGGGAATAAGATAAATCCCTCTCTCCCAGGCAATGACGTATCCCTTCCGGCAAATTTCCACCGCGGAAGCACCCGGAAAGCTTTTCCAGGCCCTTCCGCCTCTCTGCTCTGTGTGAACAGCTCCCCTGGTATCCAGCCAGATCAGATGCTCTTCGAAAACCCGGACACTGACTGCCCTGGATCCTCCTTCTGCCATGGGCACACATCCTCTTGCCAACACCAGCTTCCGATCCCTGCAGATCCCTGCAGCATTGTTCAGCCCCGCGGAAAACTCCAGCAGATCCTGCCACCCTTCCGCCTCCCGGAAATTTGTCACAAGCGCTCCATCCTCCGATAAAATCCCATAGAAATGACTGAACAGACTCACCTGAACCACACGCTTTGCCGGATTCTCCACTGCTTCCAGACTTCTGGAAAAGAAACCGCCCTGTCCGCCTGCCACAAACAGGCCAAGAGCCTCATCATAGGACCAGACAGCCGGCTCTTCCGGAAACCTCATGGAAACCGCTTCTCCCATTCCTTCCTTTTCGTATGCGGTAAGCCTTCCTCCCTGAAGCATCAGGCAGAGCTCCTCGGATACCGTAAATCTCGGAAGGAAATCCACATAGAGCTGTCCGGAGCGAATCGCATAAATCCACTCCTCCGGAAAAAGCTGCCGCACCAGGCTGGTGCCCTCCAGCGAAACCAGTACCGGACGAGTCCCTTTATTGATCAGTTTAACCAGCTCCAGAGGCTCCCCGGAACGCTCAATCCCTTTCCAGAAGGGCAGGGAAAGCTCCGGCATCTCCTGTGTAATGGAAATTTCTCCCCAATGCTCCCCCGGGTTATTTTCCAGAAGACTTTCCCGCAGAAGACGCTTCTTCATAAATCCCAGAGCCGTATTATGATTCAGCTCCTCCAGCTCCCAGTTTCCCCCGGATATCTCCAGATCCTCCGGCATTTCTCCGATTCCTCTGCCTGCCTGAATATGCAGCAGCAGAAAAAGGCAGAGCAGTGCACATGCTCTGCGTGAAAAATGATATTCCTCCATCTGAATCAGCTGTCGGATGGACTCCTGATTCTCCTGCCAGAACTGCTCCTGCCTCAGACTCTTCAGCCACTCTTCAAGGGATGCTTCTCTCACCCTGCCTGCTTCCAGCAGCTCTGCCGTCTCGGAGGGACACGTTCCCTTCTCCTCCAGGTAATCCAGGAGCCTGCTGATCTGAAAATCCTCCACCGTCTTTCTCAGCATTTTCAGCGTCTCCCGGTAAGGCGCCTGGGATGGCTCAATGGCCTGCCACACGCCTTTAAAAGAAAAATTTTCATGCAGGACTTCTTTCCCGCCAATTACAATTCCATTTAGCTTCATATACGCTCCTGATCATCCTCACTGAACAGCGGCTCTTCGTCCTGGGAAACCAGCAGGGCATCCACTGTAAAAGGGTCATAATTCCGCTCCCGGAGACAGGTACAGATAATATAATCCCGCTTATCATCCGGAACAAAGGTATAACCTGCCAGTGCCATCAGATAATTCGCTTCGTACAAATCCAGCTTCAGAACAATGCACAGCTTTAATATAAAAGCCTTGCTGGTCCGCTTCCCCCTCTGCTTCAGCCTGGACCACTGATTTCTGTGCATGCCAATGGCACGGTATACCTCCGGATCCTTCAAATGCTCCCGATCCACAAATTCACCAAGAACAGTATAAAAATCTCTGGACAGCGGTGTATAACCCTCCAGTTCCCTGGCAATCTCCTCCGTGAGCTCCGCTGTATTCCGATAAGTATTTTTCTTCTCCAGCTTTTCCAGAAAATAATGATAACAGGCCTGATCCGTCTCCAGGCGGGCTGCGATGTTCTTCCGCTCCTCTTCTGTCAGAACGCTCAAAAGGCGCTCCAACAGCATTTCATCCATATTCTGCAAACTCAGCTCCACCTTTCTCCACAGCATGATCAACGAACCCTTCGTGTATCACTGTCTTCATTATACCTGTTTTCTGTAAAGCAGGCAACTCACGAGATTGAATGAAATGATGTTGGGGTCAAAAGATGCCATACGGATTGTTCCGTGCTTCGCACTCCCACAATCCTGGCATCATGAAATCATTTTAGCATCTTTCCGGGAAAAGTTGCCAAACGCCGTGAGACATTTTGACCCAACCAGACAAATTTCCTCTGCAAAAATCCGCCTGACCAAAAAACCGGCAGGAAAACAGACTTTTCTCTTTTGTCTGTCTTCCTGCCGGGGTTCCATCGAAAAAAGGATTGGAAATCCTATTTCCTTTTTGCTTTTCCCAGGTAAGCCGCCTTCACCGCTTCATTGGCCGCCAGCTCTGCTCCGGTGCCGGACAATGTAATCCGCCCGGTCTCCATCACATAGCCATGATGAGCCGCGTGAAGGGCCATATTCGCGTTCTGCTCAACCAGAAGAATCGTCACGCCCTGTTTGTTAATCTCCCGGATAATCTCAAAAACACTCTGCACAATAATGGGTGCCAGCCCAAGAGAAGGCTCATCCATCATGATAATCTCCGGTCTGCTCATCAAAGCTCTGGCAATGGCAAGCATCTGCTGCTCACCGCCGGAAAGCGTTCCTGCAAGCTGCCAGTGACGCTCCTTCAGCCGCGGGAACAGTCCATAACACCACTGCAGATCCTTTTCCAGATTATCTTTCCGCATGTAAGCACCGATCTTCAGATTCTCCAGGACCGTCAGATCCGGAAAGACCCTGCGCCCCTCCGGAACCAGTGTAATCCCCTGGGATACGATTTTATCTGTGGGCTGCCCGGCGATTTCTTTGCCATTGAGCAGAATGCTTCCGCTTTTGGGCTTTACCAGTCCCACGATGGAACGCAGCGTGGAGCTTTTTCCGGCCCCGTTGGCGCCGATCAATGTCACAATCTCACCCTTGGGTACGGAAAAGCTGATATCCTTTACAGCCTTGATTCCGCCGTAGGTAACATTTAAGTTCTTCACCTCTAAGATATTACTCATTTGCGGCACCTCCCAGATATGCTTCGATGACCCGCGGGTTATTCTGAATTTCCTCCGGAACGCCCTCTGCGATGGGTTTTCCGAAATCCAGTACATAGATACGGTCGGAAATCTCCATAACCAGATCCATGTGGTGCTCAATCATGAAAATCGTCAGTCCGAAATCATCCCGGATCCTTCCGATAAACGCAGTCAGTTCATCCGTCTCCTGAGGATTCATGCCGGCTGCCGGCTCATCCAGAAGCAGAAGCTTCGGCTCCGTCGCCAGTGCTCTGGCGATCTCCAGGCGGCGCTGCTTCCCGTAAGGAAGAGCGGTGGAAAGCTCGTCGCGCACATCCTGCAGCCCCAGGATATCCAGAAGCTTTTCAGACTCCTCCCGCATCTTCGCCTCTTCTCTGCCGTTCAGATGGAAGGTCGCCGTGAACAGATTGCTGGTTCTCCGTAAATGCTTGGCAATCAGGATATTTTCAAAAACAGTCTGACTTTTGAACAGACGGATATTCTGAAAGGTCCTGGCAATTCCCAGCTGGGTAATCTTATCGGGAGTCGGCGCAATGGATTTCGTAT
The DNA here is from genome assembly GCA_034101475.1 of Candidatus Limivivens sp. GTDB lineage: Bacteria > Bacillota > Clostridia > Lachnospirales > Lachnospiraceae > Limivivens. The sequence goes on from JAXEJQ010000013.1 coordinate 35,365, forward strand.
ACAGGCCGCCGTTTTCTCCATGATACAGCTTGCGCATTTTTCCCTGGGGATGATTTTCAATGATCTTATTTCCTTCAAAATAAACCGCTCCGTTGGTAGGTGCATAAACGCCCGTGATGACATTAAAGGCAGTGGTCTTTCCCGCGCCGTTGGGCCCGATCAGAGAGACAATCTCTCCCTGATTGACTTCCAGATTCATATTGTCAACCGCGATAACACCGCCGAACTGCATGGTCACATTTTCCACTTTCAGTACATTAGTCATTGGAGTTCCCTCCTTTTTCCGCTTTACTTTTCCCGGACTTTCCGGTCAGGAAATTCCAGACACCGGACACAGACAATTCCTTCGTACCCATAATTCCCTGACGGAAAAACAGAACGATAATCATGATAATAACGGAAAATACGACTTTCCGGAAACCCGCCCGCAAAAACGGAACATGGAAGCTGCCGATATACGTATCCTTATCCAGGAAACGCAGCCACCACTCGGAGCAGGCAATGAACAGAAAGGCGCTGATGCAGCTTCCGCTGATGGAACCGATTCCTCCGATCACGACAATCAGAAGAATCTCATAGGTCATGGCCGATTTAAACATGGATGCCTGGACAGTGGTCTGGTACATGGCCAGCAGAGCTCCTGAAATCCCTGCAAAGAAGGAGCTGACAACAAAGGCAATCCGCTTGTGATGGGCAAGGTTAATCCCCATGGCCTCCGCCGCGATCTCGTCATCCCGAATGGCCTTGAAGGCTCTTCCATAGGTGGAATTAATCATCATAACAATCACAGCAATGCAGATTCCGGATACAAGAAACGGAAACAGCACGCTTTTAAAGGTGGGATAACTTCGAAGCAGATTGGAACCGTTTGTCAGCGGACCAAGCTTATCCCACTGGAATACCGCACGGATAATCTCAGCAAAACCCAGCGTGGCAATGGCCAGGTAATCGCTCTTCAGACGCAGCACCGGAAGTCCGATAAAAAATGCAAAGACAGCCGCCACAAGTCCTGCGGCAATCAGCGCCACGGCAACCGGAACCGTAAACTGGATGATACCTCCGTCAAAATACTGATACACATTGATTCTCTGTTCCACCGGAATCGTCAGAATCGCGTATGTATATGCTCCCAGAAGCATAAAGCCTGCCTGCCCCAGTGAAAAGAGACCGGTGAAGCCGTTCAGCAGGTTCATGGAAACCGCCACCAGAGCATAGATCGCACCCTTTTTCAGCACGGTAAAAATCATGGCAGTGGACGGAAGAAACTGCTCCAGAATGAACAGAACTGCCAGAAGCGCCGCAATCAGCACAACATTGATAATCGTTTCTTTTTTCTTCGTCATGACACCGCCCCCTTATACCTTATCCGTAGCCTTCTCGCCGAACAGACCCGTAGGCTTGGCAATCAGAACAATAATCAGCAGCGCAAAGGTAAAGGCATCTGAGAAGGTAGTCCAGCCCAGCCCTTTGATGATATTCTCACAGATACCGATAATAAACGCGCCGATCACTGCGCCCGGGATCGAACCGATTCCGCCGAATACAGCGGCCACAAAGGCTTTCAGGCCGGGCATGGCTCCGGCGGTAGGCGTCACTCCCGTATAGTTCGAGAAAAACAGAAGGCTTCCCACGGCTGCCAGAAAAGAACCGATAATAAAAGTCATGCTGATTACCGAGTTAATCCTGATACCCATCAGCTGCGATGTCTCAAAGTCCTTGGAAGCCGCACGCATGGCCATCCCGATTTTCGTATACTTGATCATCATAACCAGGGCCACCACCAGAATAATCGTCAGAAACGGGGTAATCACTGTTACACGTTTTGTGGTAGCTCCAAATACCGTGATTGTATCACTGATCCACGGAATCGCCGGATACTGCTGTGCCAGACCGCCGGTAATATAAAGAGCCAGATTCTGCAGCAGATAAGAAACACCGATGGCCGAAATCATAACGGACATACGCGGTGCCGACCGAAGCGGTTTATAAGCGATACGTTCTACCAGAAAACCTATAACAACTGTAACGACAAGCACCAGGGGGATCGCCAGATAAATCGGCATCGCTGTGGCAGCATAGACCATCACAAGGCCTGCAACCATGAAAATATCACCATGCGCAAAATTGATCAGGCGAAGTATGCCATATACCATGGTATATCCAATGGCAATCAGAGCGTACTGACCGCCTACTGAAATCCCTGCCAGAAAATAGGGCAGGTTCCTGCTAATCCATTCCATTGAAGTCCTCCATTCTGTGGAAATACCCGCAGATTCTTTTTACCAACAAGTAAGGGCGGGGAGCAATCGCTGTCCCGCCCCTGTCTGTACGAATGGGCCAAATGAGCCTGCATGTTCATTTGACAATACTGCATGAACCGGGATTAGTTGACACCCTGCTCTCCTACAAATTCCCATGCGCCTGTTTCCGTATTTGCACTCTTCACGTAAGCGGTATCTCTGACTGCGTCTCCGTTTTCAGAGTCAAATACAACTTTACCACATACGCCGTCGTAGGTAACGCCCCAAAGAGCTTCGTTAACTGCTGCCGGATCGGTGCTGCCCGCTGCCTTCAAAGCTTCCAGTGCTACAAAATATGCATCATAACCCATAGCAGAAACTGCTGCAATGGTATCATCGCCGCCGTTATTTGCCTTGGCTGTATCATTGGAGTTAATGTACTCTTTCATACCGGCATCAAAGTCTGCATTACCGCCCTCCTGATAGAAGGTTGTAACATAGATATCCACATCCTTGCCTTTCGCTGCATTCAGGATGACGTTGGAATCCCAGGTATCGCCTGCCATCAGCGGTACGGTCAGTCCCTGTGAAGCTGCCTGTTCAATAATCAAAGCTGCCGCCTCGGTGGAAACCGGTGCAAAGAAAACATCCGCCTCTGCATTTTTCGCTGAAGTGATATAGGATGCGAAATCACTGTTTCCTTCCGGGAAAGTCTCCGCTACAACTTCGCCGCCCAGCTCTTCAAATGCCTTGGTGAAGTAATAGCCCAGTCCGGTGGAATAGTCATCCCCAAGCTTGGTCAGAACATAGGCTTTCTTTGCTTCAAAGTTCTCATCTGCAAAGTTTGCGAGAACGGTACCCTGGAACGGATCCAGGAAGCAGATACGGAAATAATGGGTATTTCCCTGAGTTACCTGAGGATTGGTGCAGGTAACGCCCATAGCCGGAACGCCTGCCTCTTTAAATACATCGGATGCCGCGATGGATACTCCGGAGCCATAGGAGCCAAGTACGATGGATACTCCGTTGCTCACCAGAGAAGCCGCTGCGGACGGACCTTTATCAGTGGATGATTCGTTATCAACAATGGAAAGCTCCACATTGTACTCTGTGCCACCGATTTCCACCGTCGGCTGTACACTGTTTGCATACTGGATACCGAGGGTTTCCTGCTTGCCGCCTGCTCCGTTATCTCCGGAAGCCGGTTCGTAAACACCGATCTTCACAGTCTCTGCTGCAAATGCCTGAACTGCGCTGCCGGCGATCATCGTGGCTGCCATAGCGGCCGTTACCAAAAGTGATACGATTTTCTTTTTCATGTCTCTCATCCTCCTGATTTGTTTTCCGTACAAACACATTTGTCTTTGCCGTGTCATACAATGAAACCAATTATAGCACTCTTTTTTCCATGATTCAAGAGAATTTTAATATTTTTTTCCTGCCAGAAAAACAGCTGCAGGGCCGTCTGCACCGCCGATGGAAGCCAGGGTGGAAACACTCCTGCCCTCCTCCGACATTCTGCTCCTGCGAAGCTGCAGAAGCTCATGAAGCCGCTCCATGGATGTCCCGTATTCTTTGATGTCCGTCCCGTCCGTCAGGCATTCCTGAATATCCTCCGTCCGCCGGTAAACGGTCACCATACCCTCCGTCTGATCCGAAGCTCCCCAGGTTCCATCATTCGGAAAGCTCCACCGGACTTCCGACAGATTATCCGTCAGAGCCAGCAGCACCGCTGCCGCCCAGTCCATCTGCTCTGCAAATTCCAGCCAGTCCTCCGGGGCTTCCGTAAAGCAAAGCTTCAGGAAATAGGGCTCCGCATCTGTGCCGAGCTCCATGGTATAGCTTCCCTCCGGAAGCAGCCCGGCATTTTTCATAGCCCCCAGCAGCGCTCCGTCCGCGACGTGATCCCCCACGTAAGGATTTTTCGCCGCATACAGTGCCTGTTCCTCTTCCCCAAACTCCGGAGCCTGCGCTGAGAGCTCATTCTGGGATTTCTCTGAGAAAACCACTTTCAGGATCACGGTAATCCGGCTCTGTGCCGCCAGCTCCGGGAACTCCTCCAGCCTTTGCGCGCCGTCTTCCCATTTCTCCGGAAAGTAGGCATCGTCCAGCTGCCAGACAGCCAGAATCTTCGGCTGATCCGGTGAAAGATCCAGGCTCCCCTCAGCACTGTCCCCTCCCTGCATGCTCCATCTCATCCAGTCCAGACCGGCTTCTCCGGAAAGATCTGTAAAATGCTCCGAGGAGATGGTGTACCCGTCTATGGAGATCTCACCCTGCAGGTCCGGATTGTCCGCCCCGTTCATCTTCAGCCTCACAGATCCGCTGCCTTCCCGGGCGATACCGCCCTCTGCCTTCCTCACGGGCACACTGGTATCCATCCCATCTCCTGCTGAGAAAAAGCCTCCTTCTTCCACGCCTCCGCTGAAAAAGAGCCTTTCATCACTCAGCTTTCCCCCGATGTAAGTCTGAAGAAGAAATCCGAAGGAACGGGCCGATTCCGGAGCGTTATAGGTAAATTCCGCATCCACTCCCTCATACTGTTCCGGGGAAAGGGACGGTTCCTGCTCCTTCCACTGCCAGTTTCCCATCTGTGCTTCGGATGCCATAGCGTTGGTCACACATACCGCCAGGACCAGCAGGCAGAAGCCGGACAGCAGAAATCTTTTCCACAGCGGCGGTTTCTGATAATCCAGAACCTTCTGAATCCGCTTTTTCGTATCTCCTTCTCCGAAAGCCAGCACCGCCAGCTCCGGGAAACGGCGGTTTATCGCAAAGCTGTAGAGAGCCTTCCCGTATGCCTTCCGCTCCTCTTCATTCAGACTGCGGGCTACCTTCTCGTCACAGTTCTGCTCCATATCCTTACACATAAAAAGATATGCAGCCCACACCAGAGGACAGAACCAGTAAATGCACACCAACAGCCAGGCCAGCGGACGTACCAGAAAGTCACCCCTCCTGATGTGACAGCGCTCATGCTCCAGAACCAGCTCCCGCTGTTTTGCCGGGAGACGGAAAGGAATGTAGATCCTTGGGCGGATCAGACCGAACACGAAGGGACTGCGGATCCGATCACATTCATAGACATTTCCCTCCAGCCGGACAGCCGCAGCGACCTTTTTCCTGGTTTTCCTCACGGAAAGCACCGCAGCCAGCAGACAGCACAGCACCCCCGCCGTCCAGACCAGAACGGCCAGGTCATAGACAGCGAAGACTGCCGCCCCCTGGAATTCCCGTCCCAGAAGGACAATACTCCGGCTGTCTGTCTCACCGGAACTCTCCTGTCTGATCTGCAGAAATCCGCCCATCTCCGTCAGACTCCACCGGTCAGAGAGATGGTCCTGTAAGAAAAGCCCGGAATCCGCCGGATCAGCCATCTCCTTCTCACCGGCTGCTGCCTGCGCAGTATCAGCTCCTTCGCCGGATCCTCCTGCTCCTGGGGCAAAGACTCCCGTCTGCTCTGTCCCGTTCCTGCCGCTCTGGCCTGTAGCCCCCGTCACAGCCGGATCCCCGTCTGTTTCTGCCCGAAAAGCCTGAAAGCCGGTGAGCTCCGTCTGGTTAAAAATACTGAAGGGCGTGCTGAGCGCCACAGGGCAGACCAGCCGGAATGCCACCGCGGCCCACAGCAGACAGGAAAAGACCCCCGGGGCCTTCCGGAGCAGCCCGCGGGCAGCCAGCACCACCAGAATCACACAGCCCGCCGCCAGGCTCCTGTTCCAGACATCTGCAAAAATTATTTCCAATCCTCTCATCCTTCCCCCTCCTCGTGTTCATCGATCAGACGTCTGATCTGCTCCGCCTCCTTCCTGGAAATGGTCTTCCCTCCCAAAAAAGCATTCAGAAACAGCGGCAGAGAGCCATCAAATGTTCTCTCCACAAAATAATCGGTTTCCTGCGCCTGCACCTGATCCCTGGGTATCAGAACCCGTACAGTGGCATCCACATTCTCAATATATCCCTTCTCTGATAATTTCTTAATCACGGTGTAGGTGGTGGATTTTTTCCAGCCAAGCTTTTCCCTGCAAAGCTTCACCAATTCACCGGAGCTGACTGGCGCTGCCTCCCAGACAATCAGCATAAAGCGGTAGTCACTGTCGCATAACTTCAGGTATTCCATCTGTTTTCCTCCTTTGTAAAAATGCCGGCATAAAAAGAGTCGATAATTATAGACTCCCCTTTAATCAGAGTCTACAACAATCGACCTCTTTTTGCAAGTACCACATTCTTAAAAAAGTCTTAACCGTTCAGAACCATCCTCCAAAATGCTTCGCATTTCCTCAGTATGGCGTACCGCCATCAAAACAGAATGGCAGAACCTGCTGCTCATACTCTGCCGATTTTTTCAGATTCTCCGGTTCTTTTTTCAGAAGCTCCGCCGTGGGGCCATTCTCCAGAAGCCACCTTTTTCCTTCCTCCTCCGAAAAGATCAGCGGCATCCGGTCATGTACACGCCTGACAGAAGCATTGGCCTTCGTGGTCAGAATCACGAACCGTTTCCCTTCCGGAAACCACTGATAAAATCCGGCCATATACAGGACTGCCCCATTTTCTCCCTCAAAAGTAATTTTGTTTTTTCCCCGGTCCCATTCATAAAACCCGGCTGCCGGAACCAGACAACGCCGATATGTCATGTCTTCCCGAAACCATCCTTTTTCCAGAATGCTTTCACAGCGGACATTAAAAAGAATCCCTCTGTTCTTCGAGGCCGGAAAGCTCCAGCGCATTTTTTCCCAGTCAATCTGCCCGTTTTCACAGAGCAGCACCCATGCTTCTTCATTTGGATGAATATCCCCTGCCTGCGCACAGGGAGAATTCTCCTTCTCCCGGGTCTCCGGTCCGGCCCACGCTTCTGCCCGGCGAAAGGCGGCTTCGTCTAGAAAATATCTGCTGCACATGTTTCTTCATTCCTTCTCTTCCGGTCATTTTCAATCCATTCATCCAGAGTCAGAGGCTCATAATCCGAATATCCGCAGAAGCAGTTGATCAAATTACACGGAATCGGCCTTTTCACACCGTCAAATCCCGTGCGGAGGGTTTCACCGGTAATCTGCCGGAACTGCTCCAGGAGCCTCTGATCCAGCGTATCGTGAACGTGGCCGTAAAGCATATAAGTCTTTGGATTTCCATTCTCATCCAGCTGATACTGCCCGTTGTAGCACATAATGGGATAGTGACACAAAATAACCTTCCGTTTCCGGTCATGCAGCTCCTCATAGGGCCTGATCCATTCAAACCTGGAGGCATCATACGCCTTGTTTTTCAGAAACCGGTCATGATTCCCCTGAATCAGAAAAAGCCTCCCGTGAAGCCTGGAAAGCAGCTCATTGGTCTCCTCCGCCTTCCCCCAGGAAAGATCTCCCAGAATCACCACTTCATCGTTCTTCCGTACCTTCTGATTCCATTTTGCCAGCATGTACTCATTCATTTCTTTCCAGTCTGCAAAGCCCCTGTGATCCATTTTCCCGTTCAGAGCCTCGTGAAAGAAATGCGGATCCGCAATATAATAACGCATAGGTTCCTCCCCCTGTTTTTCTGCCAGAATAATTGTAAGTCAGCCGGATCGGAAAATCAATCCCCGGTTTTCCGCCCTGTCTGCGAACCGCAGCGTTTCTCTGCCTCTGTCAGAAAAAAAGCGTGACATTTTCCCATAACTCATTCATAATAAAGGTGAGCCATGGACAAACGGGCACGAAAATACGTGCCTGCGGATTTTTTATGTCAATGGTGCCCGCAGACCTGAGCAGGCAGCCATCACCACAAACCAAAGGAGGAGATACCCATGCGCGTATTATACAGAGATCCGTCAGACCACACCCTTGCTGTGGCAGAGGTCACCAGCACTTCCTATTTCCCGGAGGAGGAAATCTTACAGTTCTCCGGTGATACGGATTTTGCCGTGCGTGCCGATAAAGCCGCCGCGGAAAAGCTGGTCCGCAGCCTGTATCTGGAAGGCCGGGTGGACGTTACCGGCTATGAAGCCTGTGAAGTGGAATTTGAGTTCGATGAGGACGACGATGAGGACGATTTCGATTTTGATGAGGATCTGGAGGATTCCATTTCCGATTTTCTTGATTCCGGAGAAGACACGATCTTCCGTCTGCCCCACCGGCTGGTATTCCCCGGCAGAGACAAAGACTGACCTCAACGAAAAAGAATCCTGCAAAACAGGATTCTTTTTCCATTCTATGCGCAAATCCGCTTTCCGGGAAAGCCTCTTCTCCGGCAGTGTCTATGCCCTTTCCACAAAGTGGAACCGGAAGCTTTCATATTCCACCTTCGCCATGGGAACCGGGATTCCTGCTTCCATCAGCGCGCCTCCATAGTAGGTTTTCCCGTTCATTTCATACAGGGTATCTGCCTTTAAGCCCCGCACCTTCAGAAGCTCCGTCTGTCCGTTTGGCCGCATCTGAAGAGCCACGGCGCAGACCAGCGCCTCTGAGCCGTCCTCCGAAGCAAATTCCCAGGCATGAACCCCTCTGTTTTTCCCGGGATGGGTCAGGCGATAATAACGGCCGTCCCGAATCAGTTCCTCATAATTCCGGAATTCCTGAATCTGTCCTTTTACTGCCTCTTTTTCTTCCGGACTCATCCTGTTCACATCCAGCTCATAGCCAAAGGTTCCTGCCATGGCCACGGTGGCCCTGGTTTCCAGGGGCGTATTCCGTCCGGTCTGCTCATTGGGACACCTGGACACATGAGAGCCTACGGTGCTGACCGGGTAGCAGAAGGAGGTCCCGTACTGAATGGTCAGGCGCTCCACCGCATCCGTGTCATCACTGCACCAGATCTGAGGCGTATAATACAGCATACCGGCATCAAACCGGCCGCCGCCGCCGCTGCAGCCCTCCACCAGCAGATCCGGATAACGCTCCAGCAGCCGTTCCAGAACCTCATAAAGCCCAAGCACATACCGGTGCGCTGTCTCACCCTGCCGATCCGCAGGCAGAGCGGCGCTGTAAAGATCCGAAATACTCCGGTTGAAATCCCATTTCACATACTCGATTTTCGCATGATCCAGAACCTGGCACATCTGCTCAAAAATACCGTCCCGCACCTCTTTTCTGGAAAAATCCAGAACCAGCTGATAGCGGCTGCGCACCGGACGTTTTCCAGGCACCTGCAGCGCCCAGTCCGGATGAGCCCGGTACAGATCACTGTCCTCTGAAACACACTCGGGCTCAAACCAGATTCCAAACTGCAGTCCCAGGGCATGGATCCGCTCTGACAGCTCTGCCAGACTGCAGCCCAGCTTCTGCTCATTGACCGTCCAGTCCCCCAGGCCGCTGGAATCACCATCCCGCTTTCCAAACCAGCCGTCATCCATCACAAACAGCTCTGCGCCCAGCTCTGCCGCTTCCCTGGCCATACGCACCAGCTTGTCCCCGTCAAAGTCGAAATACACGCCTTCCCAGCTGTTTAACAGCACCGGTCTTCTGGCCGTCTTGTATTTTCCGCGGCACAGATTGTGCCGGTATGCGGTGTGATACCGCTGAGAAAGAGTTTCCAGTCCGGCTTCCGAATAAACCATGGCAGCCTCCGGCGCATAAAAGCTCTCTCCCGGCTCCAGTCTCCAGGAAAAATTCTCCGGATGAATTCCCAGCACCACCCGGGTCTGGTCATACTGATCCACGCCGGCAGCTCCATAGAAATCACCGCTGTACAGGAAGGAAAATCCGTAACAGGAGCCTGCTTCCTCCATGGTATCACTGTCACATATCACAAAAAACGGATTGTACTGGTGGCTGGAAGCACCTCTGGTACTGCCGATGACCTGGCTGCCATGTCCCAGAGGCATCCGCTGAGGAGTCCGCTCCTTGGCATGACGTCCATAGAAGATCTCCATTTCGTAACCGTCCCGCAGAAAATCCACACAGGTACTGAGTACCCTTTCCAGAGCAATTGTTTTTTTGCTGAGATTTTCCACCTTTACTGCCCGGGTAATCAGATCCAGATCCTCCAGAACACCGTAAAACAGCGAAACCCGAATCTGTCCGGTGGTGTCCAGAAGCTTCAGAACCAGTGTATCCGCCTTCGTATCCTCTGTGGCATAAATGGCCGGGAGCCCCGGGATTCCATACTTGCCCTCCGCCAGCTCAAAGCCTTCATAGCGCAGCTCACAGGCTGTTGTTCCGTCTCCGAAGCGCACCTTCAGGGCGCTCTCCCGATAATCGCCGCTTCCGAAAACCGGATACTCCTGCGGAAGCGCATCCAGAGAATAGGTGCGGTCATTCCCCTTTTCATAGGGATTCCCGGAAAATCCGTGATCTGCGTATGTAATCAGATAAGAATAATCACATACCGGCGTTCTCTTTCCATAGTAGGTATGCAGCAGCACACCGCAGTCGTCCGCCTTCATCTGGTACATTGTATGAGCGGTCTGCAGCGTAAACAGGTTCCTGCTTTCATTCAGTAAAATAGCCATGTCTTTCTCTCCTTTTTGTTTGCTCTGTTAGTTTTGATCGTTCTGTCAGCTTCTGTTTTTTTGTTTGTTTTGTTTTATCTGTTTTGTTTGTTGTGTCAGTCTTGTTTCTTCTGTTTGACCTGTTCGTTCTGTATATTTTTGTATCTTGCTGTCTTTTCCGGATAAACCTCCAGCCGGAGAGCACTTCTCCGGCTGACAGTCTCTTATTTTACGGCGCCGTTTACAACACCATTTAAAATCTGCTTCTGGCAGATGAGATAGAAAATCAGAATCGGAATCAACGCCAGCAAATAGGAAGCGAAGGCCAGGTTATAGTTGGTTCCGAACTGCGTCTGGAAGGTAAGCTGTGCCAGAGGCAGGGTATTCCGGTCCGTTCCGGACATAATCACCAGCGGGGTCATCACATCATTCCAGGTACCCAGCACCGTCAGAACGGCAACGGTGGCATGCATGGGTTTCATGATCGGGAAAAGAATGCTCCAGTATGTTTTCCAGGTGGAGGCACCGTCCACTCTGGCTGCTTCTTCCAGTGCAATGGGGATATTCTTCAGATATCCGCTGTACAGCATCAGGTTCATCGGCATATAAAATACGATGTACAAAATGATAACACCGGCCATATTTCCAATTCCCATTTCTGAGGTCTGCTTTACCAGCGGCATCATCAGGATTGCAAAGGGAACGAACATACCGCTTACAATGTACAGATAAACGAATTTATATGCCTTGCTTTCCGCCATGCTTCTTCCGATGGCATAGCCTGCAATGGAGTGAATCAGCACGGACAGCCCCACGGCAAGAATAGAAATAATCAGACTGTTCCCCAGAGAATTCCAGAAATCCGTCACCCGCATGGCCTCCGCAAAATTGCTCAGACTGAAGGCGGAGGGCAGAGCCAGAGCGCCCATGATGTCATTTGTCATTTCGGAGGGCTGCTTCAGCGCAATCACAATGGCCATATACAGCGGGAAGAAGATGGTCACACAGCCCAGAATCAGTAAAATCGTAATCGGCCAACTGACCTTTTTGGTATCTTGACTACTCATTATAACTGCTCCTCCTTTTTATTTAATGCGGTAAGCTGGAATACCGAAATTGCCACAATCACAACGAAGAACACCACCGCGTTGGCACTCTGGAAGCCAAACTGGCCGCCGCTCATACCGTTCTGGTAAATCAGATAGGAGATGGATTCTGTGCTCTGGGCCGGGCCGCCTTTGGTCAATGCCATGATCTGGTCAAATACCATCAGGAAGTTTTTCATACAGAGAACCATATTGATGGTAAAAAACGGAATAATCAGCGGAAAGGTCAGATTTTTGAACTTCTTCCATCCGGTGGCTCCGTCCAGGGCGCCTGCCTCATACACGTCCTCCGGTACGGTCTGCAGACCGGAGATATAAATAATGGTATTCATGGCCACAGACTGCCATGCGCCGACGATGACAATGGCAAACCATGCGGTACTCGTACTGGAGAGCATATTTCTGCTTAAAAATTCACTTCCGACAGCACTTCCGATGGCGGGCAGAATGTACGTAAAGATAAAGCTGAAAATATAGCCCACAACCAGTCCGCCCAGGACATTGGGCAGGAAATAAATACCGCGCAGCGCGCTCTTAAACTTGATTTTACTGTTCAGGCCCAGAGCCAGAATCAAACTGATGACATTGACAAGGATCGTACACACAATGGCATATTTGAACGTAAACAGATAGGATCTGCCCACTCTGGCATCCTGGAACAGGTCGATGTAATTGCGCAGGCCCACCCATTCGTAGCTTCCGTAGCCCTTGAAATTGGTAAAGCTGTAGATAAAGCCCTTGATCAGCGGCAGGGTATTAAAAAGAAAGAATAATACCACAACCGGAATTGTAATCAGCAAAAATGTCCGTTTTCTGTCATTTCCCTTTCCCATTTTACTTGCCCCCATTCTCTTCCTGATACTTCTGAACCTTCCGGATAATATCCCGGTTATAGCGCACCCAGTCTGTGTCGAACCGGGTGAGGAACGCATCCACATCTCCTTCCATCAGATAGGTCTGGATCATGGCATCCACACTCATCTCCGACGGATAATAGTGATCCTGATAGTCCGCCATTCTTCCCTCTTCAATGAAAGACACCATACCGTCCAGCATGGAAGGAAGCTGGAAATCCCCTTCCTTGCAGGGAACCGCGTTCTGATTGTCCAGATAGGCCTGAATGCTTTCATCCTCCAGCAGGAACCGCAGGACCTCATAGGCGGCATCCTTGTTTTTGCAGTCTGCCATAACGGAGAACTGCAGATCGATACCGGAATTCAGCTGATTTTCCTCCGCATTATCGCTTGCCGGAAAGACAAAGGAATCAATATTCATTTCCGGATTTACCGATAAAATCTGAGGTACCGCGTAGCTTCCGATGACATACATGGCCGATTCCCCTCTGGCAAAAGCCGTGCAGGCGTCATTGTAGGAATATCCGTAGGGATCCGGCTGGGCATACTGGAGAAGCTGGTAAATCTTTTCCGCTGCCTCCCGGTATGCCTCCGCAAAGGTGGCCTCTCCCCGGTTGACCTGGGCACAGATGTCTGCCGGAGCCAGATCGACGCAGATGGCATTCCAGGGCGCCAGGCAGGTCCAGGTATCCTTGAATCCGAAATACAGCGGAAGCTGGCCGCTCTCCCGGATGGCCTCGCAGAGCTCCAGAAACTCCGTCCAGGTTTCCGGAATCTCCCAGCCGTTTTCCCGGAACATATCCCGGTTATACAGAATTCCCGCTGCATTGGCCACATAAGGCACCGCATAGGTTCCCTCCACCGGAACAAATTCCAGGTTCTTGTCAATATCCAGATAAGCCTGTTTGATGTCTGCCAGTCCCTCAAAATCGGAAATATCCATCAGCATATCCGAATCCAGAAAATTGGAATAATTCACATCGCCGCCGATTCCGATGATATCCGGGGCATCCTCTTTGATAAAACGTGTCTTTAACACCGTCATGGCGTCATTGGGAGAAGAAATCTTCAGCACAATGTCATCATGCGTCTCATTGAACCGCTGTTCAATCTCCTCAAAGGCCTTTACGGCCTCCGGTTTATACTGCACCAGTTCAATCACCGTCTTCCCGTTCTCTGTCCCGGAAGACCCACAGCCTGTCAGGCAAAGGCCTGCGAAGACTGCCGCCGCCGCTTTAAAAGCTGCGGATTTTCCTTTTTTCTTCATACCCTCATGCTCCTTTCTTCTTTGCACACTTTCCTTTTTCTGCCTCAATTATTTCCGTCAAATATTCCTTTTCTTTTTCTGCCGGCCCAGCATTTTGTATGTTTTTATTTCCTTTGGTATTATAAAGTCTAGCATTTTACCGAAAAAACGTAAATATTCGGATGTGTCTGTATAGATACCATTTTGCGTGCTTTTCAGAATATAGTTGAACTATAGACTCATTTTGGTATATAATAGAGAAAAATTCTGAATTTTCGTTACTTTCCAATAAAAAATCATCACCGGTTTTATCTATTTTCACCAGATATCGGAGGGAATTCTCTTCGATCCCGGTACCGCAGAGGAGGATTTTTATGGCCAACACCCTTTTTTCCATCTTTCAGGACGAACGTTTTATGGATCTGACCCTCTACCAGTGCGGCTATGAAAAATGCGCGCCGCTCCATTCCTTCGGCCCTTATGTTCGGAATCACTACCTGCTCCATTACATCATTTCCGGAAAAGGTACACTTCATTCCGATGACGCTTCCCATAACACCACCGTCTACCATCTGAACGCCGGCAGCGGTTTCCTGATTGAACCCTGCTTCTGCAATCTGTATTTTGCGGATCAGCACGATCCCTGGGAATACATCTGGCTGGAATTCGGCGGCCTCAGGGCCAGGGAATTTCTGGAGACAGCCGGACTTTCCCAAGCCCAGCCCGTTTACCGGCCGGACACCGCCGAACACGGCCAGAAGGTCCTGGAGGAAATGTTTGCCATTCTTCACAACTCTGAAAACTCACCGCTGAATCAGATCGGCCATCTGTATCTTTTTATGGATCTGCTGATCCGGAGCTCTCTGTCCCGGAAACAGCTTCAGGGTGGCCGCCTCAGCGAGTTTTATGCCAGAGAAACCATTTCCTTTATTGAGCAATATTATAATCAGAATATCACTGTCCTGGATATGGCCAAGCGCTGCAGCCTGGATCGCAGCTATTTCGGGAAAATCTTTAAAGAAGTGGTGGGACAGTCCCCCCAAGAATTTCTGATTCAGTATCGGATGGCAAAGGCAGCCGAGGCTCTGACCATCACAGACCGCCCAATCGGAGATATCGGCGTCTCCGTGGGATATCAGAACCTGCTGCATTTTTCCAGGGCCTTTAAAAATGTGTATGGGATTTCGCCGAGAGAATACCGGCAGAAGAACCGACTGAAAGCCGATAAGAAATAAAAAAACGGGATACCAGCCGCCCGGATTCACAGATCCAGACCGGCATGGTATCCCTGATACATCGCATGCATAATACTGCTGACGCGCTCTGCATCTCCGATAATTCTGATACAGGGCGCAATTCTCCGTAATTCTTCACATTCCCGGCGGCGCGGTTTCTGTCCCAATGCGCAGATCACACTCTTGGCAGGGACCACTACTTTTTCCCCTTTCTGATCTTCACAGAGCACACAGTCCTCCAGAATCCGGATTACCCGGCATCCGGTATGAACCTGCACACACCCATCCATATATTCCAGCAAAACCGGACGGAATTTCGCGTTTGCGTCTGTACAAAGCTCTTCTTTCATTTCAATCAGATGAACCAAATGGCCGGTTTGTCCCAAATGAAGGGCTATTTCACATCCGGCAAGTCCACCGCCCAGAACGGCGATCTCCTGTTTGATTTCATCCGTATGCCGGTAATACTCGGTCACATGAATCACCTGTTTTCTCTGGATTCCCGGAATCGGCGGAATCCAGGGCTCCGCCCCCAGGGCCAGAACAAGTTCATCCGGCTGCTCCTTTTTCACATAATCCGGCGTAACCTTTGTCCTTCTCCGGATCTCTACTCCTGCCCTGATACAAAGTCTTTCATAGGTTTTAGCCAGATCATACATGGCATACTTAAAGGGAATGGCCTGTTCCCCTACCAGAACTCCGCCGGAAAGATACACGATTCTTTTACCGAAGCTTTTACGTTTCCTTCCCAGTATATGCAGCAGGGGGTCAATACCTGGACAGCCCAATATGTCAAAGCGCATGTGAACATCCCGGTGGAAACCGTCGGAGGTATTAACGATCCGGACTATGCGGAACACATCATCCGTGATGGTGTCGCCGACTTTGTCGCAATGGCCAGAAGCTTTATCGCTGATCCGGATTGGGCGGAAAAAGCCAGGCTTGGAAAGGCAGACGATATCCGGCCATGTATCCGCTGTCTCCATTGTATGGATTTCTGTGAGCCGCTGGATTCTTCCGGAAGTCTCAGCTGCTGCAGTGTCAATGCACGCCGTATTTACCGCAGGCCTCTGGAACATGTGATCCGTTCCAAAGAACAAAAACAGGTGATCATCGTAGGAGGCGGTCCTGCCGGAATGAACGCGGCAATTGAAATTGCAGACCAGGGACACCAGGTAACCCTCCTGGAAAAGGAGAAAAAACTCGGCGGACGTCTGGAATTTGCGGATTTTCTTTCTTTTAAGTCCGGAGTCCGGAATTATCGGGAATATCTGATCCGCCAGGTGAAAAAACGCAAAAACATTACTATTAAAACAGAATGTAAAGTGACCCGTGACCTGCTCGCTTCTTATCATGCAGATGCCATTGTCATTGCATCCGGTGCAGACAAATTTGTTCCGAACATTCCGGGAAGCAGCCTGCCAATTGCCATCCATTCATCGGACATCTTCCGTCATACGGACAAGATCGGAGACCGTGTTGTTGTCATCGGCGGCGGTGATGTTGGCTGCGAACTTACCATTCAGCTGCAGACCATGGGAAAAACCGTACATCTCATCGAAGCCGCGGATCGATTGATGAAATTCTCGAAAGGCTTCTGGGAAGATAAAGTGTTTACGGAATTCTTTCTGACACATGAATATAAACCGGATCTTCGCAGTTTTGATGATTTGAAAAATGTGACTTCTGTACATATACATCTTTCTTCCAGATGTGATTCCATAACAGAACGGGGAGTACGGTTTACAGACAAAGACGGACAAAGCCATGAAATCGAAGCCGACACGGTCATTCTTTCCACCGGACTTTGCAATCAGCCGGATGACCTGGACTGCCTTGATGACCTTGCAGAAACCGTCCTGTATATCGGCGACCGCAGACAGCCTGCCAATATTGAAAATGCAACCAGAGACGGCTATACTGCTTCTCTGCGGATTTAAAAGCATCACAAGGCATTAAGAAACCGCCGCCAGATGATTCGAAACCCGAAGCATCTGGCAGGCGGTTTTTTTTGACTGCTTTTTAATCTGACCGTATGCGATCACTTTGTGTCCGTGTATATTTTTATTACAAATGCCTCATAAGGCGTTGTCAGAATCTCTCCGGAACGGATCTCCTCCGGCTTTCTGCCGGGATCATTCTGAATCAGAATTTCTCCCGTCTCTTTGCAGAATTCCTCCGGAACCTGGAATACTGCTGTCTCCCGGGTAAAGCTGCACACAACCAGAAGCTTTTCCTGTCCCAGAGTCCTGGTATAAACGAAAAGTCCGGGATCCTCCGGCAGCAGCAGCTCATAGGAACCATAGGGAATAATCTCCTGCTCTTTTCGCAGCCGAATCAGTTTCTGATAATAATGGAAAACAGAATCCTCTCTGGACAGCTGCTCTCTGGCATTGATCTCCGTATAATTGGGATTTACCATAATCCAGGGCGTACCATCCGTAAAGCCTGCGTACTCCTGATCATCCCACTGCATGGGCGTACGGGCATTATCCCGGCTTTTGCAGCGCAGAAAGCGCATCATATCCGCTTCGTCCAGTATGCCGCCCTCCACCAGCTCATGGTAGGCATTGATGCTTTCAATATCCCGGAAATCCTCCAGCCTGGCAAAGGGTACATTCGTCATCCCCAGCTCTTCCCCCTGGTAGATGTAAGGTGTTCCCTGCATCATATGCAGGCAGGTTGCCAGCATTTTCGCGGAGCGTTCCCGCCAGGCCGGACTGTCATCTCCAAGTCTGGATACAATTCTTGGCTGATCATGATTGCACCAGTAAAGGCTGTTCCATGCCTTCCCATACAGCTCTGTCTGCCACTTGGATAAGGTCTTCTTCAGTTCCACAAGGTCCATCTTCCGGTCAGACCATTTGAAATCTTCTCCGCTGTCCAGATCCATATGCTCGAACTGAAATACCATACTCAGTTCCTTTCCATCCAGCCCGGCATATTTTTTTGCCTCTTCAATGGTCACGCCGGAGCACTCTCCCACTGTCAGCAGATCATACTTTGAAAGAACCTTCTGATTCATCTCCTGAAGATATTCATGAACATGAGGGCCATTGCGCACGAAGGGGCCGAAATCTCCATATCCGTTCTTCCCGATTCCCCCGTCCGGCAAGCCCGAAACTTTGGAAATCATGCTGATCACATCCATGCGGAACCCGTCAATTCCTTTCCGGCACCACCAGTCCATCATATCAAAGACTTCTTCCCGCACTTTCGGGTTATCCCAGTTCAGATCCGGCTGCTTCCCGGAAAACAGATGAAGGTAATACATATCCGTTTCTTCATCGTACTTCCAGGCGGAACCACTGAAGACAGAGCCCCAGTTGTTGGGCTCTTTTCCGTCCTTGCCTTCCCGCCAGAAATAATAATCCCGGTAAGGATTTTCCCTGGACTTCCGGCTTTCCATAAACCAGGGATGCTCGTCCGAGGTATGATTCACCACCAGATCCATCACAATTTTGATGCCGCGCTCATGAGCAGCAGCCAGCATCCCATCAAAATCCTCCATGCTGCCGAAATCCTTCATAATACCCCGGTAATTGCTGATGTCATACCCATTATCATCATTTGGTGACTCATAGACCGGCGAAAGCCAGATCACGTCAATGCCAAGCTCCTTCAAATAATCCAGCCTGGATGTGATACCGTTCAGGTCTCCGATTCCGTCTCCGTTGCTGTCCATAAAGCTCCGCGGATAAATCTGATATACAACCGCTTCCTTCCACCATGCTTTCTGCATCCTCTGTGCCTCCTGTAATATTTTTCGGATTCAATCTTTATGATGCCAGGATCGTGGGAGTGCGAAGCACGGAACAATCCGTATGGCATCTTTTGACCCCAACATCATCTTTATAACCATCATTATATCCCGTTTCTGAGTCTGATACAATATTCTTTCTCGCATTGGAAGAAGTATGAAACCTGCGTGTAATTGTTTTCTTTTTCTAGTGTGCATGGTAAAAAACGCAGGCGTAGCGGGCTACATACCCATAAGTCCCCTCACTGATAACACCATCAAAGTAAACAAAATCTTCGTCGGAATCATTCCAAACAGCTTGAAACTTTTGCAATCACGCCTTTCATACCGCCTGTACCGTTTTGATAATAGTCGTAGTCCTCGAACGGAATACCAAACATACTGCTGTCAATGAGTGCCATTCTGCAAGGCTCATGAATAAAATTGTATTGCGTATAGTCGATCTTCAGAGTGTGGCCAAAAAACGCCATAATTTTCTATTTGGACAACCAAGAAGTAACCGTTTACTCTTAATGTATCTGATGGCTGCCCGCCTGGGCAGCCATATTTATTTGTTCAACCCATTGACAAACATCTATGTGATACATATAATAATACATAGATAAATTTCTATTGGAGGTGCTTCGAGTGGACGAAAGAAAAACAGCATTGATCTTCAAAGCGTTCTGCGATGAAAATCGTATTCGCATTTTAAAAATGCTCCGAAACGGTGAAAAGTGTGCCTGCAAGATACTTGAAGAACTCAATATTACACAGCCTACGCTGTCCCACCATATGAAAATCCTTTGTGATTCGGGTATTGTGATAGGTCGGAAGGAAGGGAAATGGATGCACTACTCCATTTCTCGTGATGGAGCAAAGGTTGCTGCGGATTTACTGA
Source organism: Candidatus Limivivens sp. (assembly GCA_034101475.1). GTDB lineage: Bacteria > Bacillota > Clostridia > Lachnospirales > Lachnospiraceae > Limivivens. Next base: position 55,087 of record JAXEJQ010000013.1, read on the forward strand.
ATGACCTGACAGCCGCCCAGAGTGGATGCACAGACAAGTCGTGTTGTGAAGAGTAAGGCAGGTCAAATCTTTTCCGCAAAGCTTGCTTTCAGAACGAAACGGAAATGTATGCTGATGCAGACATCACCAATGATAAAAGTCGATTGCTAACGCAATCGCCCCGTATTCGCAATTCGCTCCTCTGCTTGCTCATACGGGTAGCCCGCCCAATATCCATGTGTCTGCGTATGCAAGCATGCTTCACCACATGGCTGCCGTCCTGGATTTTTATATTAAATAGACATATTTGAATTTTTATATCTTTGAAAGGAGCGCTTTATATGCGAATCATAAAAACAGCGTGGGATTTCTTCCAAAATGAAATCCTCGGTATGCACTGGCTGAATCGGCTCACAAGCACAATTCTAAATGCCTGCGGATTCGACACAACAGGCAGGATTGGAGGCAGCATTCGGTTCTTTATCTATGATACTATCAAAATAATGGTTCTCCTGGGAAATTTAATTTTAATAATCTCGTATATTCAAAGCTACTTTCCGCCGGAGAGAACAAAAAAGATACTCGGGCATTTTCACGGTATTTGGGCAAACATACTTGCCGCCCTTCTCGGAACAGTAACTCCGTTTTGCTCCTGCTCGTCCATCCCTCTGTTTATTGGGTTTACAAGCGCCGGGCTTCCGCTTGGAGTAACATTCTCTTTCCTGATTTCGTCTCCGATGGTTGATCTCGGAAGCCTTGTTCTGTTAATGAGTATTTTCGGGTGGAAGGTTGCTGTCATTTATGTTGTACTTGGTCTTGTCATTGCCGTTGCAGGCGGTACGCTGATTAAGAAACTGCACCTTGAAAATCAGGTGGAAGAATATATCCGAAACGGACATTCCCTTGATATTCCGCAGGAGGAACTGCATTTCAAAGACCGTTTGAAATATGCGTGGGAACAGGTTGTTGCCACCGCAAAAAAGGTTGCTCCTTATGTCCTAATCGGTGTAGGTATCGGAGCCATTATTCATAACTGGATTCCCGAAGAATTCATTGTTAGGTTGCTTGGCGACAATAATCCTTTTGGTGTTGTTCTTGCGACAATCGCGGGAGTTCCTATGTATGCAGATATATTCGGCACAATCCCGATTGCAGAGGCTCTGCTTGCAAAAGGTGCATTGCTCGGAGTGGTGTTGTCTTTTATGATGGCTGTTACAACGCTTTCTCTGCCGTCAATGATTATGCTTCGCAAAGCGGTAAAACCGAAGCTGCTCGGCATCTTCATTGCAATCTGCACAATAGGGATTATCGTTGTAGGATATTTCTTTAATCTGATACAGCCGATGATTATTTAGAAAACGGAGGATAAGAAAATGGCGAAAAAAATTTAAAACGCTTTTATGAAAGAAAAAATCGTAATTCTGATTTTTCTTGTAATTGCAGTTGTAAATAAAAAAGAAATTGGAGGATCATACTATGTCATTATTTAATTTTGGAAAGAAAAAGGAAGAAGAAAAGAAAGCTCCCGCTTTTGCCTGCACTTGCGGTTGCCCTGCAAGTGAAGTTAGCGAAATTACAAACGATTGCTGCTCTGAAGCAAAAGACGGTATTTGCTGCATAAAAGTCTTAGGTGCAGGGTGCAAATCCTGCCATGAACAATATGAAAATGCTAAAGAAGCCGTAAAAGCAATGGGATTAGCTGCGGAAGTTGAATATATCACCGATATGCAAAAGGTTATGGAATACGGTGTAATGAGTATGCCTGCTCTTGTGGTAAATGAAAAGGTTGTGTCTATGGGCAAGGTGTTGAAAGCTGCTGATGTAGAAAGATTGCTGCACAAATCAGACTTCTAAAAGGGGGAAGCAATCCTCATTTGGTCAATGATACGGGACTACTTCTCCTACAGCGCTTGCAACAGCGGTTGGTGTGCTGACCGAAGTCCCCGTAAGTGTTTATTGAAATTGTAAAGCAGATCGAAAATCATATTCGTAAATTATAAGGAATACATGAAAGGCGTCGCAGAAATGCGGTACCTTATAACCATCAAAATATGAAAAACCTGAAAATAACAAATACAGACCCACGAAGTCTCAAAATCATATAAAAAAAACGGAAAACCAAGCAATAACAAGGTTTTCCGTTTTTATCAGAGGCGACAACCAGATTTGAACTGGTGATCAGGGTGTTGCAGACCCACGCCTTACCGCTTGGCTATGTCGCCATACTCTATTCTATGACATCATACATGATTTTATGCATTTTGTCAAGTGACTCCGACGAGAATCGAACTCGTGTTACCGCCGTGAAAGGGCGATGTCTTAACCGCTTGACCACGGAGCCATTTTGCACTCACCGCTGTTCCAGAAGTGTCCCGTGCAAACTCCCCGAGTTGGGCTCGAACCAACAACCCTTCGGTTAACAGCCGAATGCTCTACCATTGAGCTATCGAGGAATAGAAGGTATGTACCTTCAAAACCACATACAGATTTTAAACATCCAACCCAAACCTAGGATAAGCCTTCGACCTATTAGTATCAGTCAGCTCCGCACATTACTGTGCTTCCACCTCTGACCTATCTACCTCGTCGTCTTCAAGGGGTCTTATTGCTTTCGCATGGGATATCTCATCTTGAGGGGGGCTTCACGCTTA
>JAXEJQ010000014.1:0-10040 GCA_034101475.1 Candidatus Limivivens sp.
AAAAATGGACTGATCGTGGATGATACGCCGTTCTTTCCCCTGCTGATTGACGGAGTGGAGCGGGAATGCCGGGCCCACGGCCTGGAAATGACGGTCTGCACTCTGGACAGCCGGGATGAGAATTATGAGGAACAGGTCCGCTGGATCATGAATGACAAGGCCTCCGCGGTGATCCTGCTGGGCACGGAGCTGATGGAGGAGGATCTGGATATTTACCGGGGCGCCACCTGTCCGCTTCTGCTGCTGGATAACTGGTGCGCGGATATGAGCTTTAACGGGGTTCTCATCAATAATGCGGATTCGGCCCGGATGGCAACGGAATATCTGGCCGGCAAGGGCCATAAAAGGATTGGCTATCTGCGGGGAAGCTTCCGGATCAAGGCATTCCGCTCCCGGGCGGTGGGCTATCAGGTAGCGCTGAACAAAGCGGGACTTCCGATTGAAAAAAAATACACCATTACGCTGTCACCTACCATGGACGGCGCCTATAATGACATGAAAGAATATCTGATGAAGAAGCCGGAGCTTCCCACCGCGTTTTTTGCGGATAATGACATGATTGCCCTGGGGGCCATGAAGGCCCTCACAGAGGCCGGTTTTCAGATCCCGGAGGACGTGTCGGTGATTGGCTTTGATGATCTGACTTTTTCTTCGATTTCTTCACCGGGCCTGACCACCCTGCGGGTTTCCAAGCAGGACATGGGGAAGGCAGCGGTGCGCAGGCTGCGGGAGCTGATTGACGGGGAGGATTCCAAACTGAAAATCCAGATCTGTACCCAGTTTATCGAGCGGGGCAGCGTGCGGGATCTCAGAGAGAGCGGCAGATAGGTGAAGGCGGAAAAGGAGAGCGGGATGAAAGTATTAAATTTTGGTTCCCTGAACCTGGATTTCGTTTACGCGGTGGATCATATGGTGGGACCGGGCGAGACGCTGGCATCCTCCGGTATGCAGGTTTTCTGCGGAGGAAAAGGGCTGAATCAGTCGGTTGCCATGGCAAAGGCCGGTGTGCCGGTCTTCCATGCGGGCCAGATCGGCGAGGACGGCCAGCCGCTTCTGGATGTCTGCCTGGAAAACGGCGTGGATACCTCCTATATCCGCAAAACAGAGGGGAAGGGCGGTCATACGATTATCCAGGTGGATAAAAATGCCCAGAACTGTATCCTTCTGTATGGGGGCGCCAACCGGCAGATCAGCCGGGAGTTTGTGGATGAGGTGCTGGGAGATTTCGGAGAAGGCGACCTTCTGGTGCTTCAGAATGAAATTAACCGGATGGATTATATCATTGATCAGGCCTATGAAAAGGGCATGAGGATCGTGCTGAATCCTTCCCCCTTTGACAGTGCCCTGGATTCCTGTGATATGAGTAAAATATCCATTTTCATGCTCAACGAAATCGAAGGGGAGCAGATGACAGGGGAAACGGAAGCGGAGAAAATTCTGGAGGCGCTGATCCGGAAGTATCCGGAGGCACAGGTGGTGCTGACTCTGGGACAGGACGGCGTGATTTACCGGAGCGGGAACACGATTCTTCGCCAGGGCATTTTCCCGGTGAAGGCAGTGGACACCACTGCGGCGGGAGATACCTTTACCGGTTATTTCGTGGCAGGACTGCTGGACGGCATGGCCATGCCGCAGATTCTGGAGCGGTGTGCGAAGGCCTCTGCCATAGCGGTATCCAGAAACGGAGCCATCGCCTCGATCCCCACACCGGAAGAGGTGGAGCAGTATCCGTTTTGACTTTTTTATTCCTTGATGCAGGATTGTGGGAGTGCGAAGCACGGAACAATCCGTATGGCATCTTTTGAACCCAACCTCATTCCTTTGTGGAAAATTGAAAAGAACTGGATTTGAAAGGCAATATAATTTGTTTAATAATTAAACAAATTATTATTGAACTCATTTCGTTTTTTTGCTATACTGAAGAAAACGTAACCATTATTATTTATAAGCAATGCTTTATGGAGGAAATTATCATGAAATTTTTTATCGACACAGCAAAAGTGGAAGACATTCGCAAGGCAAATGACATGGGCGTGATCTGCGGCGTTACCACAAATCCCTCTCTGATTGCCAAGGAAGGCAGAGATTTTGTTGAGGTTATCAAGGAGATCGCTTCCATCGTTGACGGCCCCATCAGCGGCGAAGTAAAAGCAACTACCACCGATGCGGAAGGCATGATCGCAGAAGGACGTGAAATCGCGAAGATCCATCCGAACATGGTTGTCAAGATCCCCATGACCGTAGAAGGCCTGAAGGCTACCAAGGTTCTGTCCTCCGAGGGAATCAAGACCAACGTAACCCTGATCTTCTCTGCAAACCAGGCTCTTCTGGCAGCCAGAGCAGGCGCCACCTATGTATCTCCGTTCCTGGGACGTCTGGATGACATTTCCACCAGAGGAACCGACCTGATCCGCGAGATCGCTGATATCTTCGCAGTAGCAGGCATTGAAACCGAAATCATCGCAGCGAGTGTCCGCAACCCGATCCATGTAACAGACTGTGCACTGGCAGGCGCTGACATTGCAACGGTACCTTATGCTGTTATCGAGCAGATGACCAAACACCCGCTGACCGATGCCGGAATCGCAAAGTTCCAGGCGGACTACAAAGCAGTTTTTGGCGAATAATCGAGGAGAGAAAGCATGAATAAATTAGAACTTCAGAAAACAGCCAACGAGATCCGCAAAGGTATCGTGACAGCTGTTCACAGCGCAAAAGCCGGTCATCCGGGCGGATCCCTGTCTGCAACCGAGCTGTTTACTTATCTGTATTTTGAAGAGATGAACATTGACCCGAAGGATCCGAAGAAGCCGGACCGCGATCGTTTTGTTCTGTCCAAGGGCCATACGGCTCCCGGACTGTATTCCACTCTGGCAAACAGAGGTTATTTCCCCGTTGAGGATCTGAAGACTCTGCGCCACCTGGGATCCTATCTCCAGGGCCATCCGGATATGAAGCACATTCCGGGCGTGGATATGTCCAGCGGTTCTCTGGGACAGGGAATTTCTGCTGCAGTGGGTATGGCTCTGTCCGCGAAAATGAGCGGAGAGTCCTGGCGCGTTTTCACCCTGCTGGGCGACGGCGAGATTGAAGAAGGACAGGTATGGGAGGCATCCATGTTTGCAGGAGCCAGAAAGCTGGACAACCTGGTGGTGATCGTTGACAACAACGGCCTGCAGATTGACGGTAAAATCGAAGATGTCTGCAATCCGTATCCCATTGACAAAAAGTTCGAAGCATTCAACTTCCATGTGATCAACGTGGCGGACGGAAATGATTTCGATCAGCTGAAGGCTGCTTTTGATGAAGCCAGAGAGACTAAGGGAATGCCCACTGCCATCGTCATGCGCACCCTGAAGGGCAAGGGCGTATCCTACATGGAGAATTCTGTGGGCTGGCACGGCAAGGCACCCAACGATGAAGAATATGCAATCGCTATGGCAGATCTGGAAAAGGTAGGTGAAGCATTATGTCAGAAGTAAAGAAGATCGCGACAAGAGACAGCTACGGCAACGCTCTTGTGGAAATGGGCAAAAAATACGAGAATCTGGTTGTTCTGGATGCTGACCTGGCTGCCGCTACCAAGACCGGCACCTTTAAAAAGGCTTTTCCGGAGCGTCACATTGACTGCGGTATCGCAGAGTGCAACATGGCAGGTATCGCGGCAGGACTTTCCACCACCGGAAAGATCCCGTTCATGAGCTCTTTTGCCATGTTTGCGGCAGGACGTGCTTTCGAGCAGGTTCGTAACTCCATCGGCTATCCGCATCTGAATGTCAAGATCGGAGCGACTCATGCGGGTATTTCTGTCGGCGAGGACGGTGCCACCCATCAGTGCAATGAGGATATGGCGCTGATGCGTTCCATTCCCGGGATGGTTGTCATCAATCCCTCCGATGATGTGGAGGCGAGAGCAGCCGTAGAGGCAGCGGTAGAGTATGTGGGTCCGGTTTACCTGCGCTTCGGCCGTCTGGCTGTTCCGGTGATCAATGACCGTCCGGATTACAAGTTTGAGATCGGCAAGGGTGTTACCCTGAGAGAAGGAAAAGATCTGACCATCATTGCCACCGGACTTCCGGTAGCCGCTTCCCTGGAGGCAGCTGAAATGCTGGAAAAAGATGGCATTTCCGCAAAAGTGATCAATATCCATACGGTGAAGCCGCTGGATAAGGAGCTGGTTATCGCAGCCGCGAAGGAAACCGGAAAGGTTGTAACAGTGGAAGAGCATTCCGTAATCGGCGGTCTGGGAAGCGCCGTATGTGAATGTCTGTGCGAGGAAGCTCCGACACAGGTTCTGCGGATCGGTATTCAGGATACCTTCGGAGAATCCGGCCCGGCTGCAGCTCTGCTGGAGAAATACGGTCTGGATGCCAAGGGCATTTATGAGAAAGTAAAAGCTTTTGCAAAATAGATGGAATTCTGGTAAATAGACAGGGGGACAGGCGATGCCTGTCCCTTTGCCGGATACGGAAATCTGACCGACGGAGGAGATTGGGATGAGTGATGCAGGAAAGAAGCAGACATGGAATACCGAAAAAAGGCAGATTTGGGAGGAGAAGCTGAGACAGAATCCGGAGTTTTATGACTGCATCCGGGATTTGCTGGAGCATCCGGCGGTACTGGCCATGAAGCAGTTTCCCCATCACGCGGACGTTACCTGTTATGACCACTGTCTCAATGTGGCCTACTATAACTATGAGATCTGCAGGCTTTTCGGACTGAACGCTGTGGCGGCGGCCCGGGCGGGGATGCTCCATGATCTGTTTCTGTATGACTGGCATACCCACGCCAGAAAAACCGGAGAGCGTTTTCACGGACTGACCCATCCCAGAGCTGCCCTGCAGAATGCCCAGCGCTATTTCAAACTGTCGCCTCTGGAGCAGGATATCATTCTGAAGCATATGTGGCCCCTTACGTTTGTTCCGCCCAGATATCCGGAAGCCTATGTGATCTGTATGACGGATAAATATTCCGGAGCACGGGAGGTGGCTGATTATTACGCCGGGAAGGTCCGGCCACCGAAGCTCAGACCGCTCTGGGGCTACCGCAGCATGTACCGCTGGGCGGCCAGATGGCTTCCGCCTGCGGTGAAAAAGCCCGAGGGCGAAAAGCAGAAGTCTTCCGGGGATGAGTGAGCGCAGCAGGCCAGGCAGATTCCCCTGGCAATCTGTTCCGCCACCGGGATCACTGCCGACAGGCGGGTGGTCTGCAGAGTGATATGGGAGAAAGGCCCGGAGACGCCGATGATGCCGGTGATGGAGATATCCCCGGCGCATTCCAGGGTTTTGTTGACACCGGCTCCAGGGGAAAGGCTTCCCCGGCTGATGGTGATATAGCCCAGATGCTCCCGCACGCCCAGGGAGGCGTCGATGGCTACCAGCGGCTGATCTGTGTGGAGCGTGTGAATGCGTTCCAGTGTACTTTTTAAATTCAGCGCATGAACCGGCATTTCCAGAGTACCATAAATGGAAATGCCGGTTTCTTCTGTAATCTGGCTCTGCAGATGGCTTCCGATCATGGGTCCGAGGCTGTCTCCGGTGACCCGGTCGCTGCCGATGCACAGAAAGATCGGGCTTCTGGGCAGGGAACGCAGCATTTCCCGGAGATATCCTGCCAGCTTTCCGGCGGCTCCGTCTTCTTTTGAGTTGATATAATACAGTTCTTCCAGTTCCTGAGAATTCATAGTCCGGTTCCTTTCGTCTTTTCTAAAGTTTATCCACGCACCCGGTAAAATATACACGAGCTGTCCGCCGGCGGGGCATAAATTGTCGCAAAACTCCTGGAATTTCCACCACCGATTGCTAAAATCCGCAGTCGATCCATGGTAGTATATCAGATGAAAAATGACTCCCACATCTTCAGGCGGTGAGTAAGAAGCATATCAGATGGAAGATGACTCCCGCCTTTTCAGGAGGTGAGGAAGAAGTATAGATCAATGGTGGGAGTCAATCCCCCGTCTGATATACGCTCCGCGAGGATGCGCAGGGCACGGAAATGGTATTTGGAGACAGAAAAGGGGTATGAAGGAATGGTGAACAGGGGAAATGACACAGAAAGCGAAAAGAGGAAGCTGCCAAGGAATATCCGGCAGATCGGAGAGGCGGGAAACGGAAACCGGGTCTATCTGGAGGATTATGCGGTGACTTATCTGCGCCAGGTAAAGGCAGCGGTGCTGCTTGGTGAAATCCGCCAGAATGAAGGCAGCACCTGTTATTTTGTGAATGGGGCGCTGGAGGTGGAGGATCCGGCCTTCCCGGAGGAGACCTGGGAACAGATTTACCGGGAGGCAAAAGAGTATTTTGAAGGCCGGGATGTGATCGGATGGTTTATCAGAACTATGGGCGGCACCTGGAAAGTGACAGAGGAAATGGAGCAGGTGTACCGGCAGCATTTTGAAAAGGAGCAGCCGGTACTGATTCTGTACGATGAAGACGAGGAAGAGGAAGGCATTTATCTGGCGGAAAACGGCGTTTTGACGAGACAGCGGGGATATTATATCTATTATGAAAAAAACCAGCTTATGCAGGACTATATGGTCTGGAGGAACAGCGGAAAATCGGTGGAGAAGGAAGCCCAGGTCAGCGACAGCGCCATCCGGAATTTCAGGAAAATCATCGAGTCCAAAACGGCGGGGACAAAAGGCCGGACAAAGGAAAAGGCCTTTTCTTCCAGACTTGTCTACAGTGCGGGGGCTTTTCTGGTGCTGACTTTGTTTGCCATCGGGATTACTATGATACAAAACTATGACAAAATGAAAGAAGTAGAACAGACTGTGGAAAATATGGCTCAGACCGCTTCGGAAGCGGCTGCGCCTTCGATTCAGGTTTCCGCGGAAATCCGGGAGGAGACAGAAGAGACGGAAGGGGAAAATGGCCTGGATGTCCAGGTGATTTCGATGCCGGAGGATACGCAGCTGGAAGCCCGGGCGGATGCGGACACTTCGGGAGAGAACGGGATCCTGAATGAAGCGGCAGAGCAAAGCGATACGACGGATCAGGGCAGTGCGGCGGATCAAAGGAATGTGGCGGATCAGGACAGTACAGTGGGCCAAAGCAGTACAGCAGAGCAGAATGCGGCAGAAGCCCAGGGGAACGCTGCGGGTGATGCCGGGACAGGTGACCAGGACGGCATGATGAACCAGAGCGGCACCGCCGGGCAGAACAGTACAGGGAGCCAGAGCGGCACCGAGGAAGCCATCTCGCATTCCATGCGGGCGGAATATGTGGTGAAGGAAGGAGATACTCTGGCAGACGTATGCGAGATGTATTACGGTTCTCTGGATATGATCGATCAGATCTGCCAGGCAAACAATATCGAAAATCCAAATCAGATTTTACCCGGACAAAAAATAGTGCTTCCATAGACAGTTTTTTTTCTCTGTGTTATACTGATACTATTCCAAAATACAAAGGACGAAAGAAAAACAGTATGAATAAAATCAAACATTTTTTTGGGGGGATTGGTCAGACTCTGCGGACAAAGCAGGGAGAGATCCGGGATCTTAGGGTTTATCAGAGGATCAGGCATAAAAAACGGCTTCTGGCATTGAGCATCCTGGCCCTTGTTCTGCTGATCGGCGTTTTGGTTCTGTATTTCCGGGTGGAGACCTCCTTCGGCGTGGTGTCCGGCGAGGGATGGAAGGACGTAAACGGGACGATTTATGAACCCTTCGGAAAGAATCTGCTGAAATACAGTCCGGACGGCGTTTCCTGCATTACGGCAAAGGGTGCGGTGAAATGGAGCGCAACCTACAGCATGCAGACACCGCTGGCGGATATCTGCGGTACGACAGCAGCCATTGCGGAACAGCAGGGGACCCAGGTCTGCATTTTTAACGAAGATGGACTCGCGGGGCAGTTTGAAACCACGCTGCCCATTACGAAGGTAAAGGTGGCCAGGCAGGGCGTGGTGTCGGTGGCTCAGGAAGACGGCGATGTGACGTGGATCAACTTCTACGAAAAAAACGGCACGGAAATCGCCGCGAACCGGACTACGATCAATCAGTCCGGGTATCCTATGGATGTGGCCCTTTCTTCGGACGGGCTGAAAATGATGGTATCCTATCTGCTGGCTACCGAAGGGAACATGAGCACGAAAATCGCGTTTTACAATTTTGATTCCGTGGGCCAGGCGGAGCTGAACAATCTGGTCAGCAGTGCCGTTTATGAAAATGTGGTGGTTCCACAGGTATATTTCGCGGATAACAACACGGCTGTGGCCATTCACAGTGACGGATTTTCCGTTTACCGGGGCAGCCAGATTCCGGAGGTGAAGGTACACAAGACCTTTACCGAAGAGATTCTGAGCACCTTCCACGATGACACGTACATCGGCTTTGTGTTTGCCAGTGACAGGGAGAATTACAAGTACAGGCTTCAGCTCTACAATTTAAATGGGAAAATGGTCATGCAGCGTTATCTGGACCAGGACTACACCGGTATCCGGATCCAGGACGGAAACGTGATTCTCTATAATGAGAAGATGTTTGAGGTCTTTACTGCCGGCGGACGGAAAAAGGTATCGGTGACCTATAATAAGCCCATTCTGGACGTTGTGAAGACAGACAGTTTCCGGAGTTATCTGGTTTCCAGTACGGAATCCACGGAACTGATCAGAGTACGATAGGAGGACTATGGAGATTCATTTACTGACAATCATTGTGCTGCTGGTTCTGCTGCTGTATGCGGTGAGAGGATACCGGCGGGGATTTATAAAAACGCTGACATCCATGATATTTCTGGTTCTGACGCTGGTGCTGGTTTATTTTGCCACGCCCTATGTCAGAGATTTCCTGAAAGAGTACACACCGGTTTATTCCTGGGTGCAGGAACGCTGTGAAACGTTGGTCGGAAATGCGGGAGAAGCATACCTGACGGATGCGGATGCGCAGGAACAGTATATTGAAAACCTGAAGCTGCCGGAGATTTTAAAGGAGCAGCTTATCAAAAACAATAACCAGGAGAATTATGCGCGGATGGCGGTTGACAGCTTCCGCGGCTATCTGGCGGGCTTTCTATCGGATCTGATTCTGTCGATTCTGGTTTATCTCGCGGCGTTTCTTCTGGTTCGGCTTCTTCTCTCCCTTGTGGTGATGATGCTGAGCGCGGCTGCCAGCCTCCCGGTGCTGAACGGAATCAACCGGATCCTGGGCTTTGGCCTGGGAGCTGCCCAGGGAGTGGTGGTGATCTGGCTGGTCTTTCTGGTGATCACTCTGTTTTCCGGATTGGAAGGCGGCAGAAAGCTGCTGAATATGATTTATGAGAGTGAAATTCTCTGTTACCTGTATGATACCAATCTCTTTCTGAAGCTGTTCTTTTAACCGATAAACGATGAAGCGGCTGTCCGGTTATAAGGAAGCGGCTGTTCTGTTATAAAGAAGTGGCTGTCTGGTTATAGGGAAGCGGCAAAGTGGATTGCGATATCTGACTGACAGAGTAAGGCCCGGATTTCCGGGCCTTTTTTCTTGTATTATGGGAAAGTATTCCATATTGTTCTATGCCTCACAGGCTTCCTGTAATACAAAAAACGTATTGCGCAGGATTGCACTGCGGGGGAGAATGAGGCTGCTCCTTTTAGTTTCCCTTTAGGCAGCTATGGTAAAATGGTCCTGTTGGGAGGAATAGTCAATGCGTATTTTGGCTGCGGAGGACGATTCCAGACTGCTGAAATCTCTTCTTCACATTCTGGAAAAGGAAAATTACAGTGCTGATGGGGTATCCAATGGGAAAACAGAGTGTGAAAAAAATGAAAAAAGTTGTTGACAAAGGGGAAATCAAATGGTATTATAGTCTTCGCTGCAGGTGATGCAGCAGGTTTTTTTAAAAGATTTTGAAAGAAGAATGACAAAATTTTTTAAAAGAAAATAAAAAAAGTTGTTGACAGATTAAAAAAGACGTGATATTATATCAGAGTTGCGTCTGAGAAATTCGGAGACAGCAAACTAAAGAACCTTGATAACTGAACAGTGACATATCCTTGAAAAATTCGAATGAATTTAGTTCTAAAAGAACAGACCTAACAGTAAATAAACGGGATAAGAA
>JAXEJQ010000015.1:0-13751 GCA_034101475.1 Candidatus Limivivens sp.
AAGAAGTTAAAATCATTAGGCTGGAAAATGCCTGCAGCCATGGAAGCATATCCAGTTTAATTATAAATTTTGAACCAAAATCTTGTTATAGGGGTAGTTTGCGCTTTTTTATCCCCCCACAAGATTCTGTTTCATAGTAAAGATAGAAAAGAACGGAGGGGAAACAGATCTTTGGAGAAAAATTCTGAGAAGGGTTCCCGGGAAATCATGAAAAAGGAGCGGTATCGGATGAAGCAGAACAGCTTGAACATACGCGCTTATGAAAAAAAGGACTGTCAGGAACTGTACCGGCTATATCAGGACACTGTTCGGAATGTTAACAGCAGGGATTATTTACCGGAGCAGATTGAAGCATGGCTCTCTGCTTCTTTTGAGGAAGAAGCATGGAACCGGCGTTTTTTGGAGAGCCGGACTCTGGTGGCGGAGAAGCAGGGAAAGATTCTGGGCTTTGCCAATATGGGAGAGAAGGGTTTTCTGGATTGTCTGTATGTCCATAAGGATTTCCAGGGCTAGGGCATTGGCGGGAAGCTGCTCAGAGAGCTGGAATGCAGCGCAGCGGATGAAGAAAATGGTTTTTTCACCTTTGCCTCCCTGACGGCCAGATCTTTTTTTGAAAATTGTGGATATCAGGTCGTATGTGAGAATTTTGCAGAAAGATCAGGAGTTCTTCTGAAAAATTTCCGGATGGAAAAAAGCAGAAGCCAGATGGAAGGACAGCGCCGCCGGGCAGTGGAGGCTCTGCTGGCCTGCGATTCAGAGGAGGAACTGTCAAAGCTTCTCTGGGAGGTTTTCTGCCTGTATGAGGGAGCGCAGTTTTTCACCAGCAAGGGCTTGCCTTTCCGGTATCGGATCCGGGGCGGGGAACTGTTCTGTGACAGAAAGGCAAAATCCATCACCCAGGCTTCTGTGACAAGGGCTTATCAGAAAATACTTGCGGGAAAAGCGGCAGGGGATCCGATCACTGGTCCCAAAAAGCTGGGAAGCTTCGGGGCTCCCTATATCTGGAGCATTTTCAGGACCGTTGGTCTGTTGTAAACGAAACGGAAATGTCTGCTGATGCAGACATCTCCAATAATAAAAGTCGATTGTAAACGCAATCGCCCCGTATTCGCAATTCGCTCCGCTGCTTGCTCATACGGGTAGCCCGTCCAATATCCATGTGTCTGCGCATGCAAGCATGCTTCACCACATGGCTGCTGTCCGGGAATTTTATGGTAAATTGTAAACCAAATAAAAATAAAAGGTTGACAATCAAAAAAAAAGGGCATATAATGTGACAAGAAAAAAACTGAGCGTTTGCTCAACTGGAGGATCTTATGAAAATGAAATCGAAAACGCAGATGCTGGCTTACTGTGCCCTTTTTGCAGCCCTGACCGCTGTATGCAGTCAGATTCAGATTCCCCTTCCCATGGTTCCGATTAACCTTGCGCTGTTCAGCGTCCATTTGTCGGCTCTTCTGCTTGGGAAAAAATACGGAGCTCTGAGTCAGGCGATCTATATTCTTCTGGCGGCGGTAGGGGTTCCGGTAATGGCCGGACTGACAGGCGGCCTTGGAGCTCTTCTGGGAAAAACGGGCGGCTATGCCATTGGCTATATTCTCAGCGCTTTTATCACAGGACTGATCTGTGAAAAATGGGGCTATGCATTCTGGAAAATGTGCATTGCCGCTGTGGTTGGCTGTGCGGCATGCTATGTATTGGGAACGATCTGGTTTATGGTGGTTACCGAACTGGATCTGGGTACCAGCCTGGCATACTGTGTATGGCCTTTCCTCCCGGGAGATGCAGTGAAAATTCTGCTGGCCGGAGCCATTGCCGTCCGTCTGCGTCCGGTTCTGAAGTTGACCGCAGCGGCTGCATAACTGCCATGAATCAGAACTGTTCCGGAAAAAGGGCGGAATGAACGGAGTCGGAATTGGCAATATAAACCGGAGAGTGAAAAAGAAGTTCCGGGATGGAAACCTCCTGCATATTCTATAAAGAATAGGCAAGGAGGTTTTTTTATGCCACCGATTGTAGTGATCGACGCCGGTCATGGAGGAGAGCGGGACAGCGGAGCAGTCTTTCAGGGCCGGGAGGAAAAGAATGATAATCTGTCGCTGGCTCTGGCAGTGGGAAATATTCTGCAGCAAAATGGTGTGGATGTTGTTTATACCCGTACAGAGGATGTCTATCATCAGCCTTTTGAAAAAGCCCGGATTGCGAACCAGGCAGGAGCGGATTTTTTTGTTTCCATTCATCGGAATTCGGGTCCCATACCGGATCAGTATTCCGGAGTGCAGACGCTGGTTTATGACAAATCAGGAATAAAGCTTCAGATGGCTGAGAATATTAACAGGGAACTGGAGAAAGCAGGCTTTAAAAATCTGGGAATTGAGGAGAGACCTGGACTGATTGTGCTGCGGAGAACCCAAATGCCGGCGGTGCTGGTAGAAGCAGGTTTTATCAACAGTGAGGAAGACAACCGGATTTTTGACGAAAAATTTCAGCAGGTGGCCCAGGCCATAGCAGATGGAATTCTGGAAACGATCCGGGAAGAAGGCACCAGCAGTCAGGAAATGCCGGCACAGAAATCTATTGTATACAGCGTTCAGACAGGCGCCTTTCAGAACAGAAAAAATGCGGCGGAGATGATGTTTACCCTGGCAAGCCAGGGATTTCCGGTGTATATGCTTGTGGAAAACGGTCTTTACAGAGTGCGGGTGGGATTCTGGCCGCAGATGGAATATGCGGTGGAAATGGAAAGAATGCTGCGAAGATATGGCTATAGTACCTGGATCGTTTCCATGAATGATTAATGCAGGACTCGGCATATGGAAAGACCAGAGGGTTTATTAATTTTTCTTTAAGTCTTGAAAAAGGGCTTTCTCTGCCACAAAGAAAATGATATGATATTTGAGTGAAAAAAGCAAAACCAGAAGGGTCTTCCGGAGAAGGCCGGAATGAGGGGGATATGAAGGAAATTACATTGGAGGATCTGGATGGCGGAAGGGATCAGAAACAGCCAGGAGAAGGAAAAGACAAAGGGGTGCAGCAGAGGAAAAAGGGTTTTCCATGGAGAAAGGCGGTTTTAATCCCGGCCGGCATTCTGGCTGCACTGTGTGTGGCTGTCTACGTGGGCGGGATGATTTACTTCCAGGATAAATTTCTGCCGAATACGACTGTGAATGGGATCGATGCTTCCGGCTGTACCGTTGAAGAGATTGAGGAACGCATGACGAAAGAAGCAGAGAAGTACCATATTGAGATTGCAGAGAGAGGCGGGGAACGGGAGTATATTGATGCGGCTGACATCGATTATCACTATGTATCCCGGAATGAAGTCGAGCTGTTTAAGGTAGAACAGGGAGCCTTTGAATGGCCCGTCAGCTTTTTCAAAAGCTATGAGTATACTTTTGAATCCAGTACTGCCTACGACGAGGAGAAGCTGAAACAGACGCTGCAGGAGCTTTCCTGTATGCAGAACATGGAAGCGCCGGAGGATGCCAGGATTGAATTTAAGGGAAGCACCTATCAGCTGATCCGGGAAAAAAAGGGAAACCTGATTGATTTTGAAAAACTGGAGGAGCTGATGAAAAAGGTGATCCAGGCCAGGGCTTCCGGCGTCTCTCTGGAGGATCAGGGCTGTTATGTTGACCCGGAGGTGACCAGTGAGGATCCTTATCTGAAAAATCTTTATAAGAATCTGAAACGTTATACGGATACCCGGGTGGAATATGTTTTTGGAGAGAAAAAGGAAGTGCTGGACGGGACTACCATCAGGGACTGGCTGATTGCCGATGAAGAAGGGAATGTGACGCTGGATGAGTCGGCAGTGGCTTTCTATGTGGCAGGGCTGGCGGAACGCCATGATACTTATAATAAGAGCAGAGAGTTTAAAACCCACGATGGAACTTATGTGACGGTCAGCGGAGGCAGCTATGGGTGGAAAATCGACCAGGCAGCAGAGATCGAAAACCTGAAAGCAGATCTGGAAAACAGTCAGCAGGAAACCAGGAACCCGGCCTATGCCCAGACGGCCTTAAGCTTTGAAAACTGTGATATGGGAGGCAGCTATATCGAGGTGGATCTGACCAGACAGCACCTCTGGATGTATGTGGACTACCGGGTACTTCTGGACACAGATTTTGTGTCCGGGGATCTTTCCAGGGATCACGCGACACCCGGGGGTATTTATACCCTCTATTATAAGAAATCACCGGCGGTGTTGAAGAGCGATACGCCTGGGGATTCCTATGAAACGCCGGTCACTTACTGGATGCCCTTTAACGGGGGGATCGGTTTCCATGACGCAAGCTGGAGAGACAGCTTCGGCGGCAGTATCTATCAGACCAGTGGGTCTCATGGATGTATCAATCTGCCCGTTGACATGGCGGCTCTGATGTACGAAAATATTTATACAGGTTTTCCGGTGGTATGTTTTTACCGGTGAGGAAGCGTTATGTGGTATCCAAATGTAAAAAAGGGCATTTTTCAGTCCAGGCCAAACCGTTTTATTGCCCAGGTTTTTCTGGAGGGCCGGACGGAAATCTGCCATGTGAAAAATACCGGCAGGTGCCGGGAGCTTCTGATCCCCGGGACGGAGGTCTGGGTTTCGGAGAGCGCCAATCCTGCCAGAAAGACAAAATACGATCTGATCAGTGTCAGAAAAGGAACAGAAGTGATTAACCTGGATTCACAGGCTCCGAACCGGGCAGCAGCGGAATGGCTGCAGAAAGGGGAGCTGTTTCCGGGGATTACGCTGCTGAAGCCGGAGAGTGTTTACGGGAATTCCCGGTTTGACTTCTATCTGGAAGCAGGGGAATGCCGGGCTTTTCTGGAAGTGAAGGGGGTTACGCTGGAAGAGGATGGGGTAGCCAGGTTTCCGGATGCGCCGACAGAGCGCGGCGTCCGTCATATTAAGGAGCTTGTGCGGTGCAGGCAGGAGGGATATGAGGCCTGTCTGCTATTCGTAATCCAGATGAAGGGTGTTCACTGCCTGATGCCCAATGACCGGACTCATCCGGCCTTTGGGGAAGCACTGCGGGATGCCGCAGAACAGGGAGTCCGGATTTTTGCCCGGGACTGTCTGGTGACACCGGATTCCATGACGATTGATCAGCCGGTGAAGGTGGAATTATGAGATGAACAGATTAGAAGAGATTGTGGAGCCGTTGCTGGGGTGGTTTGATTCCCATGCCCGGGTTCTGCCCTGGCGGGAGGAGCCAACGCCCTATCGGGTGTGGATTTCGGAGATTATGCTCCAGCAGACCAGAGTTGAGGCGGTAAAGCCCTTTTATGAGCGGTTTCTGAGCGCTCTGCCGGGTGTACGGGATCTGGCGGAATGCTCCCAGGACCGGCTTCTGAAGCTCTGGGAAGGGCTTGGCTATTACAACCGGGCGAGAAATCTCCAGAAGGCAGCACAGATCCTGATGGCACAGTACGGAGGAAGGATGCCCGCGGATTACGGGAAGATTCTGGAATTGCCGGGGATTGGGCCTTATACGGCCGGTGCGGTGGCTTCCATCGCATACGGGATTCCGGTTCCGGCGGTGGATGGAAATGTGCTTCGGGTATTTTCCAGGATTCTGGTTCTGGAGGAGGATATTCTGAAGCAGTCTGTCAAGCGCCGGATTGAGGAGGAACTTCAGGCTGTGATGCCCCAGAATCGTCCCGGGGCCTTCAATCAGGCTCTCATGGAGCTGGGGGCCACGGTCTGCGTGCCAAACGGACCGGCGAAATGCGAAGAATGTCCGCTGAAGGAGCTGTGCCTGGCCCGGATTCAGGGGCGGACGGCGGAGTTTCCAAGAAAAGCGCCGAAGAAGGCCAGAAAGATTGAAGACCGGACGGTGCTGGTGATCCGGGACGGTGAGAAAGCTGCCATCAGCCAGAGACCGGACAAAGGACTGCTGGCAGGGCTGTATGAATTGCCGAATCTGCCTGGCAGGCTGGACAGGGAAGAAGTCCTGCAGCTTTTAAGGGACTGGGGGATGGAACCTGTCCATATTCAGGAGCTGAAGGAGTCCAGACACATCTTCAGCCATATTGAATGGCACATGACAGGCTATGCCATCCGTGTAGAGGAACTGGAACACAGTGTCCGGGACGGACTCCTTTTTGTGGAACCTTCCCGGACTGAGAAAGAATATCCCATACCGGCAGCTTTTGCGGCCTATACCGACTATCTGCAGATCCGGCTGGGACAGGAAAAATACGAATCGGAGAAAAAAATATGAAGATCTTATCAGTGGCCATTCCCTGCTACAATTCGCAGGAGTATATGGCAAAATGCATTGAATCCCTTCTTCCGGGAGGCGACGATGTGGAAATCCTGGTGGTGGACGATGGTTCCCATGACAGGACAGCGGAAATAGCAGATGAATATGAAGCGAAATATCCGGGAATCGTAAAGGCGATTCACCAGGAAAACGGCGGTCACGGAGAAGCAGTCAATGCCGGAATCCGCAATGCCACCGGCGTTTATTTTAAAGTGGTTGACAGTGATGACTGGGTGGACTCGGGAGTGCTTCTGGAGATTCTGGAGACCTTAAAGGAACTGTTAAAGGGACCGGATACGGTGGATATGTTCATCAGCAATTTTGTCTATGATAAAGTAGGAGCGAAGCACAAGAAGATCATGCAGTACCGGTCGGCTCTTCCAAAGGAGGAAGTGTTCAGCTGGCCTCAGATGCGTCCCATGCTGAAGGGGCACTATATCCTCATGCATTCGGTTATCTATCGGACAAATCTGCTGCGTGAATGCGGGCTGGAGCTGCCGAAGCATACCTTTTATGTGGATAATCTGTTTGTGTTTCAGCCGCTGCCCAGCGTGAAGAAGATGTATTATCTGGACAGAGTTTTCTATCATTATTTTATCGGGCGGGAGGATCAGTCGGTCAATGAAGCGGTGATGATCCGCCGGATTGATCAGCAGATTAAGGTCAATAAACTGATGATCGATACCATGTCCGGAATGAAGCTTCCGGAAAAAAGGCTGCGCAATTACATGATCAGCTATCTGGATGTGATTACGACGATTTCTTCGATTATGATGATTCGCTCCGGGAGCCAGGAGAATCTGGAAAAGAAGAAGGAGCTCTGGCAGTATCTGAAACAGAAAGACCGGGTTCTGTATCATAAGCTTCGCAGGGGGCTTCTTGGAACCGTAATGAATCTGCCGGGAAAAGGAGGGCGCCAGGTGTCGGTGGCGGCCTATAAGATCACTCAGAAATTTTTTGGATTTAACTGAGCAGCGAAGTGGTTATCCGGATATTCACAGCCCGCTTTGTTTCACAGAAAACCGCCGCAGCGAATCTTTGCGGCGGTTTTCTTTCTGAATGCTTTTTTATCCGACAATAAAGGGCAGAGAGGAGGGCTCCAGAGAGACCTCCATCCCGCTGCGGAATGCGAAGGATTCCCCGTCTGTGTGGATTGCCATGGGTGAGGGGAGGTTCAGTGTCACATTGCGGCAGCGGTAGATATGGATACCGCGAAAGAGGGTGTGCCTGCCTTTGAAGGCGGTGGGGAGCAGGAAAAGGACTTTCAACCGGGGCATTCGCTCCACCAGGCAGATATCCAGAAAACCGTCATCCGGAGCAGCCTTTGGACAGAACCGGAAACCGCCTCCTTCATAGGGGAGGTTCATAAAGGCAGCAAAGAAGATTCCCTGGAAAGTCAGAGCTTGATCCTGATCCAGCGTCAGGTTCATGGGGAAGGGTTTCAGGCGGATCAGCTGCTGCAGGGCAATGCCGAGATAGGTGAGCTTGCCCAGACGGATTCGATTCAGAACGTTCTTCAGTCTGGAATTCAGGGCCTGGTGGCAGACTGCAGCGTCATAACCGATTCCGGAACTCACCAAAAAACGCTTCGTCTCGCCGTCTGCGTGGCAGCATCCCACGTTCATGGCAATTGTCCTGGAGGGCTTCAGGATGCAGTCCAGCATCCCGGAAGGATCCGCCGGGAGTCCCAGTCCTCTGGCCAGGTCGTTGCTGGAGCCCACCGGAATATAGGAAAAGGTAATGCCTTCAAAGGACTGCAGGCCGTTCAGAACTTCGTTTGCAGTACCGTCGCCGCCTACCGCGGTCAGAATGCAGGGCGTATGGTGAGACGATATCTCTGCGGCAAAGGCTTCAGAGTCGCCCTTTTTATGTGTCAGAAAGACCTGATAGGGGATTTTTTCATTTTTTAAACGGGATTCCAGAGTATTCCAGATCTTCAGGCCTTTTCCGGAGCCGGATTTTGGATTAACGATAAAATAATACATGGCTTCTTTTTCCTTTCTCTTTTGCGGTGCCGCTGCTGCAAAACGCGGATATCTCCTGTGCCCGTATGTCTCGGGAGTGTTTTGTATAATGCAAGCCGACACCATGCGGGACAGTCAAAGGCTGAACTGTTATCATCTTACCAGTTTTTTTCGATGGATACAAGAACATGCATTGTTTTTTCGGAATGTTTATGTTAAGATGAACTATTATAACATGAGAATCAGGAGGCAGTTATGGAGAATGAAGTAGTTTCCAAGAATTTTATTGAACAGATTATTGAGAAAGACCTTGCGGAGGGTCACTGCGATACCGTATGCACCAGATTTCCGCCGGAGCCAAACGGCTATCTGCATATCGGCCATGCGAAATCCATCCTGTTGAACTACGGCCTTGCCCAGAAGTATAACGGAAAATTCAATATGCGTTTCGATGATACGAATCCTACCAAGGAAAAAACCGAATTCGTGGAAGCTATCCTGGCGGATATCAAATGGCTGGGCGCGGACTGGGAGGACCGCCTGTTTTTTGCGTCCAATTATTTTGAGCAGATGTATGAAGCTGCTGTAAAGCTGATTAAAAAAGGAAAAGCCTTTGTCTGCGATCTTTCGGCGGATGAGATCCGGGAATACCGGGGAACGCTGACGGAGCCAGGGAAGAACAGCCCATACCGCGACCGCAGCATTGAGGAAAATCTGCAGCTTTTTGAAAACATGAGAAACGGCCTGTACAAAGACGGAGAAAAGGTACTCCGGGCGAAGATTGATATGTCTTCTTCCAATATTAATATGCGTGATCCCGTTATTTACCGCGTGGCACATCTGAATCATCACAATACCGGTGACAAATGGTGTATTTATCCGATGTATGATTTTGCTCATCCCATCGAGGACGCCATTGAAGGAGTGACCCATTCCATCTGCACGCTGGAGTTCGAGGACCACAGACCGCTGTACGACTGGGTTGTACGGGAGCTGGAGTATGAGAAACCGCCGAAGCAGATTGAGTTTGCCAAACTGTATCTGAAGAATGTGGTGACCGGAAAGCGTTACATTAAAAAGCTGGTGGAAGAGGGAAATGTGGATGGATGGGATGATCCCCGTCTGGTCTCCATTGCCGCCCTGCGCCGCAGAGGCTTTACCCCGGAATCCATCAAGATGTTTGTGGAGCTGTGCGGTGTCAGCAAGAGTCAGTCCATTGTGGATTATGCGATGCTGGAATACTGCATCCGTGAGGATCTGAAGCTGAAGCGTTCCCGTCTGATGGCCGTTCTGGATCCGGTGAAGCTGATTATTGACAACTACCCGGAGGACCAGATGGAGGAGCTGGAGATCGAAAATAACCTGGAAAATGAGGAACTGGGCAAACGGAAGGTTCCCTTTGGCAGAGAGCTCTACATCGACCGGGAGGACTTCATGGAAAATCCGCCGAAAAAATATTTCCGTCTGTTTCCGGGCAATGAAGTACGCCTGATGGGTGCCTATTTTGTGAAATGTGTGGATTATAAGAAGGATGAGACAGGAAAGGTGACAGAGATCCACTGTACCTATGATCCGGAGACGAAGTGCGGCTCCGGTTTTACCGGGAGAAAGGTGAAAGGCACGATTCACTGGGTTGCAGCCAGAACGGCGATCCCGGCAGAGGTGCGCCTTTATGAGAATCTGATCGATGAAGAGAAGGGGGTATATAACGAGGATGGTTCCATGAACCTGAATCCGAATTCCCTGACGGTTCTGAAAAACTGCTGGCTGGAGCCGAACTTTGCCGGAGCGAAAGCATACGACAGCTTTCAGTTTGTGAGACAGGGCTACTTCTGTGTGGATTCTCACGATTCCAGACCGGATGCCCTGGTATTCAACCGCATTGTATCCTTAAAGAGTTCCTTCAAGCTTCCGAAGCCGGAATAAACGAAAACGGAAAAATTTTATGAATGAAATGACTATAGGCCTGGACGTAAAATCGGACAGGCCTTTATACGAACAGATTTATCAGTTTATTAAAGAAGAAATCCAGAGCGGACGTCTGGCTTTCGGGGAAAGGCTCCCGTCTACCAGGAAGCTCTCCGGACATCTCCAGGTAAGCCGCAGTACCGTTGATATGGCCTATGAACAGCTCCTGTCGGAGGGATATATTGAATCCGTTCCCTGCAGGGGCTACTTTGTCAGTGAACTGGATGGAATCTACCATCTCGTGCCTCAGAAGCATACAGAAGGGCAGGAGCCGCCGGAACAAAGAGAGCGTTATCTTTATGATTTTTCGCCAAACGGGGTGGATCTGGGAAGCTTTCCCTATAATGCATGGCGCAAGCTGTCCAAAAATATTCTGATGGATGACAAAAAGGAGCTGTTCATGCTGGGTGCTCCGGCAGGCGAAGCGGTTCTCCAGGAAACCATTGCTGATTATCTCTATCAGGCCAGAGGGGTATCCTGCCGGCCGGACCAGGTGATTATCGGAGCCGGAACCGATTTTCTTCTGATGCTTCTCTGCAGTATCTGGGGCAGCCCCCGGAGGATTGCCATGGAAAACCCCACTTACAAGCGTGCATACCGGGTACTGAAAACCCTGAATAATGAAATGTGCTCGGTGAGTCTGGATAAAAACGGAATGCGGATGGATGAACTGGAAAGATCCGGCGCCGATGTGGCTTATGTCATGCCGTCCCATCAGTATCCCCTGGGAACCGTGATGCCCATGAAGCGGCGTATGAAGCTTCTGAGCTGGGCAGAAGCGAAACCGGGGCGTTATATCATTGAAGATGATTATGACAGTGAATTTCGCTACAAAGGAAAGCCCATACCCTCTCTCCAGGGCTTTGACCGGAACGGCTGCGTGATCTATCTGGGTACCTTTTCCAAATCCATTGCCCCGGCCATCCGTGTCAGCTATATGGTACTTCCAAAAACGCTGATGGAAGACTACCGGAGTCGGGGGAGCGTCTTTGCTTCCACGGTATCCCGGGTGGATCAGATGATCGTGGCGGGATTTCTGCGGGAAGGCTACTATGAGCGGCATTTAAATAAAATGCGTGCCCTGTACCGGGGACGCCACGATGCCCTCCTGGAGGGGCTGAAAGAAATTCCGGGCATTCAGATTCACGGAGAAAATGCCGGAGTTCATCTGCTGGTCACCTTTCAAAATGGCATGACAGAGGAAGAAGCCATCCGTCGTGCCGGGAAAGCCGGGATCCGGGTTTATGGCCTGTCTGGTTATTATACGGAATCAGGGGAAGGCTGTTATACGGAAAACAGGGAAGGGATTCCCGGAGAAACTGTGATTCTGGGCTATGCAAATCTGGAGGAAGAAGAGATCCGAAGGGCGGCAGGAAAACTGAAGGAGGCCTGGAAGAAGGGACCCGCCCCGGCGTAATTTGGAGCGCCGGAACAGATATCCGACTGGATCATACCGGGCGCGGACATCTGCCCGGAATGAATCCAGCTGCGGCTTTGACCGTGCCAGGCAGGCTATTCTGCCTGGTTTTGAACGGCCTTTTCAGCAAATTCTGTGGTTACCAGATCCTCATAGGGAGCCCGTTTGCTCAGCTCTTTGGCATCTTCCAGAATATTCTGAAGCAGGTCGAAGTTGCTTTCTTCAAAGATCAGGTTTTCTTTCCAGGTGTCCTGTTCATAATAGCGCCGGACAATGGCTGTGATGGTTTCCAGATCCGTTTCTTCGAACTGGGGCTGTATGGTTTTGGCGATCTCTTCCGGTGTGTGGGACTGAACGTAATCCATTCCCTTTTGCAGAGCATTGGTAAAGCGTTGGGCAACCTCCGGATATTCCTCCAGGAGGCTTTTTTTTGCGCAGTAGGCAGTGTAGGGCACATAACCGGAATCTACCCCCAGAGAGGCGACCACGTAGCCGGTTCCTTCCGCCTCCAGACTGGTGGCTGCCGGCTCAAATTCTACTGTGAACTCGGCCTGGCCCCCGGAAAAGGCAGCTGCGGTGGAGCCAAAATCAATGCTCTGGTTAATGTTCAGATCTGTTTCAGGGTCTATGCCGTTCTGGCGGAGGATATATTCAAACACCATTTCCGGCATACCACCTGTCGCACTCATAGCAATGTAAATAATCGTCTGATAGTTGTTTTGCAGTGATTTCTGCAGGTAAATCCGGCAGAAAGTCTTGAATCAGTGCTGTGATTTCTTCCTTTGATTTCATAATGTTGTAAGGTTTTAATGGATTTTCAGTAGCTTCCAGAATCCCCAGTTCTTTCATCAATTCGATATATGGCAGGATGCTCTGCTTTGTCTTCTTAAATCCAAGATCAGTGATATGCTCTGACAAATATTTTGCTGAAGTATATCCACGATGATCCTCTGTGATCAGTTTCATCACAACAGCGATAATGGTATTCTCCCGGCGATTCATATCATCGGCAGGGCTGTAGTTAATCAGGTTGGATAATCCATATTTTAATATAATTCCCGGCATGCCGTTTTCATCCACATCAATACGGTCAATCAGCAGTTCAATATCTCTTCGGTCAAGAGTTCCTCCTGCGATGATCTTATCTACCACATCCAGAGCAT
This sequence comes from Candidatus Limivivens sp., assembly GCA_034101475.1. Classification (GTDB taxonomy): domain Bacteria; phylum Bacillota; class Clostridia; order Lachnospirales; family Lachnospiraceae; genus Limivivens. The sequence continues at coordinate 12,770 of JAXEJQ010000015.1, forward strand.
TTTTTAATTTATCTTTCACATCCGGTGTCTCAATGGCTGTTTCATCCAGTTCTGTGAGCTGCATTTCCAGACCATGAATCTGAGCCAGCAAATCCTTTTGCAGGGAGTCGTAAGTTTCATTGATCAATTCCTCATTCCCGGCAGCGACTGCCAGATCCTTTACTTTCTGTGTAAGAAGTACTTTCAATTGATTTTTGCGTTCACTGATTGCTGTATGAAGTTCCTGGCGTTTTTCTTCTATAGATTTCTTTTCTGTTTCAAAATCCTTTAAATCATAGGTGGCAATTACTTCACATAGCGCATTCCGACACATCTTGATATAGGTGAGAACATCTTCCATCAGATCCTCTTCTTCGATCAGATGAGCTTTGGAGCAGTAGCTTTTCCCTTTCGTATTATAAGTGGTGCAAATATAATATTTCCGCTCCCTACTTGAAGTCTTGCGTTTAATCGGTGTCAGCCGGCTGCCACAGTCCTTGCAAAAGAGACAGCTTCCAAATGGGTTTGGAATTTCTGAACCTAACCACTGCCCACGACTTCCACGATAATTTGTCCGGTTGCGTTTCTCCTTTAATTCCTGTACCAAAGAAAACGTAGCTTTATCAATGATTGCCGGATGATGATTTTCAAAGATGCACTGTTCTTCCTTCGGAACACGCTTGTCCTTGCCATGCACCGTATTTCTTGCCCGTTTCTTCAATCGAAATGTGCCTATATAAAAATCATTATCCAGAAGATCCTTCACCATGCTGTCCGTCCATTTTGTTGCAATGCTCCTTTTGGTCATACGTCCTTCTTCCAGTTCACGTTCATGGCGAACCATAGATGGAGTAGGAATTCCCTGATCGGTAAGGTAATTTGCAATTTTTCGATAACCAGAACCGGAGATATAAAGTTCATAAACCAGTTTAATGTTTTCCGCTTCCTTCGGAACGATTTCTAATATCGTTTTATCCTTTTCGTTCCGGCGATAGCCAAAAGG